>JAFXMP010000040.1 GCA_017530275.1 Clostridia bacterium | reverse complement strand
TAACAGCGTCCTGTTTCCCACCATGTCACAGAAGCAGGATGACAGGGAAAAACTCAAGGAGATGACGCGGAGAGCCATCAAGACCAGCACATACATCATGGCTCCCCTGATGATTGGCATGGCGTTTTGCGCCGAGCCGCTTGTGCGTCTGGTTCTGACAGAAAAATGGATAGAATGCGTTCCCTATTTGCGGATTTTTTGCATTACCTTCATGTTTTACCCGATCCATACGGCAAACCTCAACGCGATCAAAGCGATGGGAAGAAGCGATATCTTCCTGAAACTGGAATATATCAAAAAAGCCATCGGGCTTACGCTGCTGCTTTCCTCCATGTGGTTTGGCGTCATGATGATGGCATACAGCCTTTTGCTGAGCACATTCCTGGGAATGCTTGTGAATTCCTGGCCCAATAGAAAACTATTGGATTACGGATTCAAAGAGCAGATCAAGGATATCTGCCCGGGCATCCTATTGGCAGCCGCAATGGGCGTATGCGTATATGGGCTGCAAATGATCGGCCTGAATGATTTTCTCACCCTGCTGATCCAAATCATCGCAGGGGCGCTACTGTATTGCGCGGGCTCGATCCTGTTCAAATTGGAATCGTTTTATTACATCCTGGATTTTTTGAAACAGCAGATGATTCAGAGAAAAACGTCCGGCAATGCCGGCACAGATTAAAGAGAAAGCCGGCGGAAACTGTTTTCAAAACGGTTTGAAAGGAAATAAGACAATGGATCTTATACGTGGAAGATGGACGGAACAATATATCAATTGCGTTGAAGACAAGCGAAACTTTGACCATCTGATGAGAGGACGCAACCTTAGCCATCATGAGCTTGCTCTTCGATACTGTGAAAAGTATCATGTACCGGATCTGTCCGCAGATGAAAAAAATGAGATAATAAAGTATTGGCATCAATATGGGATACGCCTGATGGATTTCAGTTACCACCGGATGTATTACTATGTTACTGGAATTCATGATCCAAGATTTGTGCCGGATTATATTGCGGGCCATGTTGTTTATTCATATTATAACGATCATGCTTACGAGTATACGTGGCGTGATAAAAATATGTTTGATCGCCTGCTTCCGGAGATCCCCTTTCCTTATACCTACGCGAAACGAATCAGAGGCCGCTTCAAAATAGGAAACGACTATTATTCCCGCAATGATTTTGCTTCCGCTGCCAAACGAGTCTTTGATGAAATTCAAAGCAAAGAACAGCGTACGATCATCATTAAACCGGCGAGACAAAGCGGATTTGGGAGAGGAAAAAAAGTATACAATTCATCATGAGCATGATGTCATGCATGCTTTCTCTGAATGGGAGAATATTCAGGATTTCATCGTCCAGGAATGCATTGTTCAGCATCAAATACTGAGCTCCTTGAATGAAACCTCAACGAATATTCTTAGGATATGCTCCTTTAGACATGATGATACCGTCGATATATTATATGCTGCCGCGAGAGTCGGCATTCAGGGCGCTATAACAGATGTCAGCTTTATTGACGGCCAGGAGCAAGTCAGAGTTTTAGGCGTTTCTAAAGATGGAATATTTGATAACCGCCTGAAGAATCAGGACGGTTTTGTCGTGGATACGTTCAAGGAAAAAACTGCGGTCCCTGCCTGGGATAAAATCGTGAGCATAATCAAACGAAATCATCTATTGATCGATAACTTTGATATAATCGGCTGGGATTTTACGGTCACCGAAAAAGGAGAGCCCGTATGTTTTGAGTGGAATGTTCAATGGCCCGGAACAGTATTGTATCAATATGTGAATGGGCCCCTGTTTGGCGAGATGACAGATCGCGTTTTGAGCTTTTTGCTGGATGCTAAAAACCGCGAAAATTATATTCCTTGCTATCTAATTGAAAACGGAAAGGAGTAAACATGAAGAAGCTTATGATCCTCGGCGGATTGCGGTATGCGCTCCCTGTAATCCGCGAGGCGCATGATTTGGGATTGTATGTAATCACGGCTGATTATCTTCCGGACAATATTGCCCATCAATATTCGGACGAGTTCTGCAATGTCAGCATCGTGGACAGGGAAGCGACGCTTCAAGCGGCTCAGGAAAAGAAGATCGACGGCGTCATTTCTTTCGCTTGTGATCCCGGCGTCGTGACGGCGGCTTACGTGGCGGAAAAAATGGGGCTGCCTTCAGCGGGTTCATACGAGGCTGTTTCGCTGCTTCAAAATAAGAGCCGATTCAGGAAGTTTCTGGCTGAAAACGGTTTTCATGTTCCCATGGCCAAAGGATATACGGATCCTGATCTGGCGCTGAAAGATACGGAGCTGTTCCATTGGCCGGTGATTGTGAAGCCGACGGATTCCGCTGGAAGCAAAGGGGTTAGCCGCGTGAATCACCCGGATAAGCTCCGGGAAGCGATCGAATATGCCCTGCGCTTTTCCAGAAAACGTGAATTTATTGTTGAAGATTTTATTCAGCAGAAAGGTTTTTCTTCCGACACAGACAGCTTTTCCGTTGACGGAGAACTGAAATTCGTCTCATTCAATTCTCAGCGTTTTGACCCGCGTGCAGACAACCCTTATACTCCGGCCGCGTACAGCTGGCCGTCTTCTATGTCGGAAAAGCATCAGGAAGAGCTTGCTTCCGAAATTCAGCGTTTAATCAAACTGCTGGGGCTGGGAACTTCCATCTATAATATAGAAACCCGGGAAGGAATTGACGGCAATGCCTATATTATGGAATGCTCTCCCCGCGGCGGAGGGAACAGGCTGGCAGAGTGCCTTGAACACGCAACCGGAGTGAAGCTGATTCAAAACGCGGTCAGGGCGGCCATGGGAATGCCGATTATCGGCATTGAACAAAAGCCGTATAATGGATACTGGGCGGAAGTGATTCTGCACAGTGACAAAGAAGGAATGTATCAGGAATTGTCTTTCTCTGAATCGATCAGGGAATATGTTGTTGAAAGCGATGTGTGGATTCGCCCCGGGGATCGTGTCGGCGCTTTTTCCGCCGCGAATCAAGCCATTGGAACGGTCATTCTCCGTTTTCACGACCAGGGAACAATGAACACCCTCATGGAATCCATGGATGAGCATATAAAAGTGATTGTATTGTGAGGAAGAAGCATGGAAAACAAAACGAACAAAAAACTCCTGGTCTTGGGCGGAAAGCCTATCGGATCGTGCGAAATCGTAAAAAAAGCCAAAGAGATGGGCGCGTATACCATCGTGACCGATTACCTGCCCATTGATCTATCTCCCGCGAAAAAGCTGGCGGATGCGTATTGGGACGTCAGTACGGCTGATTTGGATACGCTTGAAAGAAAAATTGCGGAAGAAAAAATAGACGGCGTCTATACAGGCGTCCATGAGTTTAATATCCAGCAGATGATTAAGCTGTGCAGCAGGATGAACCTGCCATGTTATTGCACGCTGGATCAATGGGATATGCTGGAGGATAAACAGCTATTTAAGAAAAAGTGCCGGGAATACGGCATCCCTGTCACACCCGAGTATGCGTTCAATTCTATCAACGATGCTGAAATTGAGTACCCCGTTATCGTTAAACCCGCGGATGGTAGCGGAAGCCGTGGATTCTCTATATGCACCTGCAAAGATGAATTGCTGAAGGGATGCGAAAAAGCTGTCAAGCATTCTGCTTCCGGCAACGTTTTGATTGAAAAATATATGGATTATCGGTTCAGCGTCATTATAAACTACACCATCATCGATGGGGAGTTCATTTATAGCGGAATGTCCGATAAACGGTCGAAAAAAGTGTTTGAAAACGGCGCGCCCATCATGTCGTTCCAAATGTATAAATCGCTGCACGAAGAATCATATTTAGAGACCTTGAACCAGAAAGCGATCGCGATGCTAAGAAGCCTTGGCTTGAAAAACGGCGTGATTTGGATAGAAGCGTTTTATAATCACCATAACGATTCCTTTACTTTTAATGAGCTTGGATATAGATTCGGCGGCTCTTTGACCTATTATCCGGTTGAGTATTATTATGGAATAAACCAACTGGAGCTTCAGATCGAATATGCTTTGAACGGAAGGAACAGAAAAATCCGCCAGGATGTTCAAGAGAAGAAGGATCACTACTGTATTCTGCCGGTCCATGTTCGGCCCGGAATGATAAAGGCAATCCAAGGCCTTGATCTCCTTTCCAAGAAAGAATACTACCTTGGTATGGCCCCTGTCCATTATGAAGGGGAAACGATCGAGCCTTGGGGTTCCGCCCAGCAGGTGTTTGCTTATATTCATTTTCATATCCAATCAAGGGAAGAAGCCAACGCGGTGCAGGAAGATATCATGAAGACGATTCGGGTGATCGATCAGAACGGTCAGGATCTGTTATTCAATCTGTTCGATGAAACCTGCATATAACGAACAGAAGTGAAAAGGAAGTGAAATCATGCGGAAGCAGCCTTTCGTGCATCTGATCTCTATGGAAGATCAAATAAATGCAGGATGCATTGATTACGATTCTATTATCAGCATGATTGAGCGCGTATTCAAGGATTATCATGCGGGAAGCATATTATTGCCGGAAAAAATATCGCAGGTTTTTGACGAACAATCCCAGAACAGAATCAATTGTATGCCGTCAACCCTGTTGAAT
>JAFXMP010000356.1 GCA_017530275.1 Clostridia bacterium | reverse complement strand
ATTTTCACGCTATGCGCTAAGTGAAAGAACTCTCTCATTCGTCGTCGTCCTCCTTGTCGTCACTTGGAGTGAAGTCCTCCTGGATCTGCAAATCCGCCAGGGCTTCGATTTCCTTACGCCGCTGCCGGATCACTTCCGACCAGTCGTTGCCGTTGTATTCGGCGGCTTCCTGTTCCTCCGTGGAAAGGTTGTGCTGGATCCGCAGGATTGCAGCTTCAACCTCTTTCCTCGGGTCAACATGGCCCATGGTGACGCCGTTCCACATACACCCGCACCATGCCCGCCGGATGGCCGGATCATCAAAGAAACCGGGCGCTTCCACCCGTCCGATGGCCACGGCTTCGCTCAGCCACATTTCCCAAATCTGCTGGTTGAACATCTGGTTGAACTTCCGCCGGTAAACCCGCACGGTCTTCCAGAAGTCCAGCAGCGCGGAGCGGCTTGCGGTGTAGTTGCTGTCGTATTTGTGAATCAGCACTTCCTTGGGGATATTCTGCCCGCTGCCGATCAAGATTTCAAACGTATCACAGAAACCCTGGAACGCGGTGTTCTGCCGCAGCGGGTTCACCGTTTCAATCTTCTTTCCGGGCGGTAGATCGTAAATGGCCCCGGGCCGCAGCTCAAGGTTCAGATCGTTGTCCGTTACCTTCTCTTCCTCGTCCACGCTGTCTTCCAGGCCCACGCTCGCGCCGTCCGCGTCGTTGATGATAAACGCCGTCAGCATGGAGGAAACCACCTGGGCCGCCAGCTCGGCGGTAAGGTACCGGTCAAACTGCTTCAGATATTCGATGCACGCCGCCACAAACGGAACGCCGCGCCGCTGCTCGGGCCGCTCGTGGGTCATAACGTGAAGGATATTCGGATATCCCGTATCCTTCCCGAAGGCTTCAATCGGGGTATAGGTCAGTTCTTCACTGTTTCCCTCTGCCAGCGGATGGCGGCTGGTAATGTAGTACCGCACCACCGCGCCTTCCTTGTCCAGCTCCACGCCGTCCACGATTCGCCCGCCGTTTTCCAGTTCCGTTACCTGGCTTTCTCCGCCGCTCTCCGGCGTACCCACCCGGTCAGCTTCCAGAATACGGATTGTCGTCTGGTAGGGCGTCCGCTTGTTCTCCTTCATGCCGAACAGGGCGAAACAGTCACCGCTCACCAGCATGGACAGGAAGGCCAGCTCCTGCAGGCCGTAGAAGTTTTGCTGCCGCTCCGCGTCACACATGGCGCTCTCGGCCCAAAGCTCAAACTCCCGCAGCGTGTTCCGTTCCCATTCGTCCCGCTTTTCGTCGCTCAGCTTCAGCAGTTCGCCGTCAATCTTCGGCTTCGGCTTGATGCCCCAACCGACAACGTTTGTCGTCAGCGTGTTCGGCCCGCTCCGTGCCAGGCCGCCGCCCGCGTACAGATCCCGCGCCCGCTTCCGCAGTAAAGCGCCGTGTACGTCGATATCGTCTTCCGCGCCGCCGCCGCCCACCAGCCAGCCAATCATGGTGTTCAGCGTCGTGCTCGCGCCGTGCCGTCCAAAGTAACTTGCGGACATTTTGATCGCCGCGCTATGCGCCGCGTCCGTGCTGATATCCGCGCCGGTCTGCTCGGCTTCCTTCTTCATCCGCCGCTGGTACATTTCGTTCCCGCGTTTCGGACTGAAAGCGTACAGCGCCCGTTCCCGGAAATTCGCTTCCTTACCCATTTTTCAGTCCTCCTTAATCTCGCGGTACGACAACTTGTACCCGCCTGCTTCTGGCTAACCCTTCCAGCTTATCCACAAGGCCCGCAAAATACTTAATCATCTTGTAAACCTCGTCGATATCCAGCGCGGTATATTCCCGGTTTCCGATCCGGTAATGCTTCGCGGTACCGTTGGCGATTTCTTCCGCCGCCGCTTTCCACAAGGCAAGCTGTGTTTTCGCTTCCACCAGCGTAAAGCCGTCAATCATCTTCTCCGCCACGGCGATACCTCCTTAAACTGTTAAACGGTGATGCCTTTTGACACCACCGTTTTCCGCTTTTTCTTTTCAACCTGGGCTTTGGTCTTGACTTGCGTTTCCTCGGTAATCCCGTTAAGCGCCTTTTCGATCTTGTCAAACTGCCAGTGGAAATACCGGTACGCCGCCCGGGCGTAGTTCCGGCAGTCCAAAGGCTCGTTGCGCTCGTAGGTCTTTTCCCACGCCGTCACGGCCTGGCCCATCTTCCGGTGAATGACCATCCTTTCGGAAATCAGTCCCCGGAAAAACTCCATATCGTATCCGGCCTTGTAGTCCCGGGGGAAGTGCATATAGCGCGGCCCAACATCCTCCACGGCGGAAGCGCTCATAATGGCTTCCTTGCCGCTGTCAACGCCGATAATGAACTTCGGGCTTTGCGTCTTCCCGTTGTCCTTTTTCATCAGCCGGACGTATTCCTTGCCTTCGCCGCCTTCACCCTTGATAGGGAAGATCTTCCGCCCGGCCCGGTACCGCTTCGCGCACTCCCGGTAAATGTCCTGGGTGAAATGGCCGCCGCTGTCGATAAACGCCGCCATGACGCGCAGCGCCATGCCGTTTTGCAGCTTCCACTCCCGTTCCATCAGCTCGTCCACTTCTTCCCAGACGCCGCTGGCGTCGGCCCGGCCCGGAATGATGCCCCGGGAGATACCCCAACTCTGTTCGTCCCGATCCCACGCCACAACCTCATATTCCAAACGGTTGTCCTGCGTGTCCAGGCCCATGGTCAGCACCAGTGCTCCCGGCGGTACCTCCGCGCCGTAAATCTCGCGCCGCCCGTACAGCTTTTCCGGCACGCCGCTCCGGTCGCGGACTTCCCAGGTTTCGCCCAATACCGTGTTGACGAATACCTTCAAAAGCTCCGGGTCGTCCTTGCTCCGCAGGAACATCCGGCAGATATCCACCCAATCGCTCCACGGACTCATAAAGGCGTTGAGCTGGAAGCTCCTTACGCCGGTTTCAATGGCCTTCGGGTTTTTCGCAACCCACTTGGCCGGTTGCCGCTTCGTGTCGTATTCTCCGGTTTCTCGCTCGCATACCGGGCATTTCCACCGCACGTTGCGGACGTGGAAATTCTTCTCGCCGTTCTCGTCCTGGTATTCCTCTTTATCAAACTTGATATGGTCAAATTTGATATAGCTGAAGTTGTGACAGTGCGGGCACTCGGTATGCCATTCCTCCTGCGTTCCCGTCATGTATGCCCGCTCGATCTTGCTCGCCCCCTTGACCGTCGGCGTGCTGGTCAGCACGATTTTCCGGTTGCTCTTGTAGGTTTCTGTCCGTCGTTCCGCCAGTTGTAACGGATCACCTTCTGTCCCGGCGCTGGCCGGGAATCGGTCAATCTCGTCCATGAACACGTAACGCACGGGACGACCGGCAAGCTCTGTCGGGCTGTTGGCCCCGGTAAAGGCCACGCTGCCGCCGGGGAACGTCTTCATGGTAATGGTGTTCCCGCTGTCGCGGCTCTTGGCTTCGTAAACCTTGTTCTTCAGCACCCGGCAGGCCCGTATCATGGGCGCTACGCGGCGTTTGCTGAAATCCTCCGCGAAGTTGTCCGTCGGCTGGACAAACAATATCGGCCCCGGGTCAACGTCAATCGCCCGGCCCATCATGTTCAGTTCCAGCTCCGTCTTACCAACCTGGGCGCTCGCCTTAATGGCAATCTTCCAGATTCCCGGCTGCGTGAAACTGTCCATGATTTCCCGCTGGTATGGCGCTCTGTCCGTCCGCCAGCGGCCCGGCTCCGCGCTTGACTCGGAAACAAGGATCCGGTTTTCGTCCGCCCACTCGCTCACCGTCTGCAGTTGCGGGGGCCGGAACATTTCATAGGTATAGCGTATCAGCTCGCCTAACTTGTTCACTGATCCGCCCTCCTATTCCTCGGCTTCCTCCGTTTCTTCTGTTGTCGGCTCGTCCGCCGCGTAACTCGGCAATGGGGTAGCTGCTATATTGTTAAGGACTCTGCGGATTTCGGCGTCAATAATGCTGCCGATTACTTCCACGTTGTCCAGTCCTTGAACCATCGGGGCAATGGTACTCGGCAAATGAATCATTCCCTGCATCACGGTGTTCGCCACGTCGCCCCACGCCTTGCGGATATCGTGTACGTCAATCAGTTCGCCGCGCATCCGCTGAACTTCCAGCGTCGTCTTTTCCGTCTTGACGATCTCGTGCCGGGCCTTCACCGCGTCCAGGTCTTCCATGCCCTCCGTCAGCTTTTCAATCTGCAGCGTAACCCACCGCTGCACGAAAACGGCGGCGTCAAACTTGCCGCCTTCGCCCTTAACCAGCAGCTTCCGGTTGTCGTCCTGCTCCCGGTCAATATTCCGAATCTGCCGGTCAGTTTTACCCACCAACTCGGCAAGCTCCTTCTGCATGAGAAAGACTCCCACGGCCAACCTCCTTTAATCCTAAACCTTCGAGCGAAAGCCGAAGGGGATCTAAAGGGGGCGACCGGAAAGCCCCCTTTTACAGTCCCATGAGGAACCAGAAATGATGTTCCAGCCGTTCCATCATGTACGCCTGGATATCCTGCTCCATTTCCGCCTGCGACCGGACAAGCGGCGGCTGCGGAACCGCCAGGCCCACAACCTTGTGAATCGGGAACCGGCTCGGGCCGGAACGGGTCATTGCCAGTCCGCCCATCATAAACGGCGGCTGTCCGCCCTGCCATGATGGCATCCGGGCCGGTAGCACGCTTATGCCGCTTTTGACGATCTTTGCTTTAATGGCCCGCGTGCGGATATGCGCTTTCCGCTGCCGCACGGTACCGTCCGCCATGTGAACAGTGGTGCCCTGCACGCGGTACGCGCCGCCGCTGGCGGCGAACGTTCCGCCGATACTGCCGCGTGCCGTCTTAATCGGGATCCGCGCCTGGTCTGTGCCGACCATCACCGGCGCTCCGACGGCGGAACCGATCCACCCGGTTTTCATCCAGTATTCGTTCGGGATATCGTCCTTCGCAATCTGCTTGATATGTCTGCCGGTATCCCATAACGTCCGCCGGAACAGCTCGTGCGCTTTGTTCGGGGCCATCACGTTGGCGAGCTTATTCATAACGCCCATGGCTTCCGACACGTCCACGTTCAGCATGATTCCCGCGTAGCCAGCCATAAGCTCACCTCCCTTTTCTGAACCGAAGGGGTTTAAGGGGGCGACCGGAAAGCCCCCTTTGTGACTGAAAGGAAACGGGGGCTATACCGGTATAGCCCCCGCGAGCGTCACCGCTCTGATAACATAGTCCCGCTGATAGCGGGTACGGTACCGGACTCGTCCGGCACTCAAAGGCAGGCTCCGAAGAATCCCTGCCGCGATTCCAAAGAAAAAAGCCGACGCTTTAGAGCATCGACCATTTCCGAACCATTAGACCAGTGGATTACCCTCCGTGGCGTTCGGTGCCCTCCGTGGCTCCACCCACTTCTAACGCGGTAGCATATTAACATATCCTCCCACTTGTTTCAAGTGGTTTTTGGCGCTCCCAAATACTACATATTGTGCAACCTTAATTCTTTTTGGAAGGTTCCACCAAGCAGAAACGCTCCCGCCAGGCCACTTTTCCCATGCTCTCAGCTTCCTCGATCTTCTGGCGGGCCTGGTTAAATTTCCACTCCGTCATGTTCAGCTCCCGCATGATCTCCGCCTTGCTGATATCGTCAATGTAGTACATCTGCACAAATGTTCTCATGGTGGAGCTTTCAATGCCGTTCAGAATCCGCTCCGCTTCCTTCAGCGCGTGGACGCACTCCTGCAGCCGTTCACCGTAAATCCGGTTCAGCTCTTCCACTTCCGCCAGCGTCCCGTCCATGCCCGGCGCATTCCCGCCGCCTATCGGCATCCCCGTCATGCGGCGCGTGATATTGAACAGCCGTTCATACGACCATTCGCCCCGCCGCTCCACGCTCTCCGCTTCCTTGAGGATATAGAAAATCTGCGTCAAAATCGGGATATCCCGATTCCGTACCTTCCGGCTCTCTTCCTGTTCCATGTTTCCCTCCAAATCCGAATACGTGTTCGTATTTATCCGAACGTCCCGCAGTAGGTAATCCCGTAATCCTTGTGGGCCAGCAGCATAATGCTGTCAACGTCCTTCAGATACAGTCCCTGCCCGTCGTTCATCGTCACACACATTTCAGCTTCCGCAGGCTCCGCCCGGCCAGCTTCCAGCTCTTCCACCCAGGCAATCACCGCCTGCAATTCTTCCAGCGAATTGAAATACTCGCACCGTTCCGCGTCGCACGCGTCATGCGATACGCACTCACTGAGCCTTTTAATTGCTTCCGTCGGTCGTTCCATAGAATACCTCCTTCGGCACAATCACAATCTCCGCGCCCAGGCCGTCTTTCCGGCTCCATTCCCTTATCTGAAACCGGATCCCGTGCATCAGCGCAATTCCACTGTTGAAATAACAGGCTTCCTTCCACGTCCGAAACGTCAGTAGGGAATAGCCCTTCTTCTTTCCGTGATAATTCAGTATTTCTTTCTTTTCGTCCGGCGCGTTTGTTTCCCGGAACACAGCCAGCGCCGGATGCGGTGCGAACCACCGTCCGCCTTCCTGGTACCGCTCTGTCATTTCCGGCTGATAAAGAATATACCTCATTCTTCTTTCCTTTCCCGGTTAAACCGCCAGTCCCGGATAGCTTCCTGCGGGTCAACGTGTTTCGCGCTTTCCCGTCCGCAGTTCCAGCACTTCACATACCAGCACTGTATCGGTGCTTTCTTCTTCTCAAGCTGAACCTTCAATACTTCGCCGCACTCCGGGCACGCGTCCTTCACTGTGAAACTCTTTTCCATAATGCTCCGCTCCAATCTAAAGGACTTTTACAATGCGGGCAGATCTTGTCCTTTGTGTCCACCGCCCCGTGACATTCCTCACAAACATACCACCAGTTCCACCCGCCGCCTTCCATTTCAACGGCTGCCGGTTTCTTTTCTTCTTCCATGCTATACCTCCCACGGAAATTCCTGCACAAAGTCCGCGCCCATCAGCTCCCGCAGGCTTTCTTTCATAAACACGGGCTTTCCGGCCTTCCGGCAGGCTTCCAGAATCTTCATAATCCACGCCCGTTCCGGTACCACTTTGCCTTTCCGGTTCCCGGTTTCCGCGCCAACGATAAACCATTCAATATGCCCGGCGTATTTCGTGTCTGCGATTGCTTCTTCCAGTGCACTTTTGCCGTCATGATATCCCGGAAGCTCCATAACGTCGGTCAATATCGGCTCAATGCTGACAAACCGGTGAACTCTTCCATGGAGGATGTTCCCGCACATAGCGTACAGATAGCGCCCGTAGTGCCCGTCATACCGGGTTAAATCCTCCGCTCCGGTGACAGAACAGCCCAGCCAGAAATTATCCTGCTCCATGAACTCATATTCCAGTTTCCTGTCCTTCGACGGCCATACCATGTACCCGTAAGGGTTCTTTGTCAGAAACAGATACCGGTGCTGCGGCGCTTCCTCGCACGCCTTGATAACGTCCTGTTTCCAGTCGTCCGGTACCCATTCGCCCATCAGATCCGCCATAGAGCACACGAAGATATTGCGCGGCTTCTTCCAGTGCTTCGGCTCGTCCAGCCGGTGCGGGTGGAAAGTTGGCATGAATCCATACGGGTATGGCTCTTTTGAGTGATTCCATCTCGTTTTTTGCCCTGCAAATTCCAACCCATCCAGCTCCGAACAAAATTTACAATTACCTTCACATGGGATAAGCGCTCCGTCCGGGTCTTTCCCGTGCTCGTTTGAGCAAAACCGGATTGCAATTCTCCGCGCATAGCAGTACGGGCACCCGTGCAGGCAACCCGTAACCGGATTCCAACTTGCGTCGCACCAGTCAATTTTCGTCCGATCTCCCATTGTCGCTTTCTCCTTCGTCTTTTCCGATCACTTCAATAATCTGGCATTGCAATTTGATCTCAATAGCCCATTTCTTCACCAATCCAGAGTTTCCATCCGGCGATTCATACTGTCTTCGGATTCCTTCAATCAGTTCTCCGATTCTTTGCCAGGCCGCTACATAAGCGGGCCGCACGCCCAGCGGCGGCTTGTCAATAATCTTCGCCATCTTATCCCTCCCAGCTCAGAAGCAAGCTGATACAAAATGTAAAGAACACCGCCAGGAACAGCATGATATAAAAGAACTCGTCGTCGTTATTCATGCTTTTTCTGCTCCTTTCTCTGCCGGTTATATTCCCGCTTTTTCTTTCGCTGGATATCGTTCTTTTCCCGATAATAGGCGTCCCGTAAATCTCTGAAGTAACACCGCGCCACAATGCAGCTCGTCATGTGATGTCCTGGGATTTTCATGTTCTTATAATCGTAATGGTTGTCATAGAAAGGTTCCCGCGTAAATTCCGCAGTCACATTCCATAACGGCACGTCAGCATAATACTCCAACAACCGTTCTACTTCCGGGTAATGGTCAATTCCTTTGTTGTCCGGCGTTCTTTGAAAGGCGTTCTCCGTCAGCCAGAAGTCGTGGATCCGGTGTCCATTCTTCCGTTCTTCAATCCACGCGTTACCCAACACAACGTAAATCTTAACCAGCGTCGTATATTCGTGTATGCACCGTAGAAACTGCCATAGCGGCACAGTATACGGTTTTGCTTTGTATTCCTGGTAATTCATGCTTTCATCCCCACTGATCCGCCATCGCCCGCGCTATGCCCGTATACGTCTTGCTCCGCAGACGGGTTCTCTCCGGCGACGGCGGCATTTTGAATATTCTCTGTTCGCGCTCCGCCACAAGCATTGTCGGAAACAGCGGCGGCAGATTCTTCAGCCAAAGGCACGTTGCCTTTGTTTCTCCATGGCCGAACTGCCACGGCTGGATAATCTGATCCGGTTTCCGGTAAACGCTGCTCATAATGCCTATCGGGTTCTCTATGGCAATCTTTTTCGCGCTGCATAACACGAATTTCATAAAGAACTCAATCGCTTCCATCCTGTCCAGGTACCGCGTCCGGCTGGATATCCCGTACAGATCCCCGAACCACCGGTTCCCGGATACGGTCAGATACGTGCACGGCGGGTGTGCTATCAGCAGATCCCAAAGCCCGCTGCACTCGTGTTCCTGGCCGTCAGTTGTCAAGAAGGTAACCCCCCCCCCGATTATAGGCAGGCAGTTTTCCTTGATATGCCACTCCGGGTGCCCGCCGGAGCAGTCCACCATATCGCAGCTATACGCTTCATGGCCTTTCTCCCGAAACGCCTTGCACACTTCCTGGCTCTCTTCGCAGGCTACCAGCACTTTCATTGAGATACTTGCACCACCTTTGCTTTTTCATCCCTTCCGGGTATTTTTGCTTCTGCGGAAGCATTGAAAGCTGTACCGGCCTTTGTTTTGAGCGGGTGCAATTTTCCCATGTACCCCCCCCACATGAAGAATCTTCACATATCCAGCCGCTTGCCTTCAGCGACGTTCCGCTTTCTGATTCCAGAATGTATGTGATAATCTTCTCGTAACCCATTTCCCTGGCTATCCTGGCACACTTCGCATAGAGGAAAGAGCAAACGTCCTTCGTTCCGTCCGTGCAGAGTCGCAGCACTTCCAGCGTTTTTCCGTCATTCAGATTACGGTTAATCGGTTGCCCGCATTGTGCTACGCCAACGAGCTTTCCAGCACTATCCGCAGCGCCGACGCGGAATTTATCCCGGATGGAAGACTTATGGTGCCGGTGCAGCTCGTCAATGTACGCCTGGGCTTCCCGGAGATTCAGCGGAACGGCGGTAAACTTGTTCATGTTCTCGCCGCTTCCTCCTTGATTTTCTTCATCCGGCACTTGTCGCAGTCCATATCCAGCCGTTCGCACTCAAAGCAGGCTTTCTCCGCCGCTTCCAGCGCCCGGCTTTTCCAGTGGGCCACGTCCTGGGTCAATCTTTGAATCAGTCTGTCCTTTTCGTCCATGCTTTTCCCTCCATTCGCAGCATAGCCCCTCAAAACAGCTCACACACTCGCCGTAATACTCGCTTTCCGGGTTCCTGCACTTCCCGTCAAACGGCACATACGTTTCGCAACTATCGCAGCAGGCCCCTTCCGGCAGCGGAAACGTCACTTGTTCAACCCTGCTCGTCGCCGGAATGAACCGGTAAACGACGCCGCCAACCTCCCAGGCCATCCGCTTTGCGTCCCGAATCTGCTCATATTTCGCCGCGTCATACGTGTTAATGCTCCAAATATGGGCCTTCGGGCTGCTCAGATCTTCATGCCGGGTCGTCATAAGCCATTGTCGGCCCTTCTTGACGATCCAGTATTCCGGTACCTTAACCATTCTTTTCCCTCACAAACTCATACCCATACAGCGTTTCTTCGGTCATGTACCGGAATCCGCATTTCTTGCACTCCCGCCGCCGCATCACGCTGAAATTCTTCTGTTTCCGGCTGTCGTAAACCAGGCTTTCCGGGCTGCTGCACTTCGGGCACCGGATCCCGCGTTCTTCATTGTCCCGCTGTTTCATGTTCCTTCCTCCCGGTTTTCTTCAATGCTCTGCTTCGCGGCCCGCGCCGCCTGTTTATCCAGCCGTTTTTCCAGCACAACCGGGCACGTCCACGGGCTTGCTTCGCACTCGTCGTCATGCCAGAGCTGGCAGGAGCAGCACGTTTCCCGGACAAACTCGTAAATCTCGTCCTCCGTGTATTCCGGGTCGCCGCCGTTGTCAAAATAGGCGTTGAACAGTGCGTCGCAATGAATGTGCCGCTTGTGCTCAAAAAATTCGCCGTCATACCGTCCGCTTTCGCAGATATATTCCCGGCCTTTACGGATCTTCTCGCCGCAGAGCTGGCAGACATACTCCTTCCGGCCTTTCCGCTGCTCAATCTTGTAGCACTCGACGCCCATATCAACCCTCCTTTGCTGTCCAGTCCGGTTCCAGACCGGCTTCCACGTTCTCTTTTCGTCGGGCTTCTCGGGCTTCTTCCCGGCGTTTCCAGTCCTCCGTGGCGTCCCCGGTACCGGCGAATATCGGCGCTTTCCCCAGGCGGATATCTTCCTCCCAGCGATAACCGTCAATCTGGTGCGGCTGCAGGACGTGGGCGCTCTGCCAGTCGTCCAGGATCTTCAGCACGTAAGCAACCGGCTTTCTCGCGCCTTCCTCCGCCGCAATCTCAATCGCCCGGGCAATCATCACTGGGGCCATCTTCATGGCATGGCCAACCCATACCAGCTTGTTCAGCTCCGCCGGGTATGGATTCCGGCCAACGAACCGGCCATAAGCGCCGCAGATCTCGTTTTCCCGCTCCGCCCTGTCCGGCACAAGGTCACTTTCGTCCTCGCGTGCGCGTGCGCGGCTGTCGTCTTCTACGTCTTCTTCTTCATCATCCAGGAACCGTTTTGGTACGGTATAAGTATCCCTGTTTATGTTTGGATATATGTCCCGTATGTTGCCCCCGGTGTTGTCCCGTATGTTGTCCCCTGTGTTGCCCCTTGTGTTATCCCGTATGTTGTCCGTATTTTGCGGATAACATGAAGGATAATCCGTATTTTTGTCCGCAAAATCGGGATAACCTCCGGTACACTGATAGATTATCTTGTATTCCGGTACTGCCTTATTCCGGTTTCCGGCGCGGAAGTCGATCAGTCCGAGCTGCTTGAGCCGGTTCCGCGTCCGGGCCAGTGTGTCAAAGCCGCCAGGGCAGTACGTGAAAACCCGGTCATTGCTTACGGGGATGAAGTCGCCGGGCCACTCATTGCCGCTTGCTCTCTGGTTGAATATGTGCATCAGCCCATACCACAAACAGCGCTCGTTGGCCGTCAGTTTCTTATCCGCCGCGTACTCAATAAACCGTTCGATTTCACGAACGTAATTGACAATCGGCATCAGTTTTCTTCCTTCCTGCTTATTTCGTTGACTTCTCCGGCCATTGGCAGATTTCGTCTTCCACGTACATCATGTGCGGCGGAATGGCGGGTTGCGGCACCGGTACCCGGATAATGCCCTTATACCGCTCCGCCTGGGCCAGCGCCTGCCGGTAGGCGTCCCGTACCGCGTGAATTACTACCGGCTTTTCGTGCCGCTGCACCATCCGCACGCACTCGTCATTCAGCGCCCGCGCACGCTCTTCCGGGTCAAGTCCCTGCCGTTTCATGGATTCTCTCTTCCTCCTGCCGTGCCTGGGCTTCCAGAACGATCTTCGCAACCTCCGTCGCCTTGTTCCAGCTCTCAATCTGGCTCATGGCAACGCCGTATTCACACCGGGGAATCTCCCGCAGGCTTCCTTTGCCGTACCGCTGAAGCACCGCCTTGCGGATCATCCCGGCCAGCTTCGTCACGGCCTTCTTGTCGGTCATTCCTTTCCGGCTCAGAATATCCACGGCCTTATCCCGGGTCGCTGCCGCCAGATACCGCGCCTGCGTATCTGTAACGGGCGTATTCAACCGGCTTTCTTTTTCCAGCGCTTCCAGCCGGTTCCGCATCACATCCTGGGCCGTGGCTTATGCTCCACCGCTTCGCTCATGCGTTTCATAAGGGATCCCATGCTTTCCAGCATAGGCCGCATAATCTGTTCAACCACGCTGGCAACAACCTGGGTGCTGACTTCCTTTCCCGGATCCATAAGTTCTTTTCCTTCCTGCGCTTTCAGATACGCCGTCTGTTCTTCCCGGTATTTCACCGCCCCGGGTGAAACGCCGATATCCTCCGGTTTGTAACCGCACTCGTCCAGGTACCAGTCAAACGTCCCGGAAAGATACTCGCCGTCAATCACTTCTGCAGAATCAATCATGGTGTCCCCGTAATTCGGATCGTCCGCCGGGAAATGCTTTCTGAATATCTCCATCCGGTTCATTCAACTACGCCCCCGTTCCCGACAATCGTTTCCATGGCGGCCAGCGCCTTTTCGGTGAAGTCCCGCAGCGCCAGCAGATCCGCATTAATGCGCTCGTGCTCCGTCGCGCCCATCGTGGCGAACGTGGAGTGCATATAGGGCAGGCGGGAGTTGGTATCCATGAATTCCCGGACGGAAGCGTGAATGGCTTCGGCGCTGAGAATATCCGCCGTGCTCCTGTCCGCGTCGCCCCGGGCAATGGTGCTGGCGTTGTCCAGGTACTTCCGGTTCAGCTCGTCGTACTGCTCCTGCAGCTCTTCCAGCGCTTCGTCCTTCGCCTTCAGTTCCCGTTCAATCCTCCGGCGCTCCGCGTCCAGCGCGGCGCTCTGCTCCGAAACGCTCCGGGACGCTTCCCGGGCGGAGTTAATCGCGCCTTCCAGTTGTCCTTCGGCCAGCTCCGCCCTCTCCTGCAGCTCTTTGGCTTTCAGCGCGTAGTCCGCCCGTTCCGCCCGCAGGACTTCCATTTCCTCTTCCAGCCTTTCCCGGGTTTCCTTCTCGGCTTTCCGGGCGGCGCTTTCCGCCAGGCGTTTCCCGTTCTCCTGCTCAGCGGCAACGGCTTCCCGGGCCTTCTCCTGTTCCTCGGCGCGGATTGCCGCTTCCCGGGCCTTCACTTCGTCCTTCAGTGCCCGGGCGCTCATTTTCTTTACGTCCTTCTCGGCCAGCAGCTTATCCCGTTCCTCGTCGGTCATAGGGAGTAAAATTTTCAGCTTACTGGTACCCAGGGCCGCCATTTCCTGGCTCAGTCCGTAGGTTTCGTAAAGCTGCATGAAGATTTGTGCCTGCCGTTCGGAGCATCCGGCGTTCTTGTCTATCCAGTCCAGCCATTGTCCGTGTTCGACAACCTCTTTTGCTTCCGTCAGTACGCGGCCCAACTGTAGCATATTGAACTGCGTCTGCATGGAATAGAATTGGGCTTCCCGGGCCAGATTCTCCGCAAGGGATAATCCTCCCGAATGGTTGGCGTTGGTCAGTTCGTTCACTTGTTTTCCTTCCTTTCCACGTTTTTATTTATGTCCTCCCGGCCCCTTCAGCTCGTCGAGCTTCACAGGATCCGCGCCTTTCGGCGCTTCCGGGTAAGGCATCCACCATCGCATGAAACGGTTGTCGTCGAGCTGGTGCGTGTTGGCGACCATCGCCCCGTTGAAGTCGTGCCAGACGATAATCCGCCCGTTCGGCCCGCACTCCGCTTCCGTCGGCTTTCTGTCCGCCGTTCGGAACCACTCGTATTCCTTCACCGCTTCACTCTTCCTTTTTGGTCTTCAGCCCCAGCAGCAGCTTATCAACGTCCACTGTCACGCCATGCCGCTTCAGCCGTTCGCAGAAACGTTTTTTCACCGTCAGACTGCAATGCTCCATGGCGTCCTCCCAGGTCGGGTACCGCCCGTGCTTCCGTCTGAAACGGTGCTGGTAAAGAAGGCTGTTCTTGTTGTGCGGTTCCTGTCGCCCGTGAAGCTCACCACACACAGGGCAGGCTCCGTCCTTCGGCGGCGGGATCGTCAACCGGCCTTCCCGCAGCTCATACATGGAACAACCTCCTTTACCGGCAACTGTAGGGCGACACGGATTTCCGCCCCGCCCGGGTGCCGGTCTTTCCCGGCTGCCAGTTTTATGCTGACCGATTCCTCCCGGATTATCAGCTCCGGGCGGCTGGTCTGTTGGGCTTTCGCCCTGGTGGGAACAGCCGGACTCGAACTCGGCATGGGGACGTTACACCCCGGAATATCGAACGTCTTCACACTGGCCTTGCGTGACGATCCTCCCGTGCGGATACCATTCCCGCATCATGTTCCCGTATTGTGCCGGTCTTTCCCGGCTGCCAGCAGATCGTTTCTACGACGGCCTCTTGGTTAATTCTGCACAACCGCAATTACAACGTGCCGCTTGAGGGGCTTCGTTTAGGGACTTCCTAAAACCCATCCGACTGTCCTCCGCATAATGCGGGTGTCCACGGAGAATTGGTGAGCACCGCCGGAGTTGAACCGGCGCGGATTCCTGGCACATCCCGTCCGCGTTCTACAAACAGAATAGGATCCTTGCCCCGCTATGCTCGCGTTGTGCCGGTCTTTCCCGGCTGTCACAACCCCCGATGATTTCCGCGTTACGCCGCGTCCTGTTTCGGTTGTCTGAATGTTCTCCGGTCGTCCCCTGTCACGCCTTCGGCGTCTGCGACCCGGGGAATGGCCTTGGAGCGGTAGAGCGGAGTTGAACCGCCCGGGTGATGGATCCGGCGCTATATTCGGGTTAGTTACCATGGCAAACCGCAACAACCTATATCACGAAGAGGATTCGTTACTTGTCATAGCGCCCGCCCGCTGCCCGCTACCGCATATCCCTGTCTTTCATCTTCCTGGCCCACTTGAAAAGCAGCGTTGGCCGGAAATGCGGGCAGTTAGCCTTCCTGCAGACGTTCCGCTTGCTTCCGTCATACCCGCAGACCGTATATACCTTCCGGCCTATCTGCACCGTCCTGCCTTCCATCCTGCAAGCCTTCACCTTAAACCTCCTGGATATCAATGTCCCATAGCTCCCGCATGAGTTTCTTCTTGATCTTGTATTTGTCGCTCTCCCGGGTCGCCGGGCTTTTCACGTCGTACACCGCTTCAATCGTGTTGTCCGGGCGAATCGCCACAAAATCCGCCACGTATTGCAGCTTTTCCTTGTCCGCCAGGTCGAAGGCCACTTGCCGCAGTACGCATTTCAGCTCTCCGGCCCGCTTTCGCAACATCAGATCTTCGTAGAACCGCGCTTCCTTCCGGCTGTCGAACTTCTTCCAGCCGATATAGGTTGGCTCGTTCCCGTACTTTCGGCGCTTTTTCTTCTCCGGTATCGGCGGAACCTTGTCCGTAATCTCCACCGTCACCCGCCCGGCGGGCCGCATGGAAACGCTTCCGTCCGGGCGTTCCGTGATATCAAGCGCGTACACTTCGCCCCGGGCTTCCGCTTCCGCATACCGCCGCTCAATCTCTTCCTGCGGTATCGGGTTTTTGTGCGCGTTGATGATATCCAGCGCTTCCTGGCTCACCGGTAAAGGATCCTCCCACGGAATATTCCGGCTCCGGCCAGGCTGGCAGCACGTAGGCGACGCCTTCCGCACCGGCTCCCGGCCCGTCCGCTGGTATTCCCGCAGTTCTTCCACCGTCCAGTGTTCGCTCATTTTTTCCTCCCGCGCAGCACGCGCCACGCTTCCCGGATCCGTATAGAAAGGGGCTTCTTCGGCGGGGTGTACTGGTATCCGCGCATATCGCCTTCCAGCGGCCTTATCACGGCACGGCCTTCCTTGTGCTCAATCTGTGGAAGCGGCGGGATAATTCCGGCGGCCTTGAGCCGTTCTTTCCGTTCTATCTCCCGCTGTCTTTCGCGCAGTTCTTTTGCTATTCGCTCTTTTGTAACGTATTCTTCGTCTGTGTTCAGTTCCACCGCCGCCCGCATGAACATTCCTTTCGTGCCCTGCACGTAGAAACTGCTCTGCTTCGGGGGATAGAACACGCCAATGGCCCGGTCGTCCAGGTAGATATCCGCCGATATTTTCCGGCAGTCACCGCCGTACCGTGCAATCCGCTCCGGCAGATTCACGTTTACCGCGTCGAAACGCAATCCGCGCTCCGCGCACCACTTCACCGCCGCGTCCAGCAGATCGTCTTCCCGGCAAGTGAACAGAATCACCTTGTCGCCTTTGCTCCGGCACTCTTTCAGCCATTCAATCAGCCCGTAATTCTCTTCCCCGATTTCCGGCCACTGGCTTACGCACAGCGTCCCGTCAAAATCCACCGCAATAACCTTGTTCATGCTTCCTCCAACCGGATAGCGCCCAACAGAACAACCTTAATCCGGCTGGTCAGTATGTCACGCAAATGTTGATCCTCAGTTCTTTTGCCAGCCATTGCAGGCCGTTCGGCGTCAGATAGTAGTCCGTGCTCGCCTGGCTGCCGTCGTTCTGGTATTCCTTGCCGTGCCCGGCGTATCCGGCTTCTTCCAGCCACATCCACGGCATCTTTCCGACGAACGTATTGAAGTAGTTCCGGTAAGGCTTGTAGATCTTCGCGCCTTCCCGGGTGAACACTTTCCCCCGGTCAAGGCCAATGGTGTGCTCCATGATTTCCACACATAAGTCCCGGTCTTCAGCCGCCAGGTGTTCCAACTTGTCTTCAATCTTCATTTTCTTTTCTTTCTACCGGTATAAACCGGTCAGTCCTGCACCCGGCGTTATTCCAATACCGGGCCGTGCTATGGAAGGCCATATATCCGTCCGGCTTCCACCGTGGCCGATGCAGATAAAGCCGCCTTTCCGCGATATCGCAGTTACCCCAGCCGCTTTTCGGCCTTCCGTCCCATTTCCAGTGCTGACAGTTACCGCAAATCCGCCGCAGTTCGCCGCCCGTGTAATACGGCCCCCGGTTTCCAGGATCCCGCATCCCGTACCCCTTCGGGATAGCGCACAATTCCTTTACGCGCTCTTGTACCCCAGGTAGGCAAGCAGGCTGTTCTTCATCACATGGAGCCGGTTCCCGCTGAAATAGCACTTGATTTCCGGCGGGAACATCTTCTGCCGGGCCATCAGCGTGACATTGAATCTGTCCATTTCCAGGAAGTGCGCTGTCACGTCCGTTCCGACCGTCCTCTGAGGAAGCGCATCCAGCTCTTCCAGCGTCATGTTCCGAACAAACTCTTTCGGCAGTCCCTTTGAAGCCATCCCGCGCCCCTCCTTTCAGCAGTCTGCGGAAAAACCCGCTCATTCTCCGTCGTCCAGGTTTTCGATTTCTTCTGTTTCAAGCCAGATTTCCAGCGTACCCAACGCCGGGCGGTACTCAATTAGCACCTTGTCGCTCAGAATCGCGTGGATATTTTCTTCTCCCGGCTCCGTCAGAATGTTTACCGCGTCGGGATTTTGCCGGGCCAGTCCTTCCAGAATGGCAATAAATCCCGCGTTCTTCGTCAGAACTTCCGATTGCGTCAGACATTCCACATTCCGCCGGAAAAAGATCGGCGGCGCGTCCGTAATGGTTACGGTTGTCAGTTGGTACTCCGGCCCGTCAAACGGCCCTTCCAGCTTCTTTTCTTCCATGCTCAGCAAACCTCCTTATTTTCTCCCGCCGTTTTGCCGACGGATATTGCCACTTCACAAAAAACCACGTCCAGTTGAACTTCAAGAACTTTGCGATCTTCTGGGCGACTTCCGGGGACGGCCTTCTCTTGCCAAGCTCAATGTTGGTATAAGCCGCCCTGGAAATGCCCGCTGCCCGGGCCACTTCCTCCTGGCTGACACCTTTCTTCCCTCTGATTTCTTCCAGCGTCGTATGTATCACCATCCCGTTGTTTCGTTGTGACACTTATAATAGTTTCGCTCCGACACTTTGTCAAGGGGTTTTTGGAAAAAATGTTTCTTTTTGACACTCTTATTGTTTGTTTCATTCTGACACTTTATAATAAAGCCGGGGTGTTGATAATGCTGTATATAAAGAGAATAAGGGAGAGAATCGGCAAGACGCAGCAGGAAGTGGCGGACTATCTCAAAATGCAGCGGGCATCCTACGCAAACATAGAGAACAACAGGCGTGATCCCGATACGGCAACAATTCTTGCACTTTCTGAGTATTTTCACTGTTCCATTGATGAAATGTTCGGAAGGGATCCGGCCAGGCTCCCGAAAATGACCGAGGACGAGCGCCGCGCCGCCCGGCTTTTCTCCGATCTCAGCGCCGAAGGCCAGGAGAAAGCCCTTGAATACCTTGAATTTTTAACCGAGAAGGGATATATAAAAACTGCCAAGAATGATATTCTACATACGGAAACGGGCGCGTGACGTAACCCGCCCATGAATGGAGGATATCCCATGAAACGCACCGTCAAAGCCCTGGCAGTTACCACCCTTACGAACCTTGTATACAGTCCCGCCGCGCTGGCCGTCACGAACTACCCGGCCATCAAGCCGAAGGGGAAGGGAGCGGATCCGGCGGCCTTGTCCGTCTTTAACTGGCTGATTAACCACATTCCGCACGTTCTCTTCGGTATCTGCGGGCTGATTGTCGTCTTTATGGTTTTCAAGGCCCGCAAGGAACGCGCCCGGCAGGAACAGTGCCGGGAACAACTCCGGGAGCTGGAAGCCCGCCACGCCAGGGAAACCCGGGAGCAGGATTGGGAGTCGTACCGACACCAGATGTTCATGCGTCAGCAGCGGGCGCTTATGAGCGATTCGCTCCGCTACGATATCCTCAAGCGGGACGGGTACCGCTGCCGCATCTGCGGCGCTACCCAGGCAGACGGAGTAAAGCTCCATGTTGACCACATTATCCCGGTATCGAAAGGTGGACGCACGGAGCCGTCAAACCTCCAAACCCTCTGCGAGCGCTGCAACCTGGGAAAGAGCAATAAGCTCTGACCGGCGAAGGACAAAAAAATAGCCGCCGGGTGCTACTCCCGGCGGCCTGCAAAAACTGTTCCAACGCCAATCGAAACCATTTTGCCCTTATAGTATATCACACGTTACGTCACGCGTAAAGGAGAGTTTATGCTGAACTGCCCCCGCTGCTCCCGGGAGATCCCGGACGACGCCGTGCTATGCTGCTACTGCGGCAGGGTGATCGTTCGGAAAGCCCCGTCGAAGATCCACCAGCGCCCAAACGGCACCGGTTGTGCTTTCCAGCGTAAAGGACAGAAGACGTGGACAGCGCAGTACACCGTCCCGACAGGATGGTACCTGGATGAGAACGGTAAGCGCCACCGGAAGTACAAAACAAAGGGCGGCTTCAAAACCAAAGCCGACGCGCTGAACTACATTGAAACGCTCCGCAAGGAGAACGACCGGAAACCCTGTCCGCCGCTTTCCGAATACTGGAAGCAGTACAGCGAAGGCGATCTGCTGAAACTCGGCCCGGATAAAATCATGGCGTACAAAATCGCCTGGCGGCGAATGGAAAAGTTGTCTGCCCGCCGCGTGGATACCATCAGCCTAAACGAAATGCAGGACTGCGTGGATTCCGAAACAAAAACCTTCTACCCGGCAAAGGATATGAAGCAGCTTTTCAAAAAGCTGTTCGCCCGCGCCGCCGCCGAAAAGTACGTAGACAAGGATCTGCCGGAGTTTATCTCCCTGCCGGAGCTGGAAGAAGGCGAGCAGACGCCCTTCACCGAAGACGAACAGAAGGCGCTCTGGAAGTGTTACGAATCCGGCTGCCGTGACGCCGCTATCCCACTCATAATGATCTACACGGGCATGATGACAGGCGAAATGGAAAAGCTTTGCCGCTCCATGATCCATTGGGACGAAAATCTGATTGTCGGCGTATCGCTCAAAACCAAAGTGCGGAAGAAATCACCGGTATTCTTCCCGGACGATATCAAGCCGCTGCTGGCGGATCTGTACGCCGCCCAGGAAACGCCGATATTCACCCGGCATAAGACGGACATTTACAACCGGTATTACGCGGCGCTCGCCGCCGCCGGTACCCGGAAGCTCGTTCCGTATTCCTGCCGCCACACCACGGCAACCCGCCTGGCGATCAATGAGAACATCGCGCCGCAAACCGTCAAGAAGGTAATGCGCTGGTCAACCTCCAAGCTCCTTGACCGGTACGCTCACCCGGACTATAATGACGCCCTGGACGCGATCCAAACGCTAAATGCCCCCACCGAAAAAGCCGAAGGCGAGTAATGCTTATGACGTTTCCATGACTAACAAATCCGCTGCGTGGGTTGATTATCAACGGAGAAAACTGCCCTGCTAAGGGAGTAGTGGTGTTAAAGCCAGCCCGGGTTCAAATCCCGGCTTCTCCGCTT
>JAFXMP010000355.1 GCA_017530275.1 Clostridia bacterium | reverse complement strand
TCAAGCCTGCTGCCGCAGTGGTGAGTGCCCGCAGGGCCGGAACGACCAGCGCGCTGGATCAGATGAATAAGTATTTTCTGCACGGCCAGCTGCCAGTGATCTCCTCCCGGTACTGGAACATGGTACACGGGAATACCCCGGAGGAGGTCATGCAGGATGAAGAGGGATTGCAGATCATGCGGCAGCTGGGCCGAAACATGGCCTGGTTCCTGAAGCTGAAGGAAGCTGGCAGGGAGGCGGGGATTCCGTTGCCTGAGCAAGAAGAAAAACGCATTGCGACCAGTTTCATTCGTTGAACAGGCAGTGAGCACCCGCGATTGATAAGCGAAAGCGATGAGTGAGAAGATTTGGTCAGACGAAGCCTGGGAAGATTATGGTGAACATGATGGTTGGGAACCCAATCATTTTTCGGGGCAGACGATCAGGCGGAGAATGAAGGCAGTGATCGGCTGCGAAAAAGAGAAACGGAGGATTTGACCTATGAAAAAGTGGATAATGTTCTGCCTGGTACTGCTGCTGATAACCGGCACGCATGCAGCCTTCGCGGAGGGAGAGATGACCTTTTCGGAGACCCTGACCGATCAGATCGAGGGCCTGCATGTCAATATCCAGCACACGGCGGATTCGCCGGATTGGATCGTGAACCTGCCGGATGCGCAGAACGCGAATCAGCTGTTTGTTGTGGCTGCCATGGGAATGGATAAAACCACGGCATATATCACCATGCACCAGAAAGATGAAAGCGGCGCATGGAAACAGATCCTGTCCACGCCCGGTTTTGTAGGCCGGAATGGGCTGTGCCTGGACGCCGATCACGCGGAAGGCTGCGGTCAGACGCCCATCGGCGTTTATCACTTCAACAAAGCCTTTGGCATCGCCGCCGATCCCGGCTGCGCGATTCCGTATTTCCAGGTGGATGAGAACACGTACTGGTCCGGCGACCCGGACCGGCAGTATAACGAAATGGTGGATATCCGGGATGTACCGGATCTGGCCATGGACGACAGCGAGCACATCGTCGATTACGAATATCAGTATCAATACTGCCTCAATATCAGCTTCAACGATGAAGGCACACCCGGACGCGGATCCGCCATTTTCCTGCATTGCTTCGGTCCCGCCAAACCCTATACCGGAGGCTGCGTGGCGCTGCCGGAAAACATCATGCGGATGGTGATGCAGCAGGTTTCTCCGGAATGCGTGGTCGTCATTGATACCCTGGAAAACCTGGGCGGAGGTTTTTGATTGCCACCCTGGCGGGAGAGGGAGCCATGCTGGCGGCGGATCTTTTCTATGCGGCTGCTGGATGTTTACTGCTTATCAGCTGTCGCAAACGGAGTGAAGCTGTGCAAAGGAGAAGAATGGCGGAGCGAGGTACTCGCTCCGCCATTGGAATCCTGGAGATCAAAACGGATGGATCCGCCTTGCATGTGGGCTGGAACGCGGATTTCAGAAATTGCGGCGTCGTCCACTCTGGGGATATTACCCACAGCAACGCTGCCGAATACATTGACATTGATCTTTCCAGCCCTCTCCAGGAAATATATGCGAACATAAACCTTTTTTCAGGCAAGCAATGCTTGAAGAATGTGAAAACATGCTATGTCGGTATGATGGCGGTGAATCAGATCGGTCAGAAAGTGCGGCACTACAATCCCCAGAATTGTTTTTTCACCCACACCATGAACCAGAAAGTCAGAACCCTGTTCTATGGATACATTGATGTTCAAAACCGTTTTGTGCGGTTTGTAGGACAGCCGAACACCAACGCATGGAGCGGCAGGCCGGATATAGAATCTGCGGGAGCGCTGTTTCCCCTGCGCAGCTATCTGAACTGTATTCTGGAAGGGCAAGGGGCTCAGGAAGTCAGCTCGCCCGAAGAAGCGGATGTGATTCTCACGATGGGCAAGAGCTTGGATGAAAAAGGGATCAGCCTGATTGACAACAATTTCTGTCTGGAATGTTAATGCGGGCTCTGAACGCTGAAGCTTCGCTCGGACCGTGCTGGCCTGCGGCGGCGGAACGGCGCCCTTGACTCCTCGCATGAGTCGGCAGGGCGCCGTTTCTGTTGGCGGTTTCCTGTTGAAAAAATGGGAACAAATGGCCGCAACAGGTTTATCGGAAACGAAATATATATATTCGCTTCCGATAAGCCTCCGGCGGACGCGAACTGGCGCGAAAGGTTATTTTGCCGCTTTGCGGCACGCGCCAGCGCGGCGTAAACGCATCAAAACGTAAGGCGTTTTTGCGTTTACGATATAATGGCGCGGACAGGAAACGATCCCTCCTTCATTGCATGATGTGCGGCATCGTCAGTTGTTTTTGAGGCGGATTTTTGGTATAGTCTTCATGTATCTCTGAAAACGGATTGGATCAACCATGCCATACTATCCGCCGCAGCCGGGCAGGAACCCGCGGGGCAGGGATACAAATCAGCGGCCCGGGAAGGACGCCGGGAAAACGAAATGCCGTTTACGGAAGAACGCTGCGGAGGAAACCATCATGCCGTTTCAGATCATCAGAAATGACATCACGCAAGTCAAAGCGGATGCGATCGTCAACACGGCCAATCCGATGCCTGTCATTGGAAGCGGAACGGAGAGCGCCATCTATCATGCGGCCGGCGAGAAGGCGTTGCTTGCGAAACGGAGAAAGATTGGCGATATCGCGCCAGGGAACGCGGCGGTCACGCCCGCGTTTCAGCTTCCCGCGAAGTATATCATCCATACAGTAGGGCCTTTCTGGGTGGACGGAAAGCATGGCGAACAGGCGGTCCTTCGTTCCTGTTACGCTGCATCCCTTGAGATCGCAGCTGATCTCTCCGTACAGAGCGTTGCGTTTCCGCTGATTGCAACCGGGGTTTACGGTTTCCCGAGGGAGGAGGCACTGAATATTGCCCTTTCCGAAATCAGTAAATTTCTTCTGACTCATGACATGAAAGTCATTCTTGTGGTCTTTGACTGCGAGACGTTTGAATTGTCGGAAGTGCTTGTCGGAAAAATAGAAGCGTACATCGACGACCATGGCGTGGGCACGATCTGGGATGAAGAGTACGATGATGACGGCCTGAAATGTGCACGAAGCGCCCGCCGTGGGCGGGAGATGAAGCATCATGGCTGGGAGCGGTTACGAATCATCCGCCGCAGGCGGGAGATGGAAGCGCTGCGGATTGATGACGCAGCTTTCTCGGATGCGTCGACGTCGGATGTTTCCGAAGACACGATTCCGGACGCCATGGTCATGCCGGAGCTGGCCGCTCCCACGGCCCTTCCGGATATGGGGGGAAAATCCCTGGATGAAGTACTGGACGACGCCGGTCCCTCCTTCCAGCAGAGGCTGTTTGAGCTGATCGATCGCAGCGGCATGGACGACGTCTCTGTCTATAAGAAAGCGAATATTGATCGGAAAGTCTTTTCCAGGATCCGCTGCAACGCGGATTACAGGCCAAAGAAAAAGACGGCGGTGGCGTTTGCCATCGCGTTGAGACTGGATATGCCAACCATGCTGGATCTGCTTTCCAGGGCGGAGATCGCCCTTTCCCCCAGCAACAAGTTTGACCTGATTATCTCTTATTTTGTGACGAACGGAAACTACGACATTTATGAAATCAACGCGGCTTTGTTCAAATACGGACAGCCGATCCTCGGAGAATGAGGCAAGGGAATCCATCAGAGTGGGTTATGTTTCTTATGATTACGCGCTTTGGGCAGCCTGGCGGAATAGAAATCCGCATTTTGCTTTCGGGATGCGTTGACAAAATGGACACAATCGTGTCCCATATAGCGGGAGGTGAGATTCATGAATTTCTATTCTGTGCGTGATCTGCGTACCGACTCCAAGAGCGTCTGGGCCGACCTGAGCTCCTTCCTCGCAAACAGTTGAAGATTGTAACAGGTTGGCTTGCGTTCCATGAAGAAGAAGCCTATAAAGCATGGAATCTTGCTGTAAAAGGTGAACACTTTGAAACAATCCCACCTATGAAGTGAGACACAGCAAGTCCCCCGCGCAGCGGGGGACAGTATGTGTGATAGAATAGCCGGACAGCAACGGGGGAGGGGTTTGACATGAGCGGAATGGATCAGGGACAAACAAGAATGGCGGCGCAGACGGAGAAGAGCACGGAAAGATACCCATCATCCTCGTGAAGTAATTTTCCTTTCCAAATCTTTCATGAAGAGCGTGAAATCATGTGGATGATCAGTTTCATATTCGATTTTAATAAGTGAGAGGGATAATCTATCATCAAGATAGACGCTCACTCGATAGCGAACCTCATCAATAGTAATAAAGAAATATATCTCATCCAGGTATTCATAAAAACCGAATGTATCCTTTGGAGCTTCTTCCAGATACTGCCCAAAACCCTCAAAGTTACGCCAGGGATACCGCTCCTGGTCCCAAACTATGGTGTGGATTGTACCCAGATAAAATCTTTGATCGAAGGCTCTCAGAACCGTAATGTCATGTTTTACTCTATAGGCTGGATGAAAGATGTATTCAATGGTGGCTGGTCTGCTATCATCCCATTCCCAGTACTTAACTCGCTGCTGAAAAGAATATGAACCATTCCGTTTCTTCTGTGACAGAGAATGAGAAATCTTATGAATGACAGGATCAAATAGCGAAAGTTTATCGCCTTCTACATGTTTCTGAAAGGACACGTATATTGTGTTATCTCTGAAATCAATCGTTATAACGTAATCTTCACCATGAGTCGGAATAACGCAAGAGATTTCCTTTATGCAATTTGCTTCGAGATTCGCCATGGAAAGAAAATCCTGGATGCTATTATAGGTTGTTGTATACTCTTGTCCTTCTTCATCACAATGAATATGAAAATCGGCTTCAAATACTTGTTGAAACGTGGTGATAATTGTCCTTGCGTCATGATTATGGAGTTGCCATCCGATCGGGTCGTAGTGAATCTCAGTAAATTCACGGACCGCTTCTTCCTTTTGCCGGAACTTTACTTTCATCAGTAAGGCCTCCTTCGATTTTTTATGTGCAGCACTGTGCTTTCGTTCAGAAACCCAGCATTATGTATTCATCCTTTGAACCTTTGCAAAATATGATGGTGAAAAAAGGTTCGCAAAAAGGTGGTAGAAAAGCCATCGGGATTCCGATACAATGGAAGTGCTCAAACAACGATTGTAAGGAGGGATCCCAGACGGCTAAGGTCAATGATACCACAGGATTTGTAGAAGTGCTACAGGGAATATCCGAATCAGACGATCTGCTGCTGACGCTGCTTCCGTCTGAAGGAAAATACGGGTGGGAATCCGGTCGTCAGGATCTCTTTGCAGTGACCCTTTCGACAGGCAGAGGATACCATGCTTGTTTGTGGATTCCTGTTATTAAACCTGTGGTTCAATAATTGGGCCATATAATGAAAGGCCTCCTGGTCATCATTGACCGTAAGCGTCAAATAGAAGGACGGATAGTCTGCAAGTAGTTCCAGTTGTAAACTATTATCACGAATTCGTGCGGATTCGTACGAAAGGATGCTACCG
>JAFXMP010000354.1 GCA_017530275.1 Clostridia bacterium | reverse complement strand
GCTGCAAAGCGAGATCGAGCGATTGACCGCAGAAGTGGAAGCGATCAAAGACACGATCAAGGCCGAAATGGTGAACAGGGGCGAAGAAACCTTGACCGGGAACGGCTGGAAAGCCTCTTGGAAAGTGGTGGAAAGCAGCCGGTTCGATTCTAAGGCACTGAAAGCCGCCGATCCTGCCACCTATGCGCTGTACACAATCAGCACCAGGACAAGCCGCTTCACGGTAAATTAAAACCCCGGACGCTGACGAAATGAGACGCGGCAGCATCCAGGGCGAACCCAACAAAGTGGGGGCAGGGATATTATAACCCCTGCTCCCGATTCAGTCAATACGAAGGGAGGAAAAGACCTTGAACGTGCGGGAACAAATCAACTGGTATCTTGACAAGATTGAGCATGACTTGGGAGAAAAGGCGCTTCGCTGGGTGCTGGCCTTCCTTAACCGCCTATATGTTTCAGACGGACGCTACAGAGGCTAACAATCAGCCGGGGAGAAATCCCCGGTTTTTTATTGGTGCTGCAACCATCCCGCTGGCCGGAAACGAAATTCCGCTATGCCTGTTTTTTTATGGTAGATCACATTTACGGAAAATAACTCCCCAGCATCCAGCGCCGCCTTTAGCTCTCTTCCTGCCTGCAAAATGTCATCCGCACCGGCCACCCACAGAACGCCGTCAGGAGCCACAGAGAAGCCAGCAGCACGAGCATCCAGGAGGAGCTTGACTTCCTCTCTGTCCAGGCCAGCCAGCAGCGCGGCGGCCTCCGCCGGCGGCGTTCCGAAGCATTCAGCCAGTACCCGGTTACCCTCCAGCCTGAAGCGGTAGCCCATGCGCTCCAATTCCAGCATCTTGCTCATAGCTCTATCACCTGGCCGACCGTCTTCTTTTGTCCGTGCAGCGCTGGGTTTACCTCCCAAATTGGGGACGGTTTACGGCCTGTTCCGCAATAAACCGGTTGGCGCGCAGCCTGGCGGATATATCCATGCTCGCACAAATCAAGCAAGGCAAGACCGTAACCATCTTTTTTCAATCTGCTATACCGACCCTTTTCCCGCCACAAATCCGTCTCGCTGAATGAATCCAGGTCACGGATAATAGAGAGCAGCTTTCGCGTATTCTCCGACAAAGAAGGATCGTCGCCACGGTACAGGCTGACGGCGCAGGGAATCAGGTAGTTTTTAGCGATAACCTCCGCCGCGTCCCAATGCACCCGCCGCACTTCTTCTGCGCCATCCAGCAAGGCCAGAATGCCCGCCACGCGCACCGTATTCCCGACCATCTTTCCGCCCCAGCCTTTCATATCGCCGCCCAGATCGCCGACCAGGCGCTTTTCGATCTGATCAAAGAAAACTCTATATGCGGCCTCTGCGTAGGTATCGAAGCGAATCCGAAGCGGCACCCCTTCGCGGGCAATCCCTGCCAGCCGTCGAATCGTTTTGTCCCACCAATCCGAAACAGAGGACGGAACAGCCTCGTCCTTGTTTGACCGCTTCCCAATCATGCTTCGCGGCAGGAAAAACAAAAATCGCGCGTGGAGGCCGCGATCAGCGCCGAAAGAATCGCTCATGAATTTTCGCAGTAATCCAGGCTGCACGCCAAGGCAGAACGCCAAGGAAGCTCTGGGAATGTGCCATTCTCCGCGTCCCACGCGCTGACCGTGAAACCCTTCATTCGTGTAGCCAGACAGGACAGCGCCCAGATTGACGCTCGCACCCTCTCGGCTGTACGCATTCCCGGCCAGTACGGATAGAAAATCCGCCTCGTCGGCCAGAACGACAGCCCGCCCGCCGTGATCGGCCATTGCCTTTGTTACGCTCTCCACCGTTAAATCTGCCTGCATATATTCCGGATCCGGCTGAAGCTTCGCTTCCAGGTCGTCCACTTCGTCCAGCAGTGCGGCAGCTTTGGCTGGGTCTTTCTCCCTTTTTGCCGCTGCTTTCGTCGCCTCGATCCTGTTCTTAGTGTGTCGATTGCTTGCCTGGATTGCTGCCCGCTGTTCATCCAGCCAGCTTTCCAGCGGCGCTTTCAATGACCGTAAAACAGGCGTTTTTCGCTCGCCGCTTTCGCCCTGGCAAAGAACATAAATTTGCCCCGGTTCCGTGTATCCAGGGTTTCCGGCTTTCGGCTGAATCTCCACCCGCCCTACAATCGCCGCGGATGCCACACCCAGGGCGAACGCCGCCGCCATCCCTTCCGATACCTGGTGCGCCTTTGCAATACTTCGGATGAGTAATCGCAGATCGTCCGGCAGCACTTGCGCCGGAAAGTCTGGAACAGCCTGCGCCCCGTCCGGTAGCTCCGGCCATGTCTGATTGTTTTCCGCTTGCCCGGTGGCAGCTGCAAGCTGGCTTATAACAGTCATCGGCCTCCGCCCCCTTCGATCTGTCCAGCGAGCAGGTTGTCCAGTCTGCCGTCTGCATCGGCACGGAAAGCCAGCATCTCCCAGAACTCCGGAGAATTCGGGTCGCCTGTATCCATGGCGGCCTGCGCAGCGTTGCGGATTGCACAAAGATCATCCCAGGTATAGCCTTGATCGTCGGGATCAGCAAGGAATGACGGCCTTGACTTCTTACCCGTTTCTGTGCGCCTTGGTATCGTTTGATTTCCTGCCAACGCCCGGGCCGCCGTCAACTTGTCCGTCTTGAATAGGCGGGAATAAAAGTCGATTGCATCCCCGTGCGCATGGCAGCCGAAACAGTAAAAGAGGCCGTTATCATCGAACATACAGGAGGCTGTTTTCTCTTGATGGAAAGGACAGCACGCCCATTCGCGCCCTCCGTGCCGCTGTAGCTTGATCCCGGCACGCCTTGCAATGTCAGCCGCGGAAACCCCACGCGCGGCCAGAAACACACTCCCGCTTTTAGGTTCGTTCATTGATCCATCCTCCAACGCCGTCAGGTTTACACCCCGTAGTTGCGCGCCATCCACTCCCGCAAACCTTCGACGGGAACAACAAGCCGCCGTGGAGACACACGCACGACGGGAAAATCCGGTTTCCGGCAGAGGGCATATGCACTCGCGATCGAGATACCCAGGTAGTCGGCCATTTCCCTTACGTCCATGCACGCTTTGCTTTCCTGTTTCTCCGGCATCTTAAGACTCCTCCTTGACTTTTCTGGTTTTTTCATCTACAATAATCTTGTACCGCATGTGCTGTTCTGGTACAATCTAATTATATGCATTTTGTGTACCAAAGTCAATATTCTGGTACACAAATGGTCGAAGGGGGGCATTTCATGGCTACGTGTGACAAATCTATCGGGGGCAGGATCAAAGAACTAAGGGAGCGAGCAGAAATAAGCCAGCAGGAATTGGCAGACAGCATAGGCGTAAGCAGGGAAAAAATAGCAAAGATCGAAGGTGGTGAACGCGAAGCAAAGGCGCAGGACATAATCCGGATGGCTGAAATATTCAGGACAACAACGGACTGGATAACCAAAGGAATACAGCCAAATAATACCGAAATCCACGCGGCAACAGGCTTATCAGACGCGGCCGTCGAAGCCCTGCAGGCATTCCATGGTGACGATCCAACAGGGCTGAAAACCGCCGCATTGAGCAAAGCTCTTTCCTCCACGTCGTTTCTGAACGTGCTGTCCTCGCTGCTGTTGGTTCAATCCGACGAACGCGGATACTATGAAGCAACTTGCTCCCCCGTCGATGGTTTCTATACGGTGGAAATGTCGCCGGACAGTTTTGCAGCATCTTTAGGCATTCGATTGCTGCATACGCTGGAGGCAATCAGGACGGGCAACAAAGCACCATTACAGGCATATCCTCCAGCAGAACGGCGAACCGCCGAAGCCATAGAAAAGCTACGTTCAGAAGGACGGCTGATTGACGAACAGGAGAAAAAGGAGGGGTGACAAATGAGCAAACGTCCAAACGGTGACGGCAGTATCACCCGGTACAAAGAAGGTTGGCGCGGCAGGTACATTGATCCCGTCGATCACAAACAAAGAGCTGTGTATGGGGCCTCACAGGAGGAATGCAAAAAGAAGCTGGACGCAATCAAGGCCGCAATCCAGGGCGGCGTTTACGTTCGGATTGATAAAATTTTAACAGGCGACTGGTTAGATTTCTGGTTTCAAAACTACTATTGCGTCGGCTCCAAGCAGTCTTCGCAGGCCACCACTCGCCAAGGCATCAATGCTTACTTGAAGCCGACAATCGGGAAGATTCCCCTTCAAAAGCTGACCACCGACCATGCGCAAAGCGTTGTCCGCGTCATGCAGAAAAGAGGACTGGCCCCCTCCACTATCCATCGGCATATCAAAACCCTGAAACAAGCGCTGTCCCAGGCAGTGAAAGTGAAGAAGATTCACAGCAACCCCGTCAACGCTGTCATCTTGCCGTCAATGGAAAAGCCTGAAATCAAGTACCTGACCGCCGAGGAACAACAAAAAGTCCTCCAGCACATACCGGCCACCACCCACGGACGCGCCATTCGTTTTTTGCTGGGAACCGGAATGCGGGTCTCGGAATTGTGCGGCCTCAAATGGAAGGATGTGCAAGCGGACGGGCTGCACGTTGCCCGGATCAATATGACCATCAAAGATTGGCAGGCAGATGGATATATCAACGTTGAAACGCTTCCAAAGACCGCAGCAGGGAAAAGAGTGATCCCTCTGCCCAATTCGGTCAAAGCCATCTTGGAAGATCAGCGCCGCGCCCAGATGGAACAGCGATTGAAAGCCGGTTCAGCCTGGGCAGGAGAGGATCCCGGCAAAGCAAACTGCTACATCTTCGCAAACTCCTTGGGGAAGCCGGCAGACAGGCACAATATCGCCCGGGCTTTTCGCGACCTGTGCGATAAGGCAGGCATACCCCGCCGCGGCATCCACACCACCCGGCACACATTCGCCACGAACTGGGTACAAAATAACCCCGATATTGCTTCCCTCTCGCGCATTCTCGGTCATGCCGACACAGCATTCACTTACCGGACATACTGCCATGCTGACCAGCAAAGCATGGAGCGCGGCATGGAGCAGATGGCGAGCTTCATTTGACCGTTTGGAGTTTTGTGTGATTCGTGCGGGGTTTTGTGTGAGGCGAATACACAAATGACCCGTTGAAAATACTGGGCTTTCCGGGTTTTGTGCGTTAAATGTGATTCGTGTGAAGCGTTTAGATTTTATTTTTCCCCCTGTCAGCAGGGGGTTTTTTTCTGGTTAGGTTATTTTGTAGGTTATTCGATGAAAAAACGATCAGAAAAACAGACAAAAGAAAAAGCCCGGAACCGTTGATTTACAACGATTTCAGGCTTCAATGGAGCATAGGAGACTCGAACTCCTGACCCCAACACTGCCAGTGTTGTGCGCTACCAACTGCGCTAATGCCCCGCAAGCAAGACGTAGTATAACACAAACCCGACGGCTTGTAAAGAGGAAAATTCAAAAAAGTTCGTTATCCCGCCCTATCCGCTTTGTTGAATCCTATTCGTATCTTCTTATTATACTCTTTATCTTCTAACACGATTGAATGAAATAGATCGGGGGGAGATCCTTCACTGGGCGTTCAGGACAGGGCTGCCGCCCGGCCTGCGCTGAAAATGATTCACCGAGTCATTTTCCGGGCGCTTCGGCCCTTTCGCTCCACGCCCGTTCAGGATGACATGCTGGGGCTATGTCATTCTGAGCCAGCGGAACGTCAGTGGAGAGCCGCGTTCGCTTGCGCCCACCGCAGGCGGGTAGAATCTCCCCTCACATTTATCATTCAAGATTTTTGAATAGATACAGTATTATTTGTCAAAGCGGATTTTGTTCTTTTCAAACGCCCGATACCCTGCTATAATAGAAGGAACCCAAGAAACAAACGATCGGAGGGCGCTATGCAGATCATTATTGTGGGCGGCGGCAAGCTGGGCAATACCCTGGCCCTGCGCTTGATCCAGGAAGGGCACAACGTGACCATGATCGACCGCAGCGAAGCGGTGATCCAAAAGAGCATGGACACGCTGGACGCCATGTTCATCAAGGGCAGCGGCATCAGCGTGGATACCCTGAAGGAGGCGGACGCGGCGCACGCGGATATCGTGATCGCGGTCACGATGAGCGACGAAGTGAACATGCTTTCCTGCCTGACCGCCAAACGCCTGGGCGCGCAGTATACCATCGCCCGCATCCGCGACCCGGAATATCTGCCCTCCATGTCCTTCCTGCAAAAGGAACTGTCCATCGATTACGCCATCAACCCGGAGCGCGCGACGGCCCGCGAAATCAGCCGTATGCTGCGCTTTCCCTTTGCCGGGGGCATCGAAACCTTCGCCCGCGGCCGCGTGGAAATGGTGGATTTCCGCGCCAGCGAGGACGACCCGGTGGTGGGCATCCCGCTCAAAGAAATGTACCGCAAAAACCGGCAGATGCCGCAGGTGCTGTTCTGCGCGGTGGAAAGGCGCGATGAGATCATCATTCCCAAGGGCGATTTTGTGATCCAGGCCGGGGACCGCGTACACGTGGTCTCCGACGTGCAGACCATCACGCGCTTCTTTTCCGCCCTGGGCAAAGGCATGAGCACCATCCGCTCCGTCATGCTCATGGGCGGCAGCCGCATCGCGTATTATCTGGCCTCCATGCTGCTCAACATGCGCATGAAGGTCTCCATCATCGAAGTGAAGCCCGATAAGGCGCGGCAGTTTTCCGAAATGCTGCCCGGGGCCACCATCATCCAGGGCGACGGGACGGACCAGGAGCTGTTGGAAAGCGAGGGCCTGGCTGATACCCACGCGTTCATCACCCTCTCCGACCGGGACGAGGAAAACCTGATGGCCGGCTTCTACGCCACGCAGCGCAAGGTCAAAAAGGTCATCGTCAAATCCACGCGGGATACCTATTCCGCCATCATGCACGAAATGGGCCTGGACAGCATCATCAGCACCATGGCCGTCGCCTGCAACGATATCCTGCGCGTGGTGCGCTCCCGCTCCAGCCGTTCCTTCGCCGCGGTCGAGCGCATGTACCGGCTCATGGACGGCCAGGCCGAGGCGCTGGAATTTATCGCCCAGTCGGGCGATACCTTCATCCATATCCCCCTCAAAGATTTGCAGATCATCCCGGACGCCCTGATCGCCGTCATCGTGCGGGATGGGCAGGTCAAGGTGCCGTTCGGCAACGATACCATCGAGGTCGGGGATTATGTGGTGGTCATCAGCCGCCGCCCGGGCCTGAGCGCGCTCAGGCAAGTGTTCCGGTAAAGAGGTATGGGGAGACGCTGGGGGAAACCGCTCTTTGAAAGTCAAAGAGCGGTTTCCCCCAGGCCCCCTT
>JAFXMP010000353.1 GCA_017530275.1 Clostridia bacterium | reverse complement strand
GTCGTAAAACTGAACCGTCTTGGAGTAGTGGGTATCATCCAGTTGACAGACGCCGTCCGGAAACATCCGCCGGTAAGGAATGGTATCCTGTGCAGTGGCTGGCCCGCGCCTGTTCTTCTGGGCCTTGGCCAGCGCTTCGTTCAGTCTTTTCCTGTCAGCCCGCGTCAGTTTGACCCTGGGCTGCCTTTTTTCCTCTTTTGCTCTTTTTCTTTTGAACAGATTCCCGAACAATGGCCTTCACCTCCTTGTTGATTTCTGTCTGCCGCACGATGGCAGCGTACAGGTTATTGGTCTGATAGGGCCGCTTACGGGGCCGCTTGAAACGGGATTGAATGATGTGCCAAGCGATCTTTTCCAGCGGCTCCCCATTTTTCTCATATAACGCCAGCAGGAAAAAGGGCATCATTACGGCGATCATGACCACCATGGCTAAGGTGCTGGACATAACGCCGCGTGTGAGAAAATACAGGGGAACGCCAGCCAGCGCGCCGCCGCCGAAGCAGATCAATTGCCGCTTCGTCAGATGGAAGAACAGCTTGGTTTTGATCTTGGAAAGGTCTTTGGGCACATCCGCGTAAATGGTATCGTTCATGGACTTTCCTCCTCAATGCGCGTTGAACAGGGATTTGGACAGGCTGCTTGTTTTGAACAGGCTGAAGCACAGCAGCACCGTATACCCGATGCACATCCACAGGGCTTTGATCACATCCGTGCCCACAGCAATGGAATGAACCAGCACGGCGTAAATCGCTACACAGACAATGATGAGAAACGCCTGGAAGCCCAGGGCGATCAGGGTGCGCAAATAGTTTTGCCCCATCTGGCCCCATTCCCGGTTCGCCATGGTCGCCATGGGGATCGGCGCGACGGACGTGACCAGAAAGATTTCCATGATACGGCCATAAATGACCACGAAAATACAGATCGTCATGGCCCAGGAAATCAGGCCCACCAGCATGGATTGGAACCAAAGCCCGAACAGCGGGCCAATATCCATGGCCTGGAGCGAAGCCTCCAGATTGGATATGACGCTGGTGATGTTCAGATCGGTATTGCTGACGATGGTTCCCGCGGCGGCGGAAACCACGTGCTGCGCCACGTCAAAGACGCCCATGACAATATCCCATGTGTGGGTCACAATGAGGATGGCGATACTGGTCTTGAATACCCACTTGAAAAGGAAGAAGGTTTCCAGATCGTGAAAGCTGTTCTTGTCCATGACCATCTGAATCAGTTCGTAGGACATGACAAAGGTGAGGATCAGGCCGGCAATGGGGACGATGACGTTATCCGACAGGCTTTTGATCATGTTGAAAACGCTGCCATTCCACGCCTGGGGCGTGGTGCCCACCGTTCCCGCGATTTCCGCCACCTGCCCGTTGATACCGTCGAACAAGCCGTTCAGGTTGCTCATGATGCCGGTGATGAGCAGGTTTTTGATCCATTCCGTTATTTTGTCCCATAGGAAGTTCAAGTGTTTCACCTCCTTTTCAGGAGGCCCCCGCTTTCGCGGGGGCCGGGTCGGTCAGGGCGCGGTAAACAGATCGCTGAGCAGGGGAATCAGGCCGATGCCGACCAGCGCGATTGCAGCGCCCGCAACGAATTGCTTGATCCCCTGGCTCTTAGCGCCGGGATTGTCGCTTCCATATCCTTCCAGCAGGTTCACCACGCCGTAGCCGCCGATGCCAGCGCCAACCAGCACCACGGCAGTTTTGATAAAAGAGACACCGCTTGTAAAGAACGCCATATTGTTTTTACCTCCGTTTTTATAAAAAAAAGCGCCGACTCAAAAGAGCGCGCTGTAGTCAAAGGGTTCCTCCGCGATATCCGGGCAGGATTCAAGAGGTTCATCCGTAAATTCGTCAATTTCGTCCCGCTCTGGCGGGCCGCTGTCTTGTTCCTCTTGCGCCATGGCCGCGATATCGTCTTCGCTCACATCCACTTCATAAGTATCAAATTCGTCGTTGGATTTCAGCTTCAGCCTGCAGTGCAGGTAGGCTTCGATGTCAAAAGCGTTTTTGGGGTCACAGTCCGACAGATACTGATAATTCGGATGCTGCGTAATATCGTATTTTTGCGAGAGAAAAGGCCGGACGCCGCGCAGTTGCAGGATGCACTTGCTGCCGTCCAGCACGGATAACTCGTCCATAGTCATCAGGTCTTTACCGAGGCTTTGCACGTTCAGGGAAAAAGACTTTTCCCGTCCCCGGCTTTCCCCGGTATTGGCGATGTTTATGGTTTCCTTTCCCAACATTTCTGTCAGGTCTTTCAGGGTTGTTTTTTCTTTCCCGCCAAGAAACAGCACGCTGTCCATGTTGCCGATGATGGTTTCGGCGTTGTCCTTGTACAGCGCTTTCAGTTGGCTTTGCGTTTGCAGGATCAGACTGGCGGAGATCTCCCGGCTGCGGATGGTTGCCATAAGTTTTTCCAGCTTGGGGATTTGGCCGATATTGGCGCACTCGTCGATCAGGCACCTGACATGCACGGGCAATCTTCCGTTGTATTTGTCGTCCGCTTTTTCACAAAGCAGGTTGAACATTTGGGTATAAGCCATGGATACCAGAAAATTCAGGGAATCGTCCGTATCGGAAATGATAAAGAACACGGCGGTTTTGGTGTCGCCGATGGTGTCCAGTTCAAGCTCGTCCTCGGAAATAATGTCCCGAATCTCCTGAATATCAAAGGGCGCGAGGCGGGCCGCGCAGGAGATAAGGATCGATTTTAAAGTTTTGCCTAAAACAACTTGTCAAGTACTTTTTACAAAAACATGCTCCATTTTCCAGTAGGCTCAAGTCCAATAATATCTATTTCTTTGCCTTCTTTTTCTTTTTGAATTGGTTTAGCTCAAAAAGAAAATATGCACTTGCGAATGGTTCAGAGAAAAAGCCTCGTCCAATATGTGCAAGGGGGTGCAAAGGTTGAAAGGAGCTTCTTCTGAATCATTGTGTGATGCGGAAACTTTGCTCAGACAGATCATGGTGAGAAACAAAGACTCCATGATGAAAATGTCTTATATGCAATTACAAAATAAAGAGTTGGCCAACATTGCCGTGAGCAATATCTTCATGGTAGTATATAAGCGATTGTACAAATATCCGGGTATAGAGAAGGAAAAAGCCTGGATTTGCGCGATTGCTGTAAAGGAATGGCGGCGACAATCACGACGTAAGGCTTTCGGAATGAAGCCCTTGATCCTGACACAAAGGAGGTGAACCATGTGAGTATTCTCCCGCGACCTATGACAGATGCGCAAAGGGAGCAGGAACTGGCGCAGCTGATGGCCGGCTATAAAACGCAGCTGATGCGCATTGCGTATATGTACCTGGGCGACGAAGCCCTGGCGGAAGACGCCGTTCAGGACACGTTCATCAAGGCTTATAACCACATGGATCGCTTCCGGGGTGAATCCAGTAAAAAGACCTGGCTGACACGGATTATCATCAATACTTGTAAAGATGCCCGAAAATCCGCTTGGTTCCGCAACAGAGCGCGCACAACAACCTTGGATGCCGTGCCAGAGCAAGGGCAAACCGACACATATTCCGATGATACGGTTTTGCAAGCCGTGATGAACCTTTCGGAAAGGGATAAGCAAATGATCCTGCTCCGGTTTTATCAGGAAATGACCGTGCCAGAGATTGCCAGAGTGCTGCATATCCCGGTTGCCAATGCTACCTCCCGATTGAAAAGGGCCAAGGATCATTTGAAAGAAGCGCTGAAAGGATGGTATTTCGATGAAGAATAATTTGAAAAATGCCTTGGATACCGCCTTGCGCGATATGGATTGGCATGGGGAGGAAGAAGTCCTGCGGGCTGTGCGGGCGAAGAGAAGGCCAGGAATCAGTTTGGGCAGAATTCCTACACGCACATTGGTGCTGGCTATTATTCTGATGACTATGATCATCAGCACTGCCCTGGCTTTGGGAATTACCTTCTCTATCCGGTATCAAATTCAGCGTCAGGCGGCGGAAGTCATAAAATCAACTTACGGCCTGACCGATGAGATGCTTGATCTGTTCACTTACAAACGGGAGAATACCGAAAACGGCTGGATCGCTTCTTTTGAGGCGAACGCGATCCATCAAAAGGAATTAGGCTTTTATACGGTTGAAAAGGAAGCGGACGGTACGTTGTCCGTGACTTGGAGCAATGACAATGCGGATCAGGAACTGGTGGCATCCGGCGAACTGACTTCACCCGCATGGGGCGCGAAACAGTTGGCACGTATCATTCCTTTCTACCGGAAGCATATGGACAGATGGAAGAATTTACAAAACATGGATGATCTTTCGCTTGAAGATAAGGCCGCGCTGGATGCGCCTCTCATGGAAGTGCAGGAAATCGGTCTTCTCATCAATATCGTGCCGGAAAAAGACGACATTTCCGTAGAAATGGCAAAGGAGATTGCCATGAAAGCGGTAACGGAAAAATATGGTGTTAGCGAAGAAGCGCTTGCAAAGAAAAAAATCGACATATCCTTCTACCTTTATGGCGGAACAGATCGCCGTGAGTATCGGATCAGCATGGATGATTTGGACAGCTCCTATGTTATAAATATCTCCTCTCCGGATGGGAATGTGACGTATTGCCGGTGGATGGTATCGGAAGAAAACAGAACGCTGCCGGAAGGCGATTTGAGCCTGTACGCGGAGGCAGCGCAGGAATATGTTACAACAGGTGCTTTTGATCTGCTGGACGCCGCTGAGAAATCCGAAGTGGCGGCTCGCTATGAAGCGGCTGGGCTCGGTGATTTGCTGCCAAAGCAGTATATCCTTCCAAAGCATAATGCCCTGTCCGAAAAAGAAGCAATAGAAAAAGCAGCAGAAGCAGCTCAAGCCACCTTTGGCCTAAAAGGGAACTGGCAATCTTTGTTCCAGGTTCGTTCCGCTATGATCAAAGAACAGGATCGTTCGCTTTGGCAAATCACCTGGCTACCCTATAACATGGGGAACTGGCATTGGCCGGATGTGGATAAGCTGGGAGAATACAAAGCCACACTTTCTGTGGAAACCGGCGAGATCTTTTCCTGCGAATGGTCGCTCCTGAATGTGGATACGGGAAACTATACGGAAGAAACATGGGGGCAAGCCCAAGCGTACAGCGCAGATATGCTTCCCTGGGTACTCAATCTGTTAGAGCAAGCGCAGCAGATCCTGGAAAAATATCCTGTATCAACGAATCTGGATGAGATGTCGCCGGAGGATCGGGCAGCTTATGACGCATTATTCCGCAGTGCAGGAT
>JAFXMP010000352.1 GCA_017530275.1 Clostridia bacterium | reverse complement strand
CGTACTCCAGGCCGTAGGAGGTCTTTGTTTCCAGCAGCTCCCGCACGTGGATCACCGCGTCCGCTTCCGTCCAGGGATCGTTCCAGGGCGGCCCGGAGAACGCGGCGGCATAGATTGCTCCGTAGCGCTCCACATGCGCCATCGTGATTGGAACAAGGGCCGGACGGCGGGCAAACAGCCTTTCCTTCAGCAGCTCATACCGTTCCTTTTTCTCCGCCTTGGCGAAATGCACAGCCCGATCCTGCTCGGGGCAGTTGGCATAGTCCAACTGGGTATCGCCGAATTGCTCGCTGGTCAAGTCGAACACGCAGCCGTCCACATCGTTGAAGCAATGGTAATTGCCATCGCCCAGGGGCACGCCGTACACCTTCCCGCCGTAAATATCCTGGATCAGGAAGGCCGTGATGGAACATTGGCCCAGGGTCCGGTTTTCTATCGTCCAGTCCTTTCGCATCCTGGGTGCGCAGGTTCCCTCGCACCAGATGCCGGCTAACAAATCATAGTAATCGCAAGGGGTCAGGCCCAGGCTGTCCCGGATGCGGGCGGCTTCCCAGCCGTAAAAACGATAGGATTTCATTGCGTGCTCCTTTCAGAATGTAAGGCCTCCACTATAAAGCATGGATCGCACTATTCCTGCAGTTGTTGCAAATCATGCAACAACTGAGTTGCTTCTTGACTATTCCCGAACTGTTCGGAATATCCGAATAGTTGGGGGTAGACAGTGAATTGCAATAGTCACAAGCGTTTCAGTTGTTCGGAATAACCGAACAACTAGAGCACAAATGGCCTTATCTTTTCTTTATCTGTTCTAGTCTGTTTCGATCTGTGAACAACAAGTATATAATCTTCCTCAGCGCATCATCCAAAGCACAGCAGATATTTGAAATGGCCCAGTTTTGACGGCTATATTCTGAATAATCAAAGTCAAAATGTCCATCCATGAATTGTTTTGTATATTCCTCAATTTTCTTGTTAAACTCGATAAAATCGCCATGAGCTATTTTATTTCTGACTTGTCTAAAGCTTAATGCCATTCTTTCACGTTCTTCAATAGAATATGAGCCATCCAAGAATTCCGGAAGCTTTTTGTCCAATTCATTTTCGTGTTCATTTTCTAAGAATAGCTGGCAAAGAGAATATGATTTTAGCAAGTGATAGACATTGTAATCATTGTCTTTATGGATTGCATTGCAAATAAAATCAAACAGATAATAATCATTTTCACTCTGTAAAAAAGCATCGAAAAGCTTTCCCCACTTTTTTAGCCCTTCTATATACTCTGTTGCTTCAACTCCGCCCCAAAAGATTCTGGAATGATTGATTTCATCGTGATTAGATGAATATACCCATTGAACAGCGGCAGGAAAAGAAACTTCATCGGTATGGTATGATAAAAAAGTCATCAAATCAACAATTTTCTCTGCATAATCCTCTTCACAGAATCTTCCGTCAAAACAATTTGTTTCCCAGCCACCCAATGGCATATCATCATACTCATAATTAAAATACATACAAATCATCTTGTCTGCAATAGCATGTGCCATTTCTGCGATACAGACTGACCTTTCACTGACTGGGTTTAATTTTTTATATAATTCTGTAATCTGACTTTTCATAGAAATACCTAAACGAGCACGATCAAGTTCGTCAATGGTTTCCATGTATTGTAATTCTTGTTCCAAATCCTCCTTCCAGTTGTTATCCTCTTCTTCCGGTAAGTTGGAGATATAAAGCCCGAGTTTTTTGGAGATACATATTGGAGAAATTTTCCCGTAAATGTGAAGAACTACCATGTTTACCTCCGCTTTTATTGGATTGAAAATATATGACAGGCATTGCTATTCACAGAGTGGCAGCAGTTCTTCCAGCTTTGCAACGATGCGTTTTTGTTCGGCAAGGGGCGGAAGGGGGATAGGCATTGATAGCATAGAATCAAATACAATATTATTCACCGTTGTGCCATCTTTGGTGTATTGAAATAAGATAGTCTTCTCAAAGCCTTTGAGGAGATAATAAACATATTCATACATATCATGAATATACAAAACTATAGCTTTAAGATCTTGATTGATTGTTCCCTTGTCTTTCAATATGGCTACCGGAAATAGACGACGCAAAATGCCACTACGCACGACGAACAATACTGTATTTTCAGGATATATGGTCATATCCTGTGCTCCTTGCTCTGTAATCATCAATTCTGAAGTTGATATATACTTCTTTTTCATGTCTTTTGAGGTTACCCAAAGTACATTCCCTTTATCCCAATAATCATGATTGGCCATGGACGGTGTTTTTCCGCCACTAAATATTCCAAGTTCTTTTAGTCTTACCCACTTCCAATTATCAGGAATACCAAACGGCTTTTCTTCATCGGAGATGGGCGGGAGGGGCTTGGACTTTTTGATTTTGCCGGCTTTCTCCAGGGCGAGCTTTTCCTGCTGAATCTGATGATACAGTTCCTCCGCGGTGCCATCCTCCGGGAGTTGTTCCGTTAGCTTGCCCTGTATAGCTTCTTCAATGAGCTTGTTCTTCAAAGAAGCAACGTTATTGATAAATTGCGTATAAAGAGTAGCAGCTGAATCATCAATTTCTATGGTTGTGTCAATTTCTTGTACTGCATCATCAGAAAGCAGTCCAAGCTGTTTTCTTGCCTTTTTAACAATGTGCGTTAGGCCCTCTGCCGCAGATTGCATCTCATCAAGAATATCTGATACGGAGCGGTCGTCCTCCTCGGTGAAGTCGATCCATTTGAAGTTCAAATCCTCCCGGGCGGCCACCTCCTGGGCGGAGAAGCAGCGCCAGCGGCCGTTGGGGTTGGTTTCCGCGTCATAGGTGGGCTGACGGTCCTGCTGATGCCCGGCACAGTAGCAATCCACAAACTCCTGCAAATGGGCCCGGGTCATGGGCTTGGTGGCCATGGTGTGCTTGACGCCGGTGCGGTAATCATAGACCCAAATATCCTATGTGGGCTCGCCCTTATCGAAGAACAGCACGTTGCTTTTCACGCCGTTGGCGTAGAAAATGCCGGTGGGCAGGCGCAGGATGGTGTGCAGGTTGTAGCCCTTCATCAGCTTGTCCCGCACCTGCTTGGTGGTGCCGGCGTCAGTGAGCACGCTGTCGGGCAGCACCACGCCCACGCGCCCGCCGGTGCGCACGATGGACATGATGTGCTGCAGGAAGTTTACCTGGTTGTCGCTGGTCTTGATAAATTCCGGGCGGTTGGCGGATACCTCCACGCTGCCCTGGGGACGGGTGCCGAAGGGCGGATTGGTGAGGACCACTTGGTACAGATGATCGGAGGTGTCCAGCAGGGAATCCTGATACACGATGGGGCTTTTCTTCACGCCGATGTCGTGCAGGTACAGGTTCATGGAGGCCAGGGTGACCACCAGGGAGGTGTTGTCCGCGCCAAAAAGGGCGTTGTTTTTCAGGAACTTCTGCTTTTCCACGTCCTTGCTCTGCCTGCGCATGTGCTCATAGGCCGCCAGCAAAAAGCCACCGGTGCCGCAGCAAGGATCGGCCACCGTTTCGGTGATCCTGGGGTCCACCACGTCCACCATGGCGGCAATCAGCGCACGGGGCGTGAAATACTGGCCCGCGCCGCTCTTTTTATCCTGGCCGTTCTTCTCCAGGATGCCCTCATAGATCGCGCCTTTCAGGTCGCCATCCATCATGTACCAGTTATCCTCGGACACCATGTCGATAACCTTTTTCAGCATCACGGGGCGGTCGATCTTGTTGGTGGCCCGGGTGAAGATGGTGCCGATGAGGCCGTCGGATTCGGACAGCTCCTTAAGGATTTCCTCGTATTTCTCCACCAGGTCCGTGCCGCTCAGGGCGCACAGATCCTTCCACTTGCTGCCCTCCGGCAGATAGCTGCCCAGGCCCAGAGCTTCCTTTTCATCGTCCATTTTCAGGAACAGGATATAGGTGAGCTGGGTGATATAATCGGTGAAGCCCACGCCCGCGGCGGAGAGCACATTGGCGATATTCCATACCTTGGAGAGCAGGGCGGATTCGGTTTTCTGGTTCTTTTCCTGTGCCATGTTACGATACTCCTCTTATGCGGCTTTCAGCAGAATTTGGG
>JAFXMP010000351.1 GCA_017530275.1 Clostridia bacterium | reverse complement strand
TACCTGTGGCAGTGGATCGAACAGAAGGAACGGGAAGCGGCGGCGAAGGCCGGTTATCGGGAAATCCGCACGCCGGTGTTTGAGCACACCGAACTGTTCCTGCGCGGCGTGGGGGACACCACGGACATCGTGCAGAAGGAAATGTATACCTTCAAGGACAAGGGCGATCGCTCCATCACCCTGAAGCCCGAAGGCACCGCCGGGGCCGTGCGCGCTTTCATCGAAAACCACCTGTTCCAGGAAGCGCTGCCCTGCAAGGTGTATTATCTGAACGCCCCCATTTTCCGCTATGAGAATCCCCAGAGCGGGCGGCTTCGGGAGCATCACCAGTTCGGCATGGAGTGCTTCGGCGGCAAGGAACCCACGGTGGAAGCGGAGCTGATTTCCACCTTGTACGGTTTCCTCACGGGTCTGGGCCTCAAAAACCTGTGCGTGCATATCAATTCCATCGGCTGCCCCATATGTCGGCCCAAATATCACCAGTGCCTGAAAGAGTATTTGGGCGACCGGATCGACTGCATGTGCGAAACCTGCCGCACCAGGTTCGAGAAAAACCCCCTGCGTATTTTGGACTGCAAGGAAGAAAAGTGCAAGTGCATCACGGAAAACGCGCCGGTGATCCTGGACTGCCTGTGCGACGAGTGCAGGGAGCACTTTGAACAGCTCCAGGCCCTGCTGACCGCCCAAGGCATCCCCTTCCAGATCGACCCCCATATCGTGCGCGGACTGGATTACTACACCAAGACGGTGTTTGAAATCATCATGCAGGCGGGCCGGGAAGGGCTGGCCCTGTGCGGCGGCGGCCGGTATGACGGATTGGTGGAGCAGCTCGGCGGCCCCGCCACCCCGGCGGCGGGCTTCGGCATCGGCGCGGAGCGCATCCTGATGGAGCTTCGCAATCAGAACCTGCTGCCGGAAATGCCCTCCGTTACCGACGTGTATGTGGCGAACCTTGGCGCGGATATGAAAATTCCCGCCTTCACCTTCGCCCAGGGTTTGCGGGCAAAGGGCATAAAGGCCGATTCCGACCTTGCAGGCCGCAGCCTGAAAGCGCAGTTCAAGTTTGCCGATAAAATCGGGGCCAAGTATATCGTCATCGTGGGCGGCGACGAATACGCCCGGGGCACGGTGAAACTGCGCAACATGGAAACCAAAGAAGAAAAAGAACTGCCGCTGGACAGCGCGGCGGAAGAAATCAGTGCAATGATCCAAAAGTAAGGAGATGCTTTGCAATGAACAAACATACCATTCTTGGCGTCCCGTCCGCCGGTTTCGTCGGCGTGGTTTCCGCGCTGGTCCTGGGCATCGTTATCGGTTCTTTCTATGACTTTCCGATCAACGAGGCGCTTGCCAACGTGACTGATCTGGGTACGATCTTTGCAAACTACGCCTTTGTGCTGGCTTACTGCCTGTATCCCGCGGGCGGCGCGCTGCTGTACGCCGGACTGAAAAAGAAGGGCGATTCGTTCCGTTTCCTGGCCCGGGTACTGCTGATTCTGGGCTGGTTCATGGCGGTGTATTACTCCAACAGTTCTTTCGGGTCCAAAGTGCGTGCCCTGTTCGGCTATGTTCCGGGCGAATCCTCTGCCCTGCTGTCCGTGGCAAGCTGGCTGTTCTGGGCGGTCATTTACAGTTGGGTGCCCTTCGTGGTGGTCCATCTGGCGGATGACGCTGACCCCGATCAACTGATTGCCGTAGGCGCTGCCATTCTGGTGGCCGGGTTCATGGGGGACTGTCTGAACCAGTGGCTCAAGCAGGTGGGTTCCCGTCCGCGTTATAAGTACCTCATCACCCTGGACGACCCGCAGAGCGAGTTCCGCAACTGGTGGCAGATGGTGCCCTATTTTGCGGGCAATAATGACAGCTACAAATCCTGGCCCAGCGGACATATGTCCATTGCCGCCATGATGTTCAGCCTGCCCATGCTGACAGGCGCGCTGAAAAACAGCAGCGTCAGGAAAAACTGGATCGCCTATGGCATCGCCTGGGCGTACGTTCTGGTGTACATGTACAATCGCATCCATATGACCAACCATTTTCTCACGGATACCTGCTGCAGCGCGTTGATCACCTATTTGACTTTTGCCTTGGTCAGTTCCGCGTTTTGCAAAACGGTTGAGAAGAAATAAGACATCAAAAAAATCATATAAGGAGTTATTATCATGGACAGAAATCTCATTGCGAACGTCGTCTGCGGCGAAACCAACAAAATCCAGGGCTTTGTGGAGAACCTGCGCAACAAGCGCACCATGGCCTTCCTGGTCATCCGTGACCACAGCGGCCGCCTGCAAGTGACCATCGAAAAGGAAAAGCACCCCGACCTGGCCGCCATCGTGGATCAGCTCACCGTGGAAAGCGTCGTCACCTGCATCGGCCCCGTGGTAGCAAACGAATACATGAAAATGGGCGGCAAGGAAATGCTGCCGGAGGAAATGGAGATCCTCTCCATCGCCGAGCCCCTGCCCCTCACCAAGGACGCCGCCATCGACAGCCGCATGGATTACCGCTGGGTGGACCTGCGCAGCGACAAGAACACCCTGATCTTCAAGGCCCAGACCGAATTAGTCGGTTCCATGCGGGATTTCTGCCGGAACAAGGGCTTTATGGAAATCCACACCCCCAAGCTCATCGGCGCGGCGAGTGAAAGCGGCAGCGACGTGTTCGAGCTCAAATACTTCGACCGGAAAGCCTATCTGTCCCAAAGCCCCCAGTTTTACAAGCAGATGGCCATGGCCGCGGGCTTTGACCGCATCTTTGAGGTGGGCCCCGTGTTCCGCGCCGAAAAATCCTTCACCAACAAGCACGCCACCGAGTTCACCGGCTTTGACGTGGAAATGAGCTATATCACTTCCTTCCGGGACGTGATGGCCTTTGAAGCGGAGCTTTTGCAATACGCCCTCAAGAACGTGCAGGAAAAGTACGGCGACCAGATCAAGGCGCTCTACGGCCTGGACACCGTCGTGCCCACTCTGCCCTTCCCTGAAATGAAGCTGGCGGATGTATACAAAGAATTAGAAGAACGCTACGGCTACAAAGTAGACGACAGCGAGAAAAACGACCTGACCACCGACGCGGAGCACCTCTGCGCCAAGCTGAGCATGGACAAGTTTGGTCATGAATTCCTCTTCGTCACCGATTACGGCCCGGAAAAACGCGCTTTCTATCATATGCGGGACGAGCACGGCATGCCTTTAGGTTACGACCTCATCTGGCGCGGCACCGAAATCACCACCGGCGCGCAGCGCGAGCACCGCTACGAGCAGCTCCGCAAGCAGGCCGACGAAAAAGGCCTGGGCGAGGACGTGAAATTCTATATGGATTTCTTCCGCTACGGCTGCCCGCCCCACGGCGGCTTCGGTCTGGGTGTGGACCGCTTGACCATGCTGCTGCTGGGCCTGAGCATCAAGGAAGTCATGTTCCTGTTCCGCGGCCCCAACCGCATCACGCCGTAAGAGATATATAAATGAAGTTAGCTGGGGGGAACCTCTCTTTGGAGGCCAAAGAGAGGTTCCCCCCAGACCCCCTTCCGAGAAAGCCGCAAGAGAAAGGCAGATTTTAATTTTTCCCTATGTTTGGAAGCTGATTGCAGCTGAAAACGAATATAGTTGCCAAACGCCCCAAAATCTGCTATAATGAAATATCCTTTTAAGGAGGTGCTTTTGTATGCCGCAAAAAACTCCGAAAAAAAACGCAAAGACAGAAAACCTCCCCGTCTCAAAGGTGGACGTGGATTTGCAGAACGGCGGCACCATCAGTTATGCTAATGAAGTGATCGCTACCATCGCCGGCGTGGCAGCCAATGAAATCGAAGGCATCGCCGGCATGTGCGTCAGCGGCGGTTTCAGCGAGATCCTGGGCCGCAATAAGAACATCACCCGGGGCGTGAAAGTGGAAGTCGGCAGCCAGGAAGCCGCCGTAGACCTGTACATCATCGTGGAATACGGCTATCCCATCCAGAAGGTTTCCGCCGAGGTGCAGGAAAACGTGCGCCGCGCCCTGGAAAGCCTCACCGGCCTGCATGTGGTGCGGGTGGACGTGCACGTGCAGGGCGTCAGCTTTGAAAAAGAAAAGAAAGTAACCCAGAATATGCTGGAGGCTTCCAAGAATCCGGTACTGGCTGAACCTGAACCCGAGGCTTTCGTGGTAACGCCTGAACCGCGGGAAGCCGAAGTCCCTCCCCAATCAGCGGATCCAGTTGAAAGCGTGGAAAACGTTCCCTTGGAAGAAGACGCTGAATTCGACAGCGCCGTGCTGACAGAAGAAGCCAGCCTGGAAGCCGATCCCAAGGACGCCGAACAGGCTGCGGAGGAAGCCCTGGTAGAAGCCCCTGCCGAAGAGGATCCACCAAAGATAAACATACGCCAGAAAGAAGCGCAGCCCGGGAATGAAAAAGCGCCGGAGAATCATCCCAAGCGCCCCCGCGGCCGGATGCGCTCCTGATATACCGACAGGCTGCTGTTTTGTGAAGCTGTGTCCCGCACTGGGTATTGGTATAAAAAGGAGCGAATCCAATGAAAATCAAAATTTCGGATCGGTTGATCCTTTTTGCCGGGTCATTGTTATCTGTCGCTGCCGGCGTCGCGCTGTTTTTGCTGGGCCTGCAAAATAAAAATGCGCTGTATGCGGTTCTCGCCGTAGTTCTGGCGGCCTTCGGCGGCTACCTGATCATGTTCCTCCGCCGCTATGAATCCAAGCGCCAGGATTTTGTGATCCAGCGCACAGACAGCGGAGAACTGCGCATTGCAACCAAAGCCATTGAAAACCAGGTGCAGAAGTGCCTTGACCTTCATGAAGAAATTAGGGCCCGTTCCCTGAAGATCGTGAGCAACCGGGAAGGCGTGGTTGTGGACCTGACCGTGACACTGGATAACAACATTTCCATTCCCCTGGCGGTAGCTGCCCTGCAGAAGCAGATCAAGCAGTACCTGATCGCTTCCTCAGGCATTGAGGTCAAGGAAGTGCGCGTATCCGTGGAATCCACCCAGGATTCCCTTTCTCCCCAAGTCCAGGAGCTGGACGGCGAACAGGCCGCCGAAAAAGCTGCCGCAAAAGAAAAGAAAGCCCCCATGCATCAACGTCTTTTCGGCACAGCGGAACAACCTGCCATCGTACCTGAACCGCCCAAGGTGGAAGAATACGGGGTAGACGAGGAAACAGCCACGGAGGAAGAAACAGAAGAAGCGGCTGAAGTGGAAGAAACGCGGGATCATCCTGCCCCGCTTCCAGATGAAACAGAAATGCCGCTTGAGGAAAAGCCCGTGGAAGAAACAGAATCTCCCATTCCAAATCCCGAATCCGAAACGAACGCAGAAACCGGCTCCCTGGCCGCTCCGGCAGAAGAAAGTCCGGAGGAAAGCCCCGTTTTCTGGGATATGCCGGAGCTTGATCCAGAAGAACGGCAGGAAACGGCCGAATCGAAGAATATGCCGCAAACACCGGTATCGGAGGGGAAAAACAATGAATGACCGCAATGAACATTCTTCCCTGACAAACCTTTTCAAAGCCGGAACGCCGGAATGCGCTGTTTTTTCCGCCGCAACCGCCATGGTACTGGGCTTGCTGCTGCTGACAGTGGGCTTCTGGAACACCGTGTGGATCGCCCTGTTCGGGGCGGTCGGCGGTATTCTTGGCGGGGTCAAGGATAAAAAGCAAATGCTGAAAAACGTGCTGAACCGCATTATTCCTGATAAAAAAACGGTGCCCTATCGGGAGCAGCATCCCGATATCACCCAGGCTGTGCGGGACGCAGCAGCCAAAGGCTACAAAACCAGCGCCGGGGACGAGGAAGAATCTGAACAGGATTGATATTATAGAGGATCGGAGATAATCATTCATGTCGCGTAAATCAGCACGGGCTGCGGCCGTGCAAATGGTATATGAGCAGATGCTGGGCGGCGAAGGCGGCGAAGAGACCCTGCGCGGCCTGATCGAATTCACCCCGGAGGAGGACGATCAAAGCTACATCGATTCCCTGCTGAAGGGCGTGGAAGCCCATGAATCGGAATTGGACGCCCAGATCGAAAAAAGCCTCAAGGGCTGGACCCTGGACCGCATCGCCAAGGTAGACCGGGCGGTGCTGCGGGTGGCGGCGTATGAGCTGTGCCATGACCGGAAAACGCCTGACGCCGTGGTGATCAACGAGGCCGTGGCCCTGGCCCAGCGGTTCGATTCCCCCTCCGCGGCCAAATTCGTGAACGGCGTTTTGTCCACCCTGCTGGCAGAACGGGATCAGGGAGAAAACGCCTGATGCTTGCTCTGGGGCTGGACACCAGCTGTTATACCACGTCCGCCGCCCTGTGCAGCTCCGGCGGCCTGCCCCGGCAGGAAAGGCGGCTGCTGCCGGTGCCATCGGGTGAACGCGGCCTTCGCCAAAGCGAGGCCGTTTTTGCGCATGTAAGGCAGCTTCCCCAAGTGCTGGCGCCGCTGCTTTCGGAAAATACAGACAGAATCGATTGCGTCTGCGCTTCCGACCGTCCCCGGGACGGGGAAGATTCTTATATGCCTGTGTTTCAGGTGGGCGTGAGCCAGGGGCGTGCCCTGGCAGCAGCACTGCAAGTGCCTTTTTTTACCACAACCCACCAACGGGGCCACATCGCCGCGGCAAAATTCGGCACGGGCCTGACGGCTGAACGTTTTATCGCCCTGCACCTGTCCGGTGGCACCACCGACATCCTGCTGGTGGACGGGAACACATTAACGCCCTTGGGCACTTCCTGCGATCTCCACGCCGGACAATTAGTGGATCGAATCGGCGTGAAGCTGGGCCTCCCCTTTCCCGCCGGTCCTTATCTGGAGGAGCTGGCGGTACAGGGTGAAAACAAAAACCGCGTGCCGGTGAGCTTTGAATCGGACGGGGTACGCTGTCATCTGTCCGGCGCGGAAGCCCAGTTGATGCGCATGATCCAAACAGAAGAACCCAAAGAAAACATAGCCGCCGAAGTGTACGGCGTGCTGTGCCGCACGGTGCTGCGATTGGTCCAGGCTGCGGCGGAAGCCAGCGATACACGGGAAGTGCTCATCGCCGGGGGCGTGGCGTCCTCCCGTTTGTTGCGGGACATGCTCACCCAGCGGAACGAAAAACGCCGGACAGCTCTGCGGCTGTTCTTCGGAAAACCCGAATTGTCCGGCGACAATGCCGTAGGCACAGCGCTGATCGGACTGGAAAAACTGCGTGCAGGAGAAGGCTGAAGATGGAATTCAGGAAGGTTTTCGATACCATTCCCGAGCAGTTCGACCGTTAC
>JAFXMP010000350.1 GCA_017530275.1 Clostridia bacterium | reverse complement strand
GGCAAATCCTTTTGGCCTTTCTGCTGATCGTGGGCCGGAGCTTTTATGTGATGGCCAGTTCCATCAGCGGCATGGTGCGCGATTCGCTGTTTGAACAGCGCATCCGTTCAGACCGCGCCAGCCTGGAGACCTTAGCCGTCCGGATCGCTCCGCTGCTGTCCCGCAGCGACGCTTCCGCGCTCCAGTCCCATTTGCTCGCCGCAGGCGGGGAAATGGGGGGGCGCGTTTTGCTGTTGGATCAAAACGGCAAAGTGCAGCTGGACAGTTACGGGGAAATGCAGGGCGTGCGCCTTACATACCCGGAGATCGCCACCGTGCTGGTGCGGGGCCAGACCGCCGATTACGGCGTGCATGAACTGGAAAACGGCGACACGCTGGATACCAGCCACCTGCTGTTTGCCCGCCGTTCCACCGGCGCGTGGGTGGGCTACTGCACCGCCGGGGTGGTGTATGCTTCGGATATCATCGGGGTGCTGCTGCTGGTGAGCCCGGTGCAGGAGATCATGCAGAACCTGTATCAGTTGCAGGATCAGATGATCCTGATTTTCGTGCTCATCGCGGCGGCGGCCCTTCTTTGCTCCTGGATCTTCTCCCGGGTGATCACGCGGCCCATCGCCGGGCTGAACCGCGGCATCCAGCGCATGTCCAAGGGCGATTTTTCCTCACGGGTAAAGGTACGCGGCTCCGGAGAAATGAAGCAGCTGGCCCGGGCCTTCAATTCCATGAGCGAAAAGCTGGAAACGCTGGACCAGAGCCGCAACCAGTTCGTATCTAACGCCAGCCACGAACTGAAAACCCCCTTGGCCACCATGAAGATCATGATCGAATCCCTGATCTATCAGCCGGACATGGATAAAGACCTGCGCACCGAGTTCATGACGGACATCAACAACGAAATCGACCGCCTGTCCGCCATCGTATCCGATCTGCTGACCCTGGTGCAGATGGATTCCCAGAACGTAAAGCTCACCCGGGAAAACTTGTCCATTGCCCAACTCATCAAAGAAAACGCCCACCGCCTGCAGCCCATCGCCAGCCAGAAAAAGCAGAAGATTTTGCTCGCCCTGTCCGATCCCTGCGATATTTACGCCGACAAATCCAAGCTGAACCAAGTGATCTACAACCTGATGGAAAATGCCGTCAAGTATACCCAGAACGGCGGCGTGATCCGGGTGAGCCTCCAGCGCCAGGGCCGGGACGCCCGCTTTACCGTTTCCGACAACGGTCCCGGCATCCCCAAGGAAAACCTGCCCCACATTTTCGACCGCTTTTACCGCGTAGATAAGGCCCGCAGCCGCGAAAAAGGCGGCACCGGCCTGGGCCTGTCCATCGTGAACCAACTGGTGCTGCTCCACGGCGGAGCGATCAGTGTGGAAAGCGAAGAGGGCAAGGGCGCCACGTTCATCGTGGAGCTTCCTTTACACCAGGGATGATTTTCGGGCAAACAGCTTCGCTCGCACCTGTATTTTGAAAGGAAGTGGCATCATGCAGGAAATCACCACCAGCGTGCAGATCGTGCTGCCCCAGCACTGCAACGGCTATGCCCGGCCCCGCCTGTTCGGCGGGCAAATCATGGCCTGGATCGATATCACCGGCGCTGTGGCGGCCCGGCGGTATACCTGCCGCCCCGTGACCACCGTGTGCGTGGACAACCTGAACTTCATCGCGCCGGCCTACCTGAACGATACCGTGGTGCAGGAGGCCCGGGTCACCTGGACGGGCCGCACGTCTTTGGAAGTGCGGGTGGACAGCTTTGTGGAAAACCTGGACCGGAAACGCACCCTGGTGAACCGCGCCTACGCCGTGTTCGTGGCCCTGGACGACGAAGATAATCCCGTACCCGTGCCGCCCTTCCAGCCCGAGGGCGAGGAAGAGGAGCAGGAATACGCCGCCGCCCTGGTCCGGCGGAAAATTCGGCTGCAAAGGTAATTCCGACAGAATCCATTTGACATCCCGCGCTTTTTTTGCCATAATATGCATGAAAACAAATCTCTTCCAAATACAACCGTTGATCGCAGGAAAGGAGCCAGAACCTATGAAAATGACCTTCCGCTGGTATGGCAGCGCCATCGACCCCATCCCCCTGAAATATGTGAAGCAGATCCCCGGCATGACGGGCCTCATGGGCCTGCTTGACAAGCCCGCGGGCGTGGACTGGCCCGAGGAAGAATTCAAAGCCCTGAAAAAAGAAGTGAACGACGCGGGGCTGGAAATTGAAGTCATTGAATCCGTGAACGTCCACGAGGATATCAAGATGGGCCTGCCCTCCCGGGAGGAATACATCGCCAACTACATCTCCACCATCCGCATGCTGGCCAAGCACGGGGTAAAGGTGATCGTGTACAACTTCATGCCGGTGTTCGACTGGCTGCGCACCGACCTGGCCCGCGTCATCCCCGAGGACGGCAGCAACAGCCTGTACTTCGACGAAAAGGACTTAGGCGAAATGGGCCCCCTGGAGATCGTGCGCAAGACCGCCGAGGACAGCCACGGCTTCACCCTGCCGGGCTGGGAGCCGGAACGGCTGGCGCTGCTGGAAACCACCCTCAAGCAGTATGAGAAGATCGGCCCGGACGATCTGCGGCAGAATTTCAAGTATTTCCTGGACGCGGTGATCCCCGTGTGTGAAGAAGTGGGCGTGCGCATGGCCTGCCATCCCGACGACCCCGCCTGGCCCATCTTCGGCCTGCCCCGCATCACCCACAGCCAGGACGACTTCGACAAAATGGTGAAGCTCCACGACAGCCCCGCCAACACCCTGTGCCTGTGCACCGGTTCCCTGGGCAGCAACCCGGATAACGACATCCCCAAGATCATCCGCCACTTCGGCGAAATGAACCGCATTGGGGCCATGCACGTGCGCAATGTGAAGTACCTGGGCCACCATCATTTCCGGGAAGCGGCGCACCTGTCCTGCACAGGCGACCTGGATCTGTACGAAATCGTGAAAGCCATCTATGATACCTGCCCCGACACCTATATTCGCCCCGACCACGGCCGCATGATCTGGGACGAGCAGGGCCGCCCCGGCTACGGCTTGTACGACCGTGCTCTCGGCGCGGCGTATATCAACGGGCTGTGGGAAGCGATTGACAAGGGAAGCAAGTAAAGAAACAGTTCGGGGTTATAGAACATTTTAAAGCAGAAAGAGAAACGAGACAGGGGGCTTCTTCAGCCCCCTAAACCCCTGAACCAAGGGCCTTCGGCCCCTGGACTCCTCTATGTGATATTGCTATATTGGGGAAAACAAACAATCTTCGTTTGTCGCGCTGGGGTTTACGAAAGTTTGCGGACTTCTGGCCCAAGAAAGCCGGGGAAAATCCCAGGGGGAAAGCGAGCTTTCCCCTGGGGATTATTCCCCGGCTTTCCCCGGATGCAAAGCATCCGGGTTGGCCGCCTTTGGCGGCCGGGCCAGACGCACAACGGCGGCAAGCTTTGCTATCCTTTCCAAGCAGCAGCGGGAACTAAGTTGTTTCGACCTATCTTGTAATTTCCGCAGGTGTGGGTCCAGGGAGGTCACCTCCCTGGTGGGGTGTGGGGCAAAGCCCCGCCGTTCTTTCTTTTCCGTCAACTACACAATAAACTGAAACACACGGAGGTAACTATGAATCTACTCACTCCCCCCATGGGCTGGAACAGCTGGAACACCTTTGGCAACGACATTTCCGATGAATTGATCCGGGAAACGGCCCGGGTGATGAAGGAAAAGGGGTATTTGGACGCGGGCTACAATTACATCGTGATCGACGATTGCTGGAGCCTCAGGGACCGGGACGAAAACGGGCTTTTAGTGCCGGACCCCGCCAAATTCCCCCACGGCATGAAGGCCCTTTCGGATTATGTGCACAGCTTAGGCTTCAAGTTCGGCATGTATTCCTGCGCCGGGGTGCAGACCTGCGCGGGCTACCCCTCCTCCTTCGATCATGAATACGTGGACGCCCGCACCTTCGCGGCATGGGGCGTGGATTACCTGAAATACGATTTCTGCAATTTCCCCGCCAGCGCCGACGCGAAGAACCGCTACGCCACCATGAGCATGGCCCTGAAAGCCTCCGGGCGGGACATCCTGTTCGCCGCCTGCAACTGGGGCGTGCAGGAGCCCTGGAAGTGGATGAAATCTTTGGGCGTGCACATGTACCGCTCTACCGGCGATATTCAGGACAATTTCAAGTCTTTTTCCAATATCGCCCGCAGCCAATTGGACAATTTCTGCATGAGCGGCCCCGCCTGCTACAACGATATCGACATGCTCACCGTGGGTATGTACGGCAAGGGCAACGTAGCCCTGGGCCAGGCCTGCACCGATCAGGAATACCAGACCCAGTTCGCCCTGTGGTGCATGCTGGGCGCGCCGCTCATGCTGGGCGGCGACGTGAGGAACATGACGCCCTTCTCCGAAAAGTTGGTGCTGAATCCGGGCCTGCTGCGCGTAAATCAGGACGCGGAGGGCCGGGTGCCCTATCCCGTGTACCGGGGCCGGGTGCTGAACACGGAATACGATCCTGAAACCAACTCCTGGTGGCATGAGTACCCCGATTCGGGCCTGACCCTGTTCAAACACATGAGCGATCATGAATTCGCCGTAGGCTACTTCAATTTCGCGCCGAAACGGGGTGAAATCCCCTTCATTTTCGCCGATGCGGGGCTCCCCTACGGCAGCGGCGTGGGCTTGCATTTCACCGACGCCATCACCGGCGAGGACCTGGGCCTGCACCGGGACTACTTCCACCAGATGGTGGACGCCCACTGCTGCCGGGTGCTTTTGGCCCGCATGGAAGCGGTATGATCTGCGTAAATTGCGGCCGTCCTCTCACCGCCGACGAAATTGCTGTGACCAAAAAACTGATCAACCGCGGGGCAACGTCCTTCTACTGCGTGGACTGCCTGGCGGCGTACTTCGCCGTCACTCCCGCTGACATCCGGGAACGCATCGCGTATTTTCGCGCGTCGGGGTGCACACTGTTCACAACGGAAGAACAAACAAAAGAATAAACTCTTCGATCCATTGTGCCGGAGTTTTTCCCTCCGGCATTTTTTTATGCCACATCAGCACAGGGGACGGTTCTCTGTGCTCATCGTTGAATTGAATTCTCTTAATCTTTCGGAGTATTTTACTGTACACAGAGAACCGTCCCCTGTGCACTTTGCAATTTTCTAAATGTTTATCCGATTTGGTATTGATTTTTCCGTTGAAACCATGTACAATGAATAAAAAAGTGATCATTTTGAGGAGGTGCTTCTGCTTGAATTACATGGAAGAGTCCCTGCGCCTGCATGGCGAATGGCAAGGCAAAATCGAGGTCGTTTCCCGTGTGCCGGTGAAGGATAAAACGGATCTTTCCCTGGCCTACACCCCCGGCGTGGCGCAGCCCTGTTTGGAGATCCAGAAGGATTACGATAAATCCTTCACCCTGACCCGCCGCCACAATCTGGTGGCCGTGATCACCGACGGCACCGCCGTGCTGGGTCTGGGCGACATCGGCCCCGAGGCCGGCATGCCCGTGATGGAGGGCAAATGCGCCCTGTTCAAGGCCTTCGGCGACGTGGACGCTTTCCCGCTGTGCATCCGCAGCAAGGACGTGGACGAGATCGTGCGCACAGTGTACCTGATTTCCGGCTCCTTCGGCGGCATCAACTTAGAGGATATCGCCGCTCCCCGGTGCTTTGAGATCGAACGGAAGCTGAAGGAAATCTGCGATATTCCCGTGTTCCACGACGACCAGCACGGCACCGCCGTGGTGGTGGGCGCGGCGCTGATCAACGCCCTGCGGGTGGTAAAAAAGGACATCGGCGAAGCCAAGGTGGTCATCAACGGCGCGGGCAGCGCGGGCATCGCCATCGGCAAGCACCTGCTGAACCTGGGCGTGAAGCATTTGAAGATGGTGGACCGTTTTGGCGTGCTGTGCGAGGGCGAGCAGATGAACCCCGCCCAGGAGGAAATGGCCAAGATCACCAACCCCGAAAAGTTCTCCGGCAAGCTGGCTGACGCCATGAAGGGCGCGGACGTGTTCATCGGCGTCAGCGCGCCCCATATCGTGAGCAAGGAAATGGTGCAGTCCATGGCTCCCGGCGCTATCGTGTTCCCCATGGCGAACCCCACCCCCGAAATCGAGCCGGACGAGGCTCTGGAAGCGGGCGCGGCTGTGGTCGGCACCGGCCGCAGCGACCATCCCAACCAGATCAACAACGTGATGTGCTTCCCCGGCTTGTTCCGCGGCGCGCTGGACGTGCGGGCCAAGGACATCAACGAGGAAATGAAGCAGGCCGCGTCACACGCCCTGGCCGACCTGGTGGCTCCCGAAGAGCTGAATGCCCAGTACATCCTGCCCCTGGCCTTCGATAAGCGCATCGGCCCCGCCGTGGCGGCAGCTGTGGCGAAGGCGGCACGGGACAGCGGCGTGGCGAGGCTGTAAGCCGGTTCGTTGACGCAATGCCGTGAAAAAGTGAAAAGTGGAAAGTGAAGATGGAACCGGCGTTGTTTTCATCAAACGCTTCCATATAAAATTTTCATTTTTCACTTTCAACTTTCCACTTTGATATGAACAAGAGGGAGAGAATATAATGAGCAATATGAATCAGACCATCAAGCAGAAAAAACCGTTAGAGTTTTTCAACCTGCCCTGGCCGATTTTCCTGATCATCACCGCGGTGTGCCTGCTGGCGACTTATTTGGGCGTGCTGCCCGCGGGCATGACGGGCTGCTTCCTGTTCATGATCGTGCTGGGCACCATCCTGGGCTGGATCGGCGACCATACCCCCATCATCAAGGATTTCCTGGGCGGCGGCGCTATCGTGTGCATCTTCGGCTCCGCCCTGCTGGTCTATTTCCACCTGATCCCGGACGGAACCTTCACCACCCCCTTAAAGAGCCTGAACCTGGTGGATAAGATCAACACCTTCTTCAAAGGCGACGGCGCGTTCCTGGATTGGTACATCGCCGCCCTGATCACCGGCTCCATCCTGGGCATGAATCGGAAATTGCTGGTGAAAGCCGCGGCCCGTTACTTCCCCGCCATCTTCGGCGGCCTGATCCTGGCCTTCGGCCTGTGCATGGGCGTTGCCGCGCTGATGGGCTATCCCGTCATGAACGCGCTGCTTTTGATCGCCCTGCCCATCATGGGCGGCGGCATGGGCGCGGGCGCGACCCCGCTTTCCAAAATCTTTGAAGCCAGCTCCTCCATGACCGCGGCGGAAGCCCTCTCCGTCATGACCCCCGCCGTCGCCATCGGCAACGCCGTGTCCATCGTCATCGCGGGCGTGCTGGTCAAAGTGATCCGGGGCAAGCTAAACGGCAATGGCCAGCTGATGAAGGCCGGGCATATGGACCCCAAGGAACTGGAAATCAGTCCCGAAACGCAGCAGAAGCGTGACCATATCGACGTGAAGAACTTAGGCATGGGCTTGCTCACCTCCGGCGCGTTCTTCGCCTGGGGCTTCATCCTGCAAGGCCTGTGGAACGCGCTGGGCACCGGCATCACCATTCACGCCTATGCCTGGATGATCATCACCGTAGCCATCTGCAAGATCACCAACATCGTGCCGGAACGCATTGAAATCGCCTGCTACCAGTGGTTCCAGTTCGTGATGAAGAACCTGACCAATATGCTGCTGGTGGGCATCGGCATCTGCTATCTGGACATCGGCACCGTGATTTCCAGCTTCTCCGTCACCTACCTGCTCCTGTGTCTTGCTACCTGCGTCGGCGCGTTCGTGGGCGCGGCTCTCATTGGCCGGATCGTGGGCTTCTATCCCTTTGAAGCGGGCATTACCGCCGGTCTGTGCATGAGCAACATGGGCGGCACCGGCGACGTGGCCGTGCTCTCCGCCGCGGATCGCATGGAGCTCATGCCCTTCGCGCAGATTTCCTCCCGCCTGGGCGGCGCGGTCATCCTGCTGCTGGCCAGCCTCATGCTCTCCCTGCTGGCCCAGTTCATCGTCACCGCCAGCCCCGAAGCGGCAGAAGCCGCCAGGCAGGTGCTGGACGCGGCCAAGTCCGCCGCCGTGATGCTGCCGCTGGCTTGATCATTTCGTAAGCTTACGTATTTCAATACAAGGAGGATCATGTTTCATGAATTCAAAAATCATTGCCGTTCACAATTCCGGACAGGGTTTTCTGGACGCCCAGCAGGAAACCAAAGAATTTGCCGCGAATGCCGGCTTTTCCCCGAAGGAAAGCACGCATCTGTGCCTGATCACAGAAGAAATGCTTTCCCTGGTCAATAGCGTGACGGGGACGCTGAACGCTGAATTCTGGCTGGAAAACGAGGGAACGGAATGCAAGCTGCACCTGACCGCCAAGCAGAAACTGGGCAACACGCAGCGCAATGATCTGATCGAATCCTCAAGCTCCGGCAAAAACGAAGCCGCCAAGGGCTTTTTGGGCAAGCTGCGGGAGGTGTTCGTGTCCGCCCTGTCCGTCGGAGGCGATATCGATAAGTATTACAGCTCTGACGGCTATCGCTCTTCCGCCGTCGATATCAGCGATGAAATCATCGCCATGCCCAAATGGGATAAATATGAGCGTTCCGTTCTGCTCGCCTTATCGGATGATGTGAAAGTCAGCATCCAGGGCGGCGAGGTGGATCTGACCGTTCTGAAAAAATTTTGATTCTGCTGAACAGAATGAACCGTGAAAAAGGAGTATATGCCATGACGATTACTGAAAACAGAATCGGCGATTCCCTGACCGTTGCTTTGGAAGGCCGGTTGGATACTACCTCGGCCCCCGAATTGGAAGCCGCGCTGCAAAAGGTACTGCCCGGCATTGAGGAACTGTTTTTCGATTGTGAAAAGCTGGATTATATTTCTTCCGCCGGTCTGCGCGTGCTGCTGTCCGCCCATAAAGCATTGATCAATAAAAAAGGGTTGGTCATCCGCAACGCCAACGAACTGATCCTGGAAGTTTTTGATGTGACCGGTTTTTCGGATATCCTGACAATTGAAAAATGACCACGGCGTCATCCAATCAGCCTTTTCACGGGGTTCTGTTCCTGTATTGGGAACGGAGCCCCGTTTTCTGCGTATAGGGGCATACCGGAATCATCCCCCAGGGAAAAAGTGTCCTTTTTAGACGATTACTTCACCAAAAACAGGACATTCCCCCATGTTTCAGGGAAGAATGTCCTGTTTTTGGTGAACCGTTCTTACAGCGCTTTCAGCGCGGCGCGCACCGCGCCGGGGCCGGAAAGCAGCTTGGCGAAGTTTTCACAGACCTGATCGGCGAGACCAGCTTCGATCAGGTCCACGCCGAAGATGGAAGCGTTGCGGAGCAGACCTTCCAGCTTGGCTTTCAGGGTATTGGCGGGAAGATCATCACCCAAGCGGATATCCGCCACATAAGGCCGCACGTCGTCCAACAGCGGATCGGTGCTCAGCTCGAAGGGCTGGCCGTTATCATCGACGGCCATGAGATACCGCAGCCAGCCTGCCAGCACCAGGGGAATAGCTTTCAGGTCCTGTACGTTCAGGGTATCGGAGGACAGGTACGCCTTGATGGTTTCGCCAAAACGAATGGCCAATTTTTGAGAAGTGTCAGTGGCGATGCGCTGAGGCGCGTCGGGCATAAAGGGATTAGGTAGACGCACGTTTACCACGGTATCGATGAAATCTTTGGGATTGATCACGCCGGGATCAGTGACCACCGGCAGACCCTCCACATAGCCCACACGCTGGATGAGCTTTACGATGTCCTCATCCTTCATTTCTTGCCAAATGCGGGTATAGCCAAGTAGACATCCGTACACTGCCATAGAAGTATGCAGGGGATTGAGGCACGTGCACACCTTCATGCGCTCTACTTTGTTGACCGTGTCCCGGTCTGTGAAGATAAAGCCCGCTTTTTCCAGTTCAGGCCGTCCATTGGGGAAATCGTCCTCAATGACCAAATACTCGCTTTCTTCCGCGTTCACGAAGGGGGCGATGTAGGTTTTTTTGCTGGTGACGACAGGTTCCAGTCCCTGCAGTCCGTCAGCCTTGAGCATTTCTTCCACAGAAGCGTCGGGCCGGGGCGTGATCTTGTCGATCATGCTCCAAGGGAAGGACACTTTTTCCGGGTCGTTCACATAGGCGATGAAGCCCGGGTCGCCCCACTTTTGAGCGAAGGCGTTCATGGCGGAAAACAGCTTTTCCCCGTTGTGAGAGCAGTTGTCGGTGCTCACCATAGCGATAGGCGCCCCGCCCGCCTGATACCGGGCAAAGAGCAGGGAAGCCACCTTGCCGATATAGCTCTGGGGCTTGACCGGGCCCGCCGCGAAATCCGCCGCTACGCTGGGCAATGTGTCGCCCTGGGCGTTCACCAGGCTGTAGCCCTTTTCGGTGATGGTGAAGGTGACAAGCTGCAAGCTGGGGTTGGCAAAAACTTCTTTCAAATGGCTGTATTCCGTTTCGTTTTCGCTGTCCAGGATGCAGGATTCCGCGATGGAGCCGATGACGGTCTTTTCCACGCTGCCGTCAGATTTCAAGGTCACAAGCAGGGAATAATTGTCGTTGGGCCGGTAGCCCTTTTCCACGATCTCGTAATCGAAGCCCTCTACGGCCACGATGCCGGTGTCCATTTTGCCTTCGTTCAGCATCTTCTGGGCTGCGGCGCACTGAAAGGCCCTAAAAATGTTGCCAGCGCCGAAGTGCACCCACACGGGGGCTTTTTTTGTTTCCTCAATCATCTTTACCCGATCGAACTGAGGCAGGGTGTAGCCCTTGGCTTCCCATTCGTACCGGGTGGCAAGGCCCTGTTCATTCAGTGTCAGCATGGTTGTTTCCTCCTTTTTCTCAACTCATAAGGTGTAGCAGAGCTTACGTATGGACAGAAGATTCACTCTTTGCTTCCCTTCGCCAGCAGGTACGCTCCCACGAAGCCCGCGGCCAGGGTGACCACACTGATCAGCACCGTCACGGCGGAAACGCCGGACATATTCATTTGAATCAGCAGGGAAATAGGAGAAGCCAGCACCAGTCCCAGCACGCCGCAGTACGTGGCTGTGGGATAGCGGACAGTGAGCCATTCGATCAGCTTGGCGACCCCGAAAATGCCCAGCACGATGCCCAGCAGGAAGGGCAGCAGCATCAGCACGGGCTGGCCCATCATGGAAAAATCCAAAGAAAAGAGCGCGTCCTTCAAAGTGGACAGCGCATTCACCACCGGTTTATAGTAGCCCAGCAGCATCAATACAAGACTGCCGGACACGCCGGGAATGATCATGGTGGCGGAGGCGACCATGCCAATGAACACCATGACCAGTATTTGCATGGCATTCATGTCAATACTTTCGGCGTTCTGGATGCTGTCCTTCCGCTGAACACCCAGCCAAATGATCAAAGCGAACAGCACGACAAAGGCGATCACGGCCGCAAGATTAATCTTTTTCCGGTCCACTTTTTTGAGCAGCGGTCCCAAACCCCCTAAAATTAATCCGATAAACAGGGTATTGGTTGGCAGGGGATAATTTTCCAATCCCCAGTCGATCACGCTGGCCAGAGCCACGATGCCCACCAGCATGCCCACCGCGTAAGGCAGCAAGGTCTTGATGCTCTTTTTGAATTCTTTGAATAAATGGGTGATGCAGTGGATCAGGGTATCGTAAACGCCCATACTCACCATCATGGTGCCGCCCGATACCCCGGGAATAATGTTCGCCACCCCGATCACGACGCCGCGCAGCAGTTGGTTGATCAGATTCTTCATGGAAACTCCTTATCTGTTAAAAATCCGCACCGGCAGCAGCAGGAAAGTGAAGGCGTTGCCTTCTTCCGGCAAGATCATGCAGGGGGAAACATTGGTATTGAAGCACATGCGCAGGCGGTCGCCGTCAATGTTGTGGATGATATCGGTCAAATAACGGGAATTGAAAGCGATATTCAGTTCATTGCCCACGAAGTTGATATCCAGTTCCTCGTGCACGTCGCCGCGCTCGGCGTTGGCGGTCATTTCCATACGGCCGTCGGGGATCAGGTGCAGGTAGATCAGGTTGTTTTTTCCTTCCCGCGCCATCAGGCTGCAGCGGTCGATGGAGTCGGAAAACAGGTCTCGCATCACCTGCACTTCGGTGGTCCAGGCAGCGGGCAGGATTTTCTGATAATCGATGAATTCGCCTGTAAGCAGCGTGGCGTATACCTTCACGCTGCCGAAGGTGTACATAATATGGGAAGAATTGAAGGTGATTTCGGCGGGATCGTCGCTGTCCGGCAGCATTTTGCTCACTTCGCTCAGGATTTTCCCCGGCGTGACGGCGTGCAGATGATCCTTCTGCAATCCGGCTGGCAGCATATTTTCCGCTTCGATGCGCTGCAGAGCCAGGCGGAACCCGTCCAAACCCACCAGCAGCGTTTCATTTTCATAAACTTCCATCAGGATACCGGTCAGGATCTTGCGGCTTTCATCGTTGGATACCGCGAACTGCACCCTGCTTACCGCGTCCCGGAACCGGCGGCAAGGCAGGGATACGCGGTACTCCTCCGCCACGTCCCGGATATCCGGAAAATCCTCCGCCGCCATGCAGGCCATGGACGTATTGCTGCCCCGGCTGCGGATCGTGGCGCGCATGCGATCGTCCACCTTCACATCCACTTCGCCAGCTGGCTGCTTGCGCATCATTTCCGCGAACAGCTTCGCGGGCAGCAGAGCGCACCCGTCTTCCTCGATCAAAGCGCTCACCTGGGCCTTGATGCTTATTTCCCCGTCCGTGCAGGTGAGCACAAGCCCGTCATCCGTGGTTTCGATCAGCACGCCGTCATAAGCCTGCTTTACAGGCCGCGGCGCTATTGCCCGGGTCACCATCCCCAGGCCGAAATTCATTTCATCTGTTTGAATGCGAAAATGCATCGCGCTTTCATCCCCTTTTCGGCGGACGTGCGCCGCCTGAACTTAGTCGTAGCAGTAATATATTTTTGGTAGTAGTAGTAGAACCGGGAAAAGTGTGGATAACTGGGCGCAGCCCTTGATTTTCCATGCTTTTGCCTTTGGATGATGCTGTGGGTAACGATGGAAAAAAGGGGGAAAACCTTCTTTTCCGCTTTCCCGTTCCTTTCGCGCCGTTTTTCCGGGCCGGGTATGCCAATTTCGGAAAATACGGAACTGGTGATATTGTCTCATATTTTCACAAAAAAATCAAGCCGATTGAAAAATGTAAACCGATGGAAAACGCACAATTTGCCATTTTTGTCATTGAAAAATGTTATCCACACAATTCACAATCGCTCTTTCCCTGCGCTGGGGAAAAAAATGCCCAGGTTCCACCGGCATCTTATGCGCTTCCATCCAAAACTATGCCTGGCTTTTCCACAGAAAACCGGGAGTTATCCACTTGCAAAACTGGCGATTGGATAGAAGACGCCGGGGTTTCACCCCAGACCTCACTCAGGAAGAAGATCTCCCTGGACTCACTCCTGTGGAATAAGCTTGACATGGCAAACAGCTTTCCGATGCTGCTTGAAAAGGATAGTAAAGCTTGCTACCGTTGTGTTTCTGGCCCGGCCGCTATAAGCGAAGATTGTTTGTTTTACCCAACGTAGCAATATCGATTAGAGGGGTCCAGGGGCCGAAGGCCCTTGGTTCAGGGGGTTAGGGGGGCTGAAGAAGCCCCCCTGTCTCGTTATCCTTACTTAATCTGTCCTCTGTTAGTATGAATGAACTGCTTCCTTTGGATAAAAATGTACCATATCCTTCTTTTATTGCGTCATGATGAAATTTTTGCGCAAAATAAAGCAGGAAAAAGGAGTAATTATGGTGAATAGGGGAAATTGGGTTAGGATGAGGCTTTTCTTTCGCCTTCGCCGAACAATGGGAAAGACGGAAGAAAGGCTATGGTATATTTTTCCGAACCTTCATGACCAAAACCATATAGGAGAATGGGGGAAAAGGGAATGGAAATGTCCGAAAGACTGCAGGCGCTGGCAACGGAAAAGGCCGCCATCCTGCACGGGGACGCCGAACGCATCGCCAAGCAGCATGCCGACGGCAAATGCACGGCCCGGGAGCGGGCCGCCAAGCTGTTTGACGCAGGCAGCTTTGTGGAAATGGACGCGCTCAAGCAGGACGGCAACTGCGTGGCCGGGTGCGGCACGGTGAACGGCCAGGCCGTTTATTGCTTCGCCCAGGATTTCGCGTCTGGCAGCGGAGCCATGACCAAGGCCCAGGCGGAGAAGATTCTGAAAACCCTGCGCATGGCAAAGCTCACCGGCGCGCCGGTGGTGGCGCTGCTGGACAGCGCAGGCGTCAAGCTGTCCGAAGGGATGGACGCCCTGCCCGCCTATGCGGAAATTTTGGGCGCGCTGGCCCGCTTAAGCGGCGTATGCCCGCTGATCAGCTGCGTGATGGGTCCCTGCCGGGGCCTGGCCGCCATGATCACCCAACTGACTGACTTTAACATCCAGGTGAAAAAGACCGGCGAGATCGCTCTGCACACCGCGCAGGTGATGAACAGCGAAAAGGGCCGGGAAAAGACCGCCCAGCAGCTCTTCGGCGCTGAAACCATGGACGCTCAGGGCGCCTGCGCTCTGACAGCCGCCACGGAAGAAGAGGCCGTCGCGCTGATTTCCTCCCTGATCGATCTGCTGCCCGCCTGCAACATGGAGGACGCGCCGCTTTCCGAGGGCGAGGACCTGAACCGGCTGCTCACGGCGGACGATCCCGAGAGCGCTGTGGCCCTTATGCAGGACTTGGCCGACGGCGGCATGCTGATCGAACTCTACAAGGGTTACGGTCCCGCTATCCATACAGCCCTGTGCCGGGTGGGCGGGCGTACCGTTGGCCTCGTCGCCAACGATCACGCGGTGGACGGCGGACGGCTCACCAGCCAGGACAGCCGCAAGGCAGCCCGCTTTGTGCGCCTGTGCGACTGCTACCAGATTCCCGTGATCTCCCTGGTGAACACCGACGGCTTGGCCGTACCGCTGGCAGGCCATCAGGGCGCGCTGCTTCGCGGCGCGGCGGACCTGCTGTACGCCTACGCGGAAGCTACTTCCCCCAAGATCGCCATCATCACCGGCAGCGCCGTGGGCGCGGCCTATGTGGCCATGGGCGGCAAGTCCATCGCCGATATGAGCTACGCCTGGCCCACCGCCGTGATTTCTCCCCTCACCAAGGAAGCCGCTGTGCAGACTCTGGACGGGGATAAGCTGAACGCCGGGGAAAGCCGGGACGCCCTGGAAGAAGATTATGCCCAGCGCTTCGGCGCGCTGAACGCCGCCAAGGCGGGCATCGTGGACGACGTGATCGAGCCCCGGGAAACCCGGAAGTATATCATCGCCGCCCTGGAGCTGCTGGCCTCCAAGCATGACGTGAACCTGCCCAAGAAGCATGGCAACCTGCCGCTGTAAGGAGGGTTCGGGATGGATAGATTATCGCTGAGCCTGTCCACCATGGGCGTGGGCATGCTGGTGGTGTTCTGCGGACTGGTGATCCTGATCGCCTGCATTTCCGTGATGACCAGCATCACCGGCCGGAAAAAGGCCCCGAAGGCCGCCGCGGCCGCGCCCGCGCCGAAAGCGGCCCCTGCCCCCGCGCCCGTTCAGGCGGAACCGGAACCCGAAGCGGACGACGGTGAAATCATCGCGGCCATTACCGCCGCCATCGCCGCCGTATGGCAGAGCGAAGGCAAGGAGACCGGTTTTGTGGTGCGCCGTGTCCGCAGGACGCAGAGCAGCACCGCCCGGGCCCGCGCCGCCAGGGAAGAACAGATTTTCAGTCACATGTAAATTATATAAAGCTTTGCTGAAAACAGAGGAGGATTCATATCATGCGTAAATTCAATATCACCGTCAACGGCGTCGCCTATGAAGTGGAAGTAGAAGAAGTGGCCGCGGGCGAAAGCGCCGCGCCCAAGGCTGCCCCTGTTGCCGCCGCCCCCAAAGCCGCTCCCGCCGCCAAGCCTGCCGCCGCTCCCGTGGCCGCCGGTACCAAAGTGAACGCTCCCATGCCCGGTACCATCCTGGATGTGAAGGTCAGCCAGGGCCAGGCCGTCAAGAAGGGCGATATCCTGCTGATCCTGGAAGCCATGAAGATGGAAAACGAGATCCTGGCCCCCCAGGACGGCTCCATCGCTCAGGTGAACGTGAGCAAAGGCGCCTCCGTCAATTCCGGCGACGTGCTGGTCGTCTTGAACTAAGGAAGAATTGCTGTCAAAGTGAAAAAAGAAAAGCGGTTAAAAACTATTTCCCTTTTCCCTTTCCACTTTGAATCCAAACTCTAACTGAAAGGAGCTTCTTCCGTGGAAACGCGATCCATCAATATCCTGGAAACGCTGGGAGACCTGGCAAACGAATCCGGCATTGCCATGTTTCTGCGGGACCCGCTGGCCCTGGTCATGGTGGCTGTGGCCTGCCTGCTGATTTATTTGGCAATCGTAAAGAAATTCGAGCCGCTTTTGCTGCTTCCCATCGCTTTCGGCATGCTGCTCACCAACCTGCTGGGCAGCGAGGTGTACCATGAAAGCCTGTTCGCGGGGGGACACGCCAACTGGAGCCTGTTTGGCGGAGCCATCTTAGTGAACTCAAAGGACATCGCCGGGCTGAAAGAACTGGTGGAGCAGGGCGCGCTGGTGGTCAACAATGCCGGGGCGGTGCTGATCAACGGCAACGTCATCGGCCAGATCACCACCTCCTATTCCGTGGGCGCGCAGCTCACCGCCTTAGGCCAGCTCATCGCCGAGGACGGCGTGACCATCTTAGCAGAGTCCACCTCCATCATCATCAAGGATTCCGCCGCGTTCATCAGCGACGGGCAAGTGTTCTCCTCCCTGGGCGTGCTGCTGGCTACCGCCGGGGAAAAGGTCACTCCCGGCCTGCTGGACTATCTGTACCTGGGCGTAAAGCTGGGCATTTACCCCTGCCTGATCTTCATCGGCGTAGGCGCGGGCACGGACTTCGGCCCCCTCATCGCCAACCCCAAGACCCTGCTGCTGGGCGCTGCCGCCCAGCTGGGCATTTTCATGACCTTCTTTGGGGCCTATTTCCTCTTCGGCTTCACCACCGCTGAATCCGGAGCTATCGGCATCATCGGCGGCGCGGACGGCCCCACCGCCATCTGGCTCACCGGCAAGCTGGCCCCGCACCTGCTGGGCCCCATCGCTGTGGCCGCTTACAGCTATATGGCCCTGGTGCCGGTCATCCAGCCTCCCATCATGAAGGCGCTCACCACCAAGAAGGAACGCCAGATCGTGATGGAGCAGCTGCGGCCTGTGAGCCACACCGAAAAGGTGATCTTCCCCATCGTGGTCACCATCCTGGTTTCCCTGCTGCTGCCCTCCGCCACTCCGCTGGTTGGGTGCCTGATGCTGGGCAACCTGATGCGCGAGTGCGGCGTGGTGGAACGCCTGAACAAGACGGTGCAGAACGAGCTGATGAACATCGTCACCATCTTCCTGGGCATCACCGTGGGCGCGACTGCCACGGCCCAGACCTTCCTGCGCCTCCAGACCCTGGAAATCATCGCTCTGGGCGTGGTGGCCTTCGGCATGGGCACCGCCGGCGGCCTGCTGCTGGCCAAACTCATGAACAAGCTCACCGGCGGCAAGATCAACCCCCTCATCGGCTCCGCCGGCGTTTCCGCCGTACCGATGGCGGCCCGTGTCAGCCAGATGGTGGGCCAGAAGGAAAACCCCGCCAACTTCCTGCTCATGCACGCCATGGGCCCAAATGTTGCGGGTGTTATCGGTTCCGCCATCGCGGCGGGCGTGCTCCTGAGCATGTTTGGCTAATTAATTGATTGAACGCGTCCCAAAGAATATCATCTGTCAGGAGGATAAAATATGACCATCTCAAAGAATTTTCAAGGCACAAATCTTGTAATCGCCCTGGAGGGCCGTCTGGACACCACCACCGCTCCGGAACTGGAAGCGGAGCTGAATCAGTCCATGTCTGGCGCGGAAAGCCTGACCATAGATTTCAGCAAACTGGAATACATTTCTTCCGCCGGGCTCCGGGTGCTTCTCTCGGCGCACAAAGCCTTTGCCGGGAAAGGCGGCATGAAAGTCATCCATACCAATGAAATCGTGAATGAAGTGTTTGAAGTGACTGGATTTGCCGATATTCTGACCATCGAGTGACGGAATGTGGAGGAGAGCAGGATATGAAATCAGAAATTATCGCCATTGACAATCGGGAAAACGGTTTTTCTGACGCGGTAAAAGAGGCGCAAAAAGTCGCGGAATACACAGGACTGAACCAAAGGGATTCCATTCGCCTCCAATTGTGCACAGAGGAAGTGCTGAGCCTGGTGCGCAGCATCACGGGCGAAATCAAGGCGTCCTTCTGGATTGAATCCGACGGGCCCCAGTACGAACTTCACGTATCCACGAAAACGGCTATGGATATGGGAAAGCGCAATGATCTCCTGTCCGTCGCCACTTCCCGGAAAAATGAAGCGGCGAAAAGCTTCCTCGGTATGCTGCGGGATATCTTTGAGGAAACAATGGTTGTCGAAGTAAAGCAGGGGAATGATATTCCCTCGGAAGCGATTGATGATGTTATAAATCGCGTCATCGTGTGCACGGATGCCGAATGGGATCGCTATGAACACTCTACCTTAAAGAAGCTGGCGGACACGATCAAGGTCAGCATTCGCGGCGGCGCGGTGGATTTGACGGTCAGCAAGAAATTTGCTTAAAAGGAGAATCACGATGGCTAAGGTTAAGATTACTGATACCATCCTCCGCGACGCGCACCAGAGCCAGGCGGCCACGCGCATGCGGCTGGATGAAATGCTGCCTGCCTGCGAAAAGCTGGACAAGGTGGGATATTTCTCTCTGGAGTGCTGGGGCGGCGCGACCTTCGACAGCTGCCTGCGCTTCCTGAACGAAGACCCCTGGGATCGTCTGCGCCAGCTGCGCAAGGCCCTGCCCAACACCAAGCTGCAAATGCTGCTGCGCGGGCAGAACATCTTGGGCTATAAGCACTACGCCGACGACGTGGTGGACTACTTCGTGAAAAAGTCCATCGACAACGGCATCGACATCATCCGCATCTTCGACGCCCTGAACGACCTGCGCAACATGGAAAAGGCCGTGAAGGCCTGCAAGGCGTACAACGGCGCGGCGGAGGTGGCCATGAGCTACACCACCTCCCCGGTGCACACCGAGGAATACTTCGTGAACCTGGCCAAGGAAATCGAGGCCATGGGCGCGGACCTGATCTGCATCAAGGATATGGCGGGCCTGCTTTTGCCCTTCAACGCCTATTCCCTCATCAAGAAGCTGAAGGCCAACACCAAGCTGCCCATCGTGCTGCACACCCACAACACCGCCGGCACCGGCTCTATGACCGTCATCAAGGCCGTGGAAGCGGGCGTGGACGTGATCGACACGGCCCTGTCCCCCCTGGGCGGCGGCACCAGCCAGCCCGCCACCGAATCCATCGTGGCGGCCCTCAAGGGCAGCGAATACGATACGGGCCTGGATGAAGAACTGCTGGCCAAGATCGCCGAGCATTTCCGCGGCGTGGCCGAGCGCCTCACCAAGGACGGCTGGCGCGACCCGGACAAGGTGCTGTCCGTCAACGCCAAGGCGCTCCAGTATCAGGTCCCCGGCGGCATGCTGAGCAACCTGATCGGCCAGCTCAAGCAGGCCAATGCCATGGATAAATACTACGCCGTGCTGGAAGAAGTGCCCCGGGTGCGCAAGGATTTCGGCTATCCGCCCCTGGTCACCCCCACCAGCCAGATCGTGGGCACCCAGGCCGTCATGAACGTGCTGGGCGGCGAACCCTACAAGATGGTCACCAAGGAAAGCAAGGGCCTGCTGAAAGGCGAATACGGCCGTCTGCCCGCCCCCGTCAATGAGGACGTGCGCAAGAAGTGCATCGGCGACGAAAAGGTGATCACCCACCGTCCCGCCGACGACATCGCCCCCGAGCTGGAAGGCTATCGCAAGGAAATCGCCCAGTACAGCCAGCAGGAAGAGGACGTGCTCTCCTACGCCCTGTTCCCCCAGGTTGCCACCAAGTACTTCCAGTGGCGTCAGGCCCAGCAATTGAAGGCCGACCCCGCCGCTTACGACAAGAAAGACGACACCATGCCGGTGTAATGCTTTTTAACACCAGAGGGCGCAGACGTGCCCTCTGCTTTATTTTTTGGCAAAGAGTTGAAGGAATATTCCAATTGTGATAAAATAACGTTGTTAGCAATACTGCAATTTCACAACGTACAGCTTTCATTTTCATTTTTGCGAGGTGATCAAATGGCAGATATGAACAAGTATATTTCAGAGGAATTACAAAACAAATATGAGTTTTACAGCTATGGCCATGCAATTGAAATCCTGACAGAAGCTTTTCCGGATGAATGGAACAATATTTGTTCTTGTCTGTCACAATTACAGATTACCAAAACTGAACTGATTACAGCAGGAGGAAATGAAACCGCTATTCCAAAGAAATTCGATGATGTATTGTACCCGTTGGGATGGCGGGAAATCAGAATATCGGGAGATTTGCTGGTAAAACTATATCCCCGTGGTAAATCGAGAGGGCGCTTTTCAGATGAACCTTTCGATGAAAAACGAATCAATGGCTATATAGACGGGCATAATATCGACTTTATCAAAGGCAAAGTTGCTTTCGACCTTGAATGGAACAGCAAAGATCAAACATTTGACCGGGATTTGTTGGCGATGCGGACATATTTTGACTGCGGATTGATCGAAGTCGGCATTATTATCACGCGAGCTGAAGAACTGAACGACATTTTTTCCGAATTAGGAATCCGTTCCAAATATGGAGCCAGCACGACCTGGATGGGTAAACTGGATTATCGACTGAAATCCCGAAGAAACGGCGGCTGTCCTATCTTAGCTGTGGGCATCAAAAAAGCATGTGTGGAAGGGTATGAGAATGATGCAGGATCTGTATAACATCGCTGACACAATAAAAGAATTTGAACAATTCATTGGAAATAAGAAATATAAGACGATTTACGCGGATCCGCCCTGGCAGTTTTCCAACAGAACAGGAAAGATGGCTCCTGAGCATAAAAGACTGAACAGATATGCTACCATGAAGCTGGAAGACATTAAAAAATTGCCCGTTCATGAAGCAGCGGACGAAAAATGCCATTTGTATTTATGGGTTCCCAACGCCCTTCTCCCGGAAGGATTGGAAGTCATGAAAGCGTGGGGATTTGAGTATAAAACCAATATCATCTGGGAAAAAGTCAGAAAGGACGGCATGCCAGACGGTAGAGGCGTAGGCTTTTATTTCAGGAATGTTACCGAAATTCTGCTGTTTGGCATCAAAGGGGAGAATAACAGAACCTTGCAGGCGGGACGATCCCAGGTCAATCTTGTCCGTTCCATCAAAAGAGAGCACAGCCGCAAGCCGGATGAAATCATTTCTGTAATTGAAAGCTGTTCATCCGGCCCTTATCTGGAACTATTTGCGCGCGGTGAAAGAAATAATTGGGATATGTGGGGAAATCAGGCAACAGAAGATTATGAACCTACATGGGCCACATACGCGAATCATACAGTAGCCGCTGTATAATGAATATAAAAAATGGTCTTGGTTATCTGTGTCCAGAGAGGAACAGGAATAAGAAAAATAAAGCACGGGGAAAGCGCTCCCTGTGCTTTTTCAGTTGACAAAATAATTCGGATATTTATTCCGATTCTTTTGTATTCACGCTGTAAAATACTTTATTCGGCGTCATGTCCTGGCGGTAATGAATGAACAGTTCTTCCACCGTGACGCACATATAGCCTTGTTCATACAGCCATTCAGCCGCCAGACGGGCGGATTCCGGGGTTTTTTCCTTGATATCGTGCATGAGGATGATGGACCCGTCCTTCACTTCGCTTTTCACCGCGCTCAGCACCGCCGCGGAGGATTTGCCCGTCCAGTCCTTGGTATCCACGTCCCATTCGATGAAGGGCAGGTTGACCTTGGCCTTGATGAAATAATCGAAAATGCCGTAGGGGGCCCGCAGCATCCAGGGGGCCAGGCCGAAGGTTTCCGTCATGACCCGGTACATTTTTTCAGTATAGGACTGGATGCGGCCGATGGTGGATTTGCTGGTGTCGGTATGCTTGAAATGGTGGCTTTGCAGGGAGTGGTTTTCGTCGTTTTCCCGCAGCACGATGTCCTGGTATTCTTCGATCCGGTCCCCCACCAAGAAAAAAGTGGCCTGGGCACCGCAGTGGCGCAGGTTGTTGAGCAGGGCGGCGGTGGTGGAATAGGCGGGGCCGTCGTCGAAGGTGAGGGCCGCCATTTTATAGTTGGTATTGTCGGTCTGCTTTTGTCCGTACTCCGTCATCATGCCCTCTAAAGCGTTATAGGGCACCGTGACCCGCATGAGCGACGGCTGATTGGGATACAGGACGCGAGCTTCGTAATGCAGGCTCAAGGACACCGGCCCCAGCATGAAGGGCGTTTCCAGCAGCGCTTCTTTGGTGCACAGGGCGTTCAGGGCGTCGGGGTCGGCCTCCTGAGCGGGAAAATAGGCGGTCAGTTCTTCATAAACGGTTTCCGCCAGCAGGTCCCAGGCTTCGCTGTCCTCGTCAAAGAGATCGCTCAGAGTGATCCTTTGGCCCGTTTTCATATCGTATACCCGGGCCGCGATGGGCGACTGCTTCTGTTTGCGCTGGTAGCTTTCCCGTGCCAGCACCAGAAAGCTCAAGGCGCTTTCCCCGGACCGGGTGTTGACCACGTGAATGTCCAGGCGGCTGTTGCGCTTGGGATTTTTGCTTTTGTCCGGGGTCATTTCGCCGGACATGGCCTCGTCGAACCCGTCCGCCAGGGCGTTGATCTCCGCGTCCACCTGGGACAGGGAGGTGGAAATGTGCTCCTTGGACACAAAGCAGCGCCCGCTGTTGATCGTTCGTTCCTCTACCTGGTATTTCACCGCAAAATACGCTGGAAAGCTGTCGGCCTTTTCCGACAGGCCCCCTTCCGGCAAAAGCAGCATGAGCCCCAGCAGCAATGCGCAGAACCGCTTCATCTTCCTTCACCTCCCATGCGTTTATTGATCAAAATATACCACAAATGAAAAAAGGAAGCAAGGGCGGGAAAGCGTTTTTCATGGTAAGCGCATGACAGGAGGACTCCGTTCTTTATATTGAAACTCTGCTTTTACAAGAATAACCAGTTGCTGAATAGACGAAAAAACAGCCGTATATCCGCCCTCCTCTCCGCATACATTGCAGCGGAGGTGATTGGAATGGAGAAGGAGCAGGCGGCGCGGCCCGCGGGAAAAACGCATACCCTGTCCCTGGAAAACCGGCAGCGGGCGCTGCTGACAGGGGTGAGCGAAGTGCTGGGCTTTGACGACGGACAGGTGATCCTAATGACGGACAGCGGGGAAATCGCCCTGACCGGAGAAGGATTGCACGTGACCCGCCTGATGCTGGAGGAAGGGCAATTGGCGGTAGAGGGGAAAATCGACAGCGTGTTTTACACCCAGCGCTCCCGCCGCCGGGGTCTGTTCCGGGGCAAAAGCAAATGATCTTTTTTGAAACCGCCGGGCAGGCCCGGTGTTTTCTGCTGCTATGGGGGACGGGGTTTCTGGCCGCCATGCTGTATGACGGCTTTCGTTTTCTGCGTTCCCGCTGCCCCGCATGGCTGGGGGCTGTGTGGGACCTGATTTGGTGCCTGTGCCTGTGCGCCTGCTGCGCTTTGGCCCTGGCGGTGGGCGGCGAAAACGCGCTCCGCCTTTATGCCCTGCTGGGCCTTTGCTGCGGGGCTGTGGTCTATTGCCTGGGACCCCGGGCCGCCTGCGCGGCAATCATGAAATGGGGACGGCGGAGAAAATGACGCCGTCCGTTTTTTGTGCATAGTCGGTGCATAGTCCCTCCGCTCGGAAAACAAAGCGCTTGACAAAGTTTTTTGATCTGCGCTAAAATGAATTTCCTGTATACTTGTTTTTACGAACCGATGCGGAGGATGGCATGCGATACATTACCGTAGAAAATCTGACCAAGACCTTTACCGTGCGCAAAAAGCGGGAAAAGGGCCATTTGCTGCGGGAAAAAACAGAAGTGCGGGCCCTGCGGGGCGTTTCCTTTTCCATCGAGCGGGGGGAGCTGGTGGGGTACATCGGGCCCAACGGCGCGGGCAAATCCACCACGGTAAAGATTCTATCCGGCATCCTCACACCGGACGGCGGTACAGCGGACGTGGGCGGCCTGACGCCCTGGAAGGACCGGAAACGCCACGTCCGGCGCATCGGCGTGGTGTTCGGCCAGCGGACGCAGCTTTGGTGGGACGTGCCTATCGCCGACAGCTTTTCTTTGCTCCGGGACATTTACCGGGTGCCGGAAGCGGATTTCCAGAAGCGGTACGACGAACTGACCGAAGCGCTGAATTTGGGGGATCTTTTGCGCACGCCGCTCAGGCTGTTAAGCTTGGGCCAGCGGATGCGGGCGGAGCTGTGCGGTTCCCTGCTCCACGGGCCGGAACTGCTGTTCCTGGACGAACCCACCATCGGCCTGGACGCGGTGAGCAAGCTGGCCCTGCGGGATTTCCTCAAGCGGGAAAACGAAAAAAACGGCACCACCATCCTGCTTACCACCCACGATATGGAGGACATCGCCGCCCTGTGCCCACGGGTCATGGTGCTGGGCCATGGCAGCAAGCTGTACGACGGGGCGCTGCCGGAACTGCTTTCCCGGTACGATACCCAGCGGGTGATGACCCTGCGCTATGATGGGGAAGTGGATTTCCCCACGCTTCCGGCGGGCTGCGAGGTAAGCCGGGAGGGGGACGAATACCGCGTAGCGTACGATCACGAACAAATCCCCACGGCAAAAATCATGGCCCTTTTGCAGAGCGCCGGACCCATCCGGGAATGGACGGCCCAGCCGCAGAATGTCGATCACTTAATCGCCGCCATGTACCGGGAGATGGATTTATGAGGGCGTATTTTTCGGTATTCCGCATGCGGTGGAAAATGGAATTGCAGTACAGGGGCGCGGTCATTGGCGGCGTGATCTGCCAGATGTTTTTCGGGCTGATCTATGTGGCGCTGTACCGGGCGCTGTACGCGGGCAAGCCGCAAAGCATGCCCCTGTCCTCCGTGACCACCTACGTGTGGCTCCAGCAGGCGTTTTTCCGCATGCTGCTGGCCAGCGACAGCGATTTGCTGGATAAGATACGCACCGGCAACATCGCCTACGATCTGTGCCGTCCCCTGCAATTATACGGTTACTATTACAGCCGCATCATGGCCCAGAAGCTGCTGGGCAGTCTGCTCCGGGCCGCGCCCATGCTGATTTTTGCCGCCCTGCTGCCGGAGGGCTGGGGCATCTGCCTCCCCGCCTCCCTGCCCGCGCTCTGCGCGGCGGTGGCCGGTCTTTTCTTAGGCCTGCTATGTATGTGCGCCCTGGAAAACGTGACCATGGGCTTTACCATGCGCACCCTGGACAGCCGGGGCATGCAGGCCATGCTGATCCTGTTGATGATGTTTTTATCCGGCAACATCCTGCCCCTCACCCTGTTCCCGGACAGCTGGCAGAAGGTGATCACCGCCCTGCCCTACGCCCAACTGCTGGACGCGCCTATCCGCCTGTACACCGGAGAACGGGCATTGACCGACGCGCCGGGCGTATTGCTTATGCAAGCTGTCTGGACCGCCGCCATCGTGGGCCTGGGCCTGCTGCTGTGGCGAAGCAATCAGAAAAAGTTGATTTTGCAAGGAGGGTAACCTTTTAGGCAAATCTTGACATATACCGCGCTTTCCGATACAATGAATTCGCCTTGAAGAAGAGACTGACTCTCTGGAAAGGCCGAAGAGTGAACAACAAACGCGCAGACGGTTGCTCGATCATCCTCGAAAGGGGGTGATGCGTATGCGTATTACTTTTCATATCGGAAAGTACACGGTGACCATTGTCATCTGCGAAACGCATCGCAAAAAGAACAGCCGCCACTCTGCCAAGTGACGGCTGTCTCGCGGTGCGAACCGCTAAGATAAACTAAGCTTGACGAGCAACCACGTGTGCGGTTCACTCTTCGCTTCTTATTATACGCCATTTTTCCGTTTTGTCAACAAAACGGGAAGGGGTTTTTATCAACATCCTGGGGAGTTAAGGAATGGACACCATCAAATTGTATTGGAAATCCATGGGCATCCTGCTGAGAAGCCAGTTGCAGTACCCCGCCTCCTTCATCATGCAGACCATTGCCCAGCTGGTGATGGAGGGGGGCGAGCTGCTTGCGGTGATTCTGATCGTGGACCGATTCGATCATCTGAACCAGTGGACGCCCGGGGACCTGTATTTCTTTTTTGGCATCATGTCCGTCACCTTTTATCTGACGGAGTTTTTGGGCCGGGGCGTCACTGGGAATTTTCCCAGCCTGGTGCGCTCCGGGCAGCTTGACACCCTGCTTCTGCGGCCCCGGGGGGTGCTGACGCAGGTGCTTTGCAGCGCCATCGATCCCCGCCGGATCGCATGTATCGCCGTGGGCATCGCGGCGCTGATCATGGGCAGCAAAATGTCCGGCGTGGAATGGACCTTCCTCAAGGCTCTGGCGCTTTGCGAATCCATCCTGCTGGGCACGCTGCTGGTGCTGGGTCTGTTCCTGATCGAAGCGGTGTTCTGCATCCATTCCGTAAAATCGGTGGAGCTGGTGAACGCCCTCACCTACGGCGGACGCAGCGCTTGCCAGTACCCCATCGACATTTTCCCCCGGCCCCTGCGGATGCTGTTCACGGTGGTCGCGCCCTTCGCCCTCACCCTACACGTGCCTGCCGCCTACATCTTAGGCAAGCCCCTCTACGGCTGGCCCGCCTGGACGGCTTTCGTCACGCCCCTGGCCGGTGCCGCCGCGTTCTGGATTTTGTACGCCGTGTTTCAGAAGGCCATGAAGTTTTACCGGTCTACGGGAAGCTAAAAACAAGAAGCAAAAGAGACTGGATTGACAAAGTGAAAACGCGGAAATATAATAAAGTCAGTGGAAAATGAACACGGACAGGAGGGAGAAAAATGTCCTGCAAAATCAAGTTTCATTGGGACAGCGAAGCGGCGGTCTGGATCGCCACAAGCGATGACGTGCCGGGCCTGATACTGGAATCCGGCTCTTTTGACGCGCTGGTGGAACGGGTGAAAGCGGCTGTTCCCGAATTAATTCACTTGAACGGAAAGGTTTCGGATTTCAGACTGTCCTATATTACGGAACGGGAAGATGTGGTGCCCGTTTATGGCTGAATATGAGAAAATCGTTCGGGAAGAGCTCAAGAAAAACGGCTGTTATTTTGTCCGGCATGGAAAAGGTGACCATGACATTTGGTACAGCCCGATCACGAACACAAACGTAACAGTAGACGGCAAAATCAAATCCCGCTTCACAGCCGACGAGATCATGAAGCAAAGCGGAATCAAAAAGCGGTTTTAGTATCCAGATTACAGTCATTCGGTTCATCCGGACGGCTGTTTTCATAACGGGATCAGCGCACAAAGAGATCCGTACCTTTTACCGGTTGATTCGATTTGAAAAAGATACCGCACTCCAAGCATGCAGAAAAAAATCACAGAGTATCTTATCCTGTTTTATTTATTCGATATGAAGGAGCAATAGATAATGAGAACGAATGATAGAACGATCACGGATTTGATGAAAGCAGTACAAACCGGTACGGCACAGTTGCCTGACTTTCAGCGCGGCTGGGTGTGGGATGATGGCCGTATTAAGGCTCTGATTGCCAGTATTATTCATAATTTCCCTGTTGGTGCTGCGATGTTTCTGACGTATGGGAATCCTGACATTCAGTTTAAATATAAGCCAATAGAAGGGGCCGTTATTCCACAAAACGTTGTTCCAAGCGAATTGATTTTGGATGGACAGCAACGACTTACTTCGATTTTCAATGCTCTTTACAATGATAAACCTGTCCATACAAAGACGGATAAGGGGAAAGAAATTGATCGATACTATTATATCGATATACCAAAGGCCCTCGATCCCATGGCTGAAAATGATGAGATCATTATTTCCGTACCGGAATCGCGCATTGTCACTCGCGAATTTGGGCGGGAGGTCCTTATTGACCTTTCCTCACCTGAAAAGGAATATGAACAGAAGCGTATGCCTTTGAACCTTATCTTGGACAGCAGCAAGTGGCAAATGTGGCAAAGCAAATATTTTGCTTTCTATCAGTACAATCCAGAAATTGCCAAAGAGTTTATGGAATTCACAACAAAGATATTGATTCCCGTATCACAGTATCAAATGCCGGTGATTTTGCTGGATAAGGATACACCCAAAGAAGCCGTTTGCCAGGTCTTTGAAAATGTAAATACTGGCGGCGTTTCCCTGACTGTTTTTGAGCTTGTCACTGCTGTTTATGCAATGGACGGTTTTCCACTTCGAGAAAACTGGGAAAGCCGGAAAAAAGAGGCTCTGAACGGCGATTTACTGACAGTTGTTACCGCTACGGATTTTTTAACAGCTTTGACGCTGCTCTCCACTTATCAGAGTGGCGGAGTGGTCAAATGTAAAAAGAAAGATGTTCTGAATTTGCCATTAACAGAGTATAAAAAACATGCCGACTCATTGACAAAAGGTTTCCAGGAAGCAGAAAAACTATTACAGGAAGAAAGAATTTTTTCAAGCCGCGATCTGCCATACAGTACACAGCTGATTCCGCTTGCCGTACTCTGCACGCTTTTATTGGAAGGTAACAGGATCAAGGTCACCAACGTCAAAAATAAGATAAAACAATGGTATTGGTGTGGTGTGTTCGGCGAACTGTACGGTTCCGCGAATGAAACACGGTATACATATGATGTACCTGATGTCATGAAATGGATTGATGGCGGGGACACGATTCCGCGCACCTGTGCCGAAGCCTATTTCTCACCAACGCGCCTGCTAAGCATGCAATCACGTCTATCCGCTGCATACAAGGGCATTATGGCTTTAATCCTGAAAAACCACGCACAGGATTTAATCAGCGGCAGAGAAATGGACTTAACCGTATATCAAGCGGAAAAAATCGATATCCATCACATTTTCCCACAGGATTACTGCGTAAAGTGTGAATATGATAAATCAAAATGGAATTCCATTGTAAATAAAACGCCTATCTCCGCCAGCACAAATCGTGAAATAGGCGGTAATGCACCTTCCAAATACCTTAGCAGAATAGAGAAAAAAGGCGATGTTTATCCTGAAACTCTGGATGTTTATCTTCGCTCTCATTGGATTGACTCCACACTGTGCCGTGCTGACGATTTTGATCATTTTATTATCGATAGAGCCAAAAAACTGCTTGATGCCATTGCTTCCGCTATGGGCAAAACGATTTCTGGCCGTGACAGTGAAGAAGTCATTCAACGGTTTGGGGCAAGTCTTGTATAGAATAAAAGGAACAGCAGGCTGTATTCAGGAGGGGATGAAAGATGCCCGCCATCACCACCCAAGCCATCGTTTTGCGTCACGCGGATTACCGGGAGCATGACCGGATGCTGACCCTGCTTTCCCCGTCCATGGGGCGGATCGAAGCGCTGTGCCGGGGCTGCAAGCGGCCCCAAAGCCCCCTGCTTTCGGCCAGCGAATGGTTCGCCTTGGGGGAATACGTGCTGTTCGCGGGCAAGGGACACATGACGGTGACTTCCTGTAACCTGACGGAGAGCTTCTTTCCCCTGCGCACGGATTACGAACGGCTGAAACACGCCACGTACATTTTATCCGTGACAGAAGCCGCCGCCCAGCCGGGGGAAAAAGCGGTGGAGCTGTTCACGCTGCTGGCCCGGTCCCTCTCCCGCTTGGCGTATACCGACCGGGACGCAAAGGCCGTTTCCACCGCGTTCCTGCTGCATTTTTCCGCTATCAGCGGCTACCGGCCCCGGCTTTCCCACTGCGTCCGCTGCGGCAGGGAAATGCGGGAAGAAGAAATCCGCCTGTTCGATATCGAAAACGGCGGCCTGCTGTGTGATAAGTGCTATATTGGCCTCAACCAAGCCCACCCGGTCACCCCTGATCAAGTAAAATGGATGAGGGATGTGCTGGCTCGCGGCATCGACAAAACCGATCAGCCGCCCCAGGCCGCCCCCGGCTCCCTGCTGGCCGCCTATGTGGACACCAGGCTTGATAAACGTATCGGGCAGGAGGGCCTGTATTTCGGATAGGTAAACAGCCCCTGATTTCAAATTGAAAAGCCGATCCAGCCACAGTATAATCTGTACAGGTAAAGGCCTTACCGAATCACTGAAAGAGAGAAGGATGGAACATGGCTTACAATATGAATCAGATGGCGATGATCACGGGACTGACCACCAGGACGCTCAGGAACCATTTGAAGCTCGGCCTTTTGAAAGGGGAAAAAATCGACGGAAACTGGAGTTTCACCGATGAAGAGCTGGACGCGTATGTAAATGATCAGAATATCAAGCAGGCAATCGCCGCCAAACAGCATGCCGTCATCTATGATTTTTTAGGCGATTCGTTTAAGAAAACAAACAGGATCTGCACCATCATGGATTTTCCGGTCTCGGTTGAAGAAGCGCTGTCCATTGCGAAATTCTTCGGTGAAATGATCAATCAGAGAGGTTCTGACATTGAATTTCGCTATATCAATGAGAAGCACTTCGCCCGTTTCATTCTGGCGGGATCGGAAGATCAGGTGTCCGATTTCATGCGGGCCTACTATGAACGCTGACGGAATTCGGCAGGATGATTCAAATACAGGAAACGCCGGACGTTTCGCTCGTCCGGCGTTTCCTGTATTTTTATGAAGAACCAGGTTTATTCCGCCCGTACCGCCAGGGTAACGCTGCAAGGCGCGACGGAAAGAGGGCCGCTAACGGTCGCGGCGTCGGGCTGCACCTGATCGCCCTGTACCACCGCGCGGAAGGCGGACCAGCCCTCGGGGAGATCAATGGTCAGGGCCTGGGCAGTGGGGTTGATGATAGCATAACCCACAGCGCCGGACTCGTCGGCCCAGGTCATGGCGATCACGCTGTTTTCCAGCAGTTCAGCGGTGGGCGCGATGGTGGTCAGGAAGGCGCAGGGGGCGGCGGGATCGGTGAAACGCGCCCGGCGCAAAGCAATCAGCCCCTGATAGTATTCCATCATCCGGTAGGCGTCGCTGTCCGGGGTCAGGGCGTCCCAATCGATGTTGTTCACTTCGTCGGAGGACATGTAGCTGTTGCTGTCGCCGTCCTTGGTGCGCAGCATTTCTTCTCCGGCCAGGAAGAAGGGCGTGCCGCGGCTGAGCAGCACGGAAGCGGCGCAGAGCCGGTACATGGCCAGCCGGTCTTCCAGCGGCGCTTCGGGATTGGAAAGGAGAAGCTTATCCCACAGGGTGTTGTTGTCGTGGGAGGAGGTGTAGTTCACCACCATGGCGTCCTTCACGAACCAGTTGACGGCGGCCATTTTCTCGCCGCCCTGAAGGCCGAAAATCACCTTGTTGGCGTTGGTTTTGTTGGCTTTGCCGTTGGCGTAGCCCTGATCCTTGGGATCAAATACGCTGCCCTTGAGGCCGTCGCGGATGGCGTCGTTGAACACGGCAATGGAGCCGATGGCGTCTCCCGTGGGCTTCACCTGGCGGATGTTCTGCTGATTGGCCTTGAAGTTGTCCCGCAGGGCGGAGGTGCCGCCGGTCCAGCCCTCGCCGTAAATCAGGGCCTTGGGATTGATTTCGTGCACGGCCTGTTCGATTTCCTGCATGGTCGTCACATCGTGGAGGGCCATCAGGTCGAAGCGGAAGCCGTCGATCTTATATTCCTTGGCCCAATAACTTACGCTGTCCACCATGTACTTGCGGAACATCACCCGGTTGGAAGCCGTTTCGTTGCCGCAGCCGCTGCCATTGGAAGCGGTGCCGTCGTAGTTGAATCGGTAATAATAGTAGGGCACGATGCGGTTCAGCCAGGAATCCAGGGCGTAGGTGTGGTTGTACACCACGTCCATCACCACGCCCAAGCCGTTTTCATGCAGGCTCTGAACCATTTGCTTGAACTCGTTCACCCGTACATCGCCGTGGAAAGGATCGGTGGAATAGCTGCCCTCGGGGGCGTTGTAGTTCTTGGGGTCGTAGCCCCAGTTGAATTGCGGTTCGGTGCTGGATTCGTCCACGGTGGCGTAATCGTACACCGGCTGCAAATGCACATGGGTGACGCCCAATTGCTTGATATAATCCATGCCCGCGGGCACGCCGCTGGCATTGGTCAGCCCCGTTTCCGTGAAAGCTAAGTATTTGCCGGGATACTGGGAGGCGGACAGGGTGTTGGAAAAGTCCCGCACGTGGACCTCCCAGATCACCGCGTCGCCGTAGGTGTCGATCTGATCGAAGTATTTGCCCTCCCGAAAACCCGCCGGATCGGTGGAAGCAAGGTCGATCACCATGCCCCGGTTGCCGTTCACGCCCACGGCCTTTGCGTAGGGGTCCACCGCCTCCTGAACGCCCACGGCGGTTGCGACGGTGTAAGTGTAATAGGCGCCGTGGCTGTATGCGGCTGTGGCGGTCCACACGCCTTTTTCGGCCTTGGTCATATCGATAACTTCATAGGCCTCGCCCTCGCCGCCGTCTTTGAACAGGTTCAGCTTCACCCAGGCTGCGGTGGGGGCCCATACCTTGAACACGGTGTTTTCGCCCTGGATCACCGCGCCCAAATCGTCCCCGTCATAGGTATAGTTCTGCACGAAAGCGGCGCTGTCGAAGATGTCCGTGGGCACTGCGGCGATTTCCCCGTACCCGTCGATTTCCACGGTGTAGGGTTTGGACACGTCCAGCTCCCCTTCCACGGTGATAACGCCGGTGACCACGTTGTTGTTCCGGCTGGAGAGCTTAGCGATGGGCAGTTCCTTTCCGTCCTCCCGCACGTGCACCTGATCCAGGTCCAGGCTGCACGCGGGGTTGATGAAGTATTTGATCTCCGTGGGCGATACGATGCCCGCTAAGGTGAAGGTGCGGATGGCATTCAGGGTTTTTCCGCCGTCCGGGCTGGTGTACTGCATACTGTCGCCGGGCAGCAGGTAAATCTTCGTATCCGAACTGGTCATCACGGCAAAACGGTCCTCCTCCACGTCCTTGGTGGCGCTGCCCCAGGATTTGGCCCCCGGATCGGAGCAGTTCTTCCGCACGATGAAGCCCACCTCGCTCACGTCCTCCGGCACGTTGACCATGCATTTCACGCCGTAATCGCAGGGATAAAACAGCGTGCCGCCGCCGTCCTTGCCGGGAAACCAGATCCACACGTCGCACTTTTCGTAATCTGCGTCGGGATCGTTCCAGTACAGCGTCAGCTGACGGCAGCCCGGCTCTTTCTCCAGGAAGTATTCTTCCTCCGCTCCCGCGCCCGCCAGCATGGAAACTGCCAGCAGCAGCGCCAAAAGCCACGATAAACAACGACGAATGTTCATTCGTTCCGCCCCTTTCTGTTCACTTTTTCTTGCGTCTCCCATTATAAGGAAAGCGCCGCGCTGTGTCAAGAAGAACAAAAGTGAAAGGGACCGCGTTTCTGTTATGCGCAGCTTCCTCGCTTCTCCTTGCTTTATTTTCCCAATTATGGTACACTACGGATACTGATACGCTTCCGGAACGGAGGTTTTATCCTGTTCTTCCCATCAGCCCGGCCGCTTTCCGGAAGCACGGCGTTCACAGCTTTACGACAAACAGGAAAGGGGTTTTTATCATGCAGATTCTGTCCGGTCTCTCTTTACCCAATATGCCCTGGCAGGAAAAGCCTGCCGGGTGCAAAGAGGCCATCTGGCGCTATTCCGGCAATCCCATCATCGGCCGGGACGGCAACAAGCGATCTAACAGCGTGTTCAACAGCGCGGTGGTGCCCTTCGGGGACGGGTATGCGGGCGTGTTCCGGTGCGACAGCCGTTCCATCAGCATGGACCTGTTCGCAGGCTTTTCCAAGGACGGGTATCATTGGCAGATCAACGACGAGCCCATTCAGTTCACCGGCGCGGACGCGGAAATCGCCCCCCGGGAATACCGCTACGACGCCCGCATCACCATGATGGACGGAAAATACTACGTCACCTGGTGCAACGGCTATCACGGCCCCACCATCGGCGTGGCCTGGACGGAGGATTTCAAAACCTTCCATCAGCTGGAAAACGCCTTCCTGCCCTTCAACCGCAACGGCGTGCTGTTCCCCCGGAAGGTGAACGGCTTGTATATGATGCTGTCCCGTCCCTCGGACAACGGCCACACCCCCTTCGGCGATATTTATTTGAGCCAGTCCGGGGATTTGGAATTCTGGGGCCGCCATCGGTTCGTGTTCAGCACCGTCAAGAGCGACGCGTCCGCCTGGCAGTCCACCAAAGTGGGCCCCGGCCCCGCGCCCATCGAAACGGACGAGGGCTGGCTGCTGATCTATCACGGCGTGATCACCACCTGCAACGGCTTTGTGTACCGTATGGGCGTGGCCCTGCTGGACATCGATCAACCCTGGAAAGTGAAGTACCGCAGCAAGGATTATTTGATGGCCCCCTGGGAGCTGTACGAGTGCGTGGGCGACGTGCCCAACGTGGTATTCCCCTGCGCCGCCCTGACCGATAAGGACACCGGCCGCATCGCCATCTATTATGGCTGCGCCGACACCGTGACCGGTCTGGCGTTCACCACTGTGGACGAGCTGGTGAATTTCGCCAAGGAACACGCGCTTTGATGTAAGTGTGGAGCGTGGAGTGTGGAGAGTGGAGTTATATATAGTGCGTGATACGTTTTTTGAATATTCGGAGAAAAAACGTAAGACACCATAAAAACTCCACACTCCACTCTTCACACTCCACACTGACCAAATATGTGCCCAAGATAGAAGGAGGAACTCCCCCATGCCCATGTTTTTTCTGGATAAGCGGGCCCAGGTGATCTGTGACGAGCTGAAAAAAGAGTCCGTCCGGCAGAAGGTGCTGATCGAAAACTGGGAAGTGAAGGAAGGCAACTTCATCCGCCCCGAAGATGCGGCGGCGGCGGAAGCACCTTTTGAACCTTTCGATGCCCGCACCATGCACTGGTACGGCCCGGATAAGCATTACTGGTTCCGCACCCAAATCACCGTGCCCGATTCCTTTGATGGAAAGCTCCTGTGGCTGAACGTGCGCACCCAGATCGAGGAATGGGACGACGCGAAAAACCCCCAGTTCCTTTTATTCGTGGATGAGGACGTGGTTCAGGGCATCGATATGAATCACCGGGACGTGCTGATCACGAAGCGCGCCCAGGCGGGTCAAAAATATTGGCTGAATCTGCAAAGCTACACCGGCACCCTCCACGGCGAATTCCGTCTGATGGTGGAAATGCGGGAAATCGACCCTGAAATAGAGGGCCTGTATTGGGATATCCAGGTGCCGCTGCAAGCCTTTTCCCGTATGAAGGAGGAAAGCCAGAGCCGCCTGGACCTGACCCGAGTCATCAACGACACTGTGAACCTGCTGGATCTGCGCCAACCCTATTCCGAAACATACTTTGCCAGCATCCGGGAGGCTCGGGCATACATCCAGAAGCACCTGTACGAGGAATTGGGCGGCCATGAGGACGTGATCGCCACCTGCATCGGCCACACCCATATCGACGTGGCCTGGTGGTGGACCGTGGCCCAGACCCGGGAAAAAGTGTGCCGGTCCTTCGCCACCGTGCTCAAGCTCATGGACGAATACCCCGATTACCGCTTCATGTCCAGCCAGCCCCAGCTGTACGCCTTCCTCAAGGAACGCCATCCCGAGCTGTTCGCCCAGATCAAACAGCAGGTGCAGGCCGGGCGCTGGGAGCCGGAGGGCGGCATGTGGGTGGAGGCCGACACCAATCTGACCTCCGGCGAAAGCCTGATCCGCCAGTTCCTCCACGGCAAGCGGTTCTTCAGAGAAGAATTTGGCGTTGACAATAAAATTTTGTGGCTGCCCGACGTGTTCGGCTATTCCGGCGCCCTGCCCCAGATCATGAAAATCTGCGGCATCGAGTATTTCATGACCACTAAGCTGGCTTGGAACCAGTTCAATAAAATGCCCTACGACACCTTCCTATGGCGGGGCATCGACGGCACCGAAATCTTCTCCCACCTGATCACCACCCTGGGCGTGGGCCAGCCCGCATCCAACTTCTTCACCACCTACAACGGCATGCTGCATCCCGACGCCATCATGGGCGGCTGGGAACGCTATCAGCAAAAGGATATCAACAACGATATCCTGATCTCCTACGGCTACGGCGACGGCGGCGGCGGCCCCACAAGGGAAATGCTGGAGACCTCCCGGCGCATGAAAAAGGGCGTCACCGGCATTCCCAAGGTGCGCCAAGCCTTCGCCCGCACCTTCTTCGATGAATTACGTGAGCGGGTGAAGGATAACAAGCGCCTGCCTACCTGGGAAGGGGAGCTGTATTTTGAGTACCACCGGGGCACCCTCACCTCCATCGGCCAGAACAAGCGGGGCAACCGCAAGGCGGAAATCGCCCTGATGGACCTGGAAACCATCGCCGCTTTGACCGGGGATTTGAAAGCCTATCCCGCCGAAGCCCTGGACAGCATGTGGAAAACCGTGCTCATCAACCAGTTCCACGATATCCTGCCCGGCTCCTCCATCCGGGAGGTGTACGAGGTCTGCAAGCTGGAATACGCCCAGGTACAATCCGAAATCACCAAGTTAGAGAACGAGCGCCTTGCCCTCCTGGCTCCTGCCTCCGAAAACGTGACCGTGGTGAACACCAAGGGATTCTCCGCCGACGAAATCGTGAACTTAGGAGCGGCGGACGCCGCCTCTCTGGTGGACGGGGAAGGCCGGGTGTGGCCTGTGCAGCAGACGGCGGACGGCGCGGTGGCGTACCTGGAAAGCCTGCCCGCCAAGGGGTACAGAACCTACGCGGTTTCCAATGAACCGGCGGAAGAAACCAATCCCTTCGTCATCCGGGGCAACAGCATCGAAACGCCCTTCTTCTCTGTGGATTTCGACAATCAAGGCATGATCGTCCGGCTGTATGATAAGGAAGAGGAACGGGACGCCCTGGTGCCCGGACAGCGGGGCAACCTCATGCGCATGTACGAGGACAAGCCCATTTACTTTGACGATTGGGACATCGATATTTTCTATTCCGAAAAAGGCTGGGACGCCGACGATGTGCGGCGCATGGAATGGATCGAAAAGGGTCCCGTCCGCGCCACCCTCTTGATCGAACGGGAAATCAGCGGCTGTGTGATCAAACAGAATATCCATTTCTACGCCGACACCCGCCGCATCGACTTTGAAACCATGCTGGACTGGCACGTACACCAGCACATCTTGAAAGTCTATTTCCCCACGACTGTGCATTCCGACGAAGCCACCTTCGATATCCAGTTCGGCAACGTGAAGCGCAAGATCCACACCAACACCAGCTGGGATTGGGCGCGCTTTGAAAGCTGCGGCCAGAAATGGGCGGATATTTCCGAAGGCCACTACGGCGTTTCCCTGCTCAACGACTGCAAATACGGCCATTCCGCCCAGGACGGCGTGCTGTGCCTGACGTTGGTCAAGAGCGGTATCGAGCCCAACCCGGAATGCGACCAGGGCGAGCACCGCTTTACCTATTCCCTCTACCCCCACGCCGGGGACTGGCGCTGCGGCACCATCCCAGCGGCCTACTGCCTGAACCAGCCCGCCCATATCCTGCGCGGCGGACAGGCGGGGGCCTGCTTCTCCCTGGCCGATACCGCCGACCAGAACGTGATGCTGGAAACCATCAAGCGCGCCGAGGACGGCGACGGCTGGATCGCCCGCATCTACGAAACCGATAACGCCCGCACCAAATCCGCCCTCTACTGGAACCGTCCCGTGGCCTCCGTGGAGGAATGCAACGGCCTGGAGGAAAAACAGGCGGACGTTCCCTTCAATGTCCTGGAAAACGGCTGCGCGGAAATCCCCTTCATCATCAAGCCTTACCAGATCAAGACTTTCCGAATCCGCGAAAAGTAAGAAGGGAAACGCTGGGGCTGTGCGCCCCAGACCCGCACCAGGGGCATGATGCCCCTGGACCCGCGATTGGCGATCATACATTACTGGAATAAACCAACAATTCCCGCCTGCCGCGCTGGGGCTGCGAAAATTTTGAGGGCTTCTGGCCCAAGGAAAGCCGGGAAAATCCGAGGGGGAAAGATTACTTTCCCCTACGGATTATTCCCGGGCTTTCCCCGGATGCTTTGCATCCGGGTTGGCCGCTTTCAGCGGCGGGGCCAGAAGCATATTAGCGGCAAGTTTTTCCATCCTCTTCAAGCAACAGCGAGGTGCAAATTGTCTCAATGCATCAAGTAATATCCGCAGGAGTGGGGTCCAGGGGATTCAATCCCCTGGTGGAGGTTTGGAGGCGAAGCCTCCAAGGTTCTCCTTGCAGCACAGAATCATCCAATCATCGGAGAACGTTATGAACGAATCGTCTTTGCAGGAACTGTTAAATGCGGGCAAACGCCCCATCCTGGTGGAGTTTGACCCGCCCCGGCAGACCGCGCCTGCGGATTTTCTACCGGGGGCCAGGGAATTGGCGGAGGCGGGAGCCGACGTGATCACCATCGCAGACTGTCCGGTGGGCCGGGCCAATATCGACGCCTGCATGTTAGCCGCCAAAATGAAGCGGGAGTACGGCATACAGACGCTGCCCCACATGGCGTGCCGGGACCGGAACCTGAACGCCATCAAGGCTCTGCTGTTAGGGCTGGACATGGAGGATATCCGCAATGTGCTGCTGGTGACCGGCGACCCCGTTGCCCAGGAGGACCGGGACAACACCCGGGGCGTGTTTCAGATGAATTCCCGCACGCTGGCCCGCACCCTGCGGGATCTGACGGCGGCGGGAGCGCTGCCGCCCTTCTTCCTGTGCGGCGGGCTGAACATCAACGCCCGGAATTTTGAGGCGGAGCTTGCCCGCGCCAGGCAGAAGGAAGAATGCGGCATCAGCGCCTTCCTTACCCAGCCCGTATCCAGCCGTCAGGCGAAGGAAAATATGAAAAAGGCCAGGGAAACGCTGCATGGGGCCATCCTGGGCGGCCTGTTTCCCATCGTCAGCCACAAAAACGCCCTGTTTCTCCAGCACAACGTGAACGGCATGCGCATCGACGATGAAATCGTGCGCGCTTACGAAGGGCTGGATCGCGCGGAGGGCGAAGCCCTGGCCCGGACCCTGTGCCGGGAAACGGCACGGGATATCACGCCCTTTGTGGACGGCTACTATATCATGACGCCCTTCCAGCGGGTGGAGCTGGTGAAAAACGTGATCCGGGACATACGCACGACCGCGTAGCGGTCAGAGTGAAGAGTGGAGAGTTGAGAGTGGAGATTATATAGTCTGTCAATTTGGCGTCCTAACAAATTGTCTATGTCCATAGAAATCTCCACTCTCCACGCTTCACTCTCCACTCTCTCGTTTGCGTCAACTGTCAGTAAAATACAATGAAAGGGGTTAAATCTATGAAGTTGTCTGTTCTCGCCGTCGCTCTGGCGGACCGTTCCCTGCCCGAGGCGCTGAAATTCCTGAAAGACAGGGGCGTGCAGTGCGTGGAAATCGGCTGCGGCGGCTATCCCGGCAAAGCCCACTGCGACCCGGAGATTCTGCTGCACGATGAAAAGAAGCTCCAGGAATTCAAGGACGCTTTCGCCCGGGCTGATTTGCCAATCGGCGCTCTGTCCGCCCACGGCAACGCCGTGCACCCGGACAAGGACATCGCCAAGAAATTCCACGATGATTTCGTGAACTGCGTGCTGCTGGCCGAAAAGCTGGGCGTGGACCGGGTGGTTACCTTCTCCGGCTGTCCCGGCGGCAGCCCCGCCGACCGGCAGCCCAACTGGGTCACCTGCGCCTGGCCGCCGGAATACCAGGACATCCTGAAATACCAGTGGGAAGAGGTGCTGATCCCCTATTGGGAGAAGACCGCCGCTTTTGCCCGGGAGCATGGCGTGAACAAGATCGCCTTTGAAATGCACCCCGGCTTCTGCGTGTACAATCCCGAAACCATGCTGAAGATCCGCGCCGCTGTGGGCGATACCTTGGGCGCGAACCTTGACCCCAGCCATTTGTTCTGGCAGGGTATCGACCCCGTCCGGGCCATCCGGGAGCTGGGCAGCGCCGTGTACTACTTCCACGCCAAGGATACCGCCCTGGACAATTACAACATCGCCGTCAACGGCGTGCTGGACGGCAAGCACTTCTCCGATGTGAAGCGCCGCGCCTGGGTATTCCGCACCGTGGGCTACGGCCACGACCTGAAAACCTGGAAGGACATCATCAGCGCTCTGCGCATCGTGGGCTACGACGGCCCCGTGTCCATCGAGCATGAAGACGGCCTCATGAGCGGGGAAGAGGGTTTATCGAAGGCCATCCGCTTCATGCAGGAAGTGATGATGTTCGAAGACCCCGGCGAAATGTACTGGGCATAAAGTTATCCATTTGCCGCCGCGCGCCTGCGCGGCGCATTTTTTGTGACGAAAATCAGAGTGCACAAAAAGCAGAGACGCAATACTTCACCCATCCGGTGTGATTGCGTCCCTCTTTCCGAGACTATAGTTCAATCGATCTCGATCACGCCGGGATAATAGGTCATGATCTCGGAATCCTGGTTCAAAAAGGTGGTCTGAGCAGCTTCGGGAGGCTGGTAAGGTTCGCCCTCCACAGCGATTTTCACCTGTTTTACCCCTGGGAACTGGGCGGCGGTAAACATGATAGCCCGCAAGGCTTGGATGCCGTTTTCAGCCTGCACCGCGTCCATGAACTGGTGGGTAAAGTTGATGGTGACCACCCCGTCCTTCATGTTCACGCCCAGCAATCCGCAGTCCTTGGGAAGGGGAGCGGAAAGGCCGCTGTCCGCCTTAGGACCTTTCACCAATTCCAGCATAGCGGTGGTCACATCCGCGTCTGAAAACACGGTGCGGGTAACGGGCACCAGCATGCGCCCGGTAGAAGAGGGGAAATAAAGCTGCACCGTGCCGCTTCCAGCCATGGTTTCCACACTTTCCAGATTCAGTTGATCCCCGGTGAACACGCCGCTCACGTCGGTGCCCCAGGTGAGCTTGCTGCGTTTCTGTCCGTCAAACAGGAAGGATACCTCGTCCACGGTGTCAAATTCACACAAAGTCTGCGCCACCGACTGCACCATCAAGGATTCCTGCTCAGCGTTTTGGCAGTTCAGCGCCTCCTTGGACAGGTCCACCCGCGCTTTGCCGCCGGAAATATCCAAATCGAATTTCACGCCTTCGGGCACGGTGGTTTTGAGGCCCAGGCGTGCCGCCGCCAGGTCATTGGCGCTGCTCTGCACCATCAGATTCAGGGTGGCTTTGGCAATGCCGTCCGTTTTGTCCACTTGCCGGGTCACCGGCACCAGATAACCTTCCCCATCCTGATAGTATACCACGGTGGGCTGGGTTTCCGCCGCCGTGAGCAGCGTGGTGTCCGTTACCAGGGATACATTGCTCAGAGACGTATCCTCATAGGTGGCGGAGGCGGGCTGATCCTGGCGCAGGGCCAGGGCCACCACCAGCGCCGAAGCGCACAGCACCAGCATCCTTTCCACGTCTACCCGACGAATATTCAGCTTCCATTTCCATTTCTTCATGGCCGCACACTCCTTCACGTTGTCCTCGCGCTATGGTATGAAGGAGCTATGGGGATTATGACGCATAAATAAGAGTTGAGAGTTGAGATAAGAGAACAGAGTTTAGAGTTCAGATAATATAGTCGGCAAATTGATGAATCCGTATCGACCGACTAAATAAATCTGAACTCTGAACTCTGTTCTCTGTTCTCTATTCTTCTGCTCTCCGCTTATCGATGGGCTATATCAATCTCAACTCTCAACTCTCAACTCCCAACTCTCTTACATCGCGCCTTTCCGCGTGATCACTGTGACCACCGTTTTAGCCAGTATCTGCCAGTCCAGTTTCAGCGACCAATCTTCGATATATTCCCGATCCAGCTGCACCACCTGATCGAAATCGCGGATCTTGCTTCGGCCGCTTACCTGCCACAGCCCTGTGAGGCCGGGGCGAGTGGACATGCGCGCGCGGTAGGAGGGCTTGTAATGCTCCCATTCGTCCACCGTGGGGGGACGGGTGCCGACCAAACTCATGTCTCCCTTGAGCACGTTGAAAAATTGGGGAAATTCATCCAGCGACAGATCGCGGATCCAGCCGCCGATGCCTTTTTTCCACTTGCCGTTCTTATCCTGCCGCATCCCGATGATCCGGGGATCGTGCTCCATTTTGAACATCAGCTCGTTTTCCTGGCCCGTAGCCTTCGCCAGTTCCTGCTTGCGCTTTTCCGCGTCCATATACATACTGCGGAATTTGTACATTTCAAATTTCCGGCCGTTTTCGCCGATGCGGGTCTGGTGGAAAAAAATAGGACCGGGTGAAGCAATGTAAATCAGCGGACCCAGGACCAGCGTCAGCAGCCCCGTCACCAGGCAGCCTACGAAGCCGAAAGTCACGTCCATCAAGCGCTTCAGGAACAGGTCGCGGCCTGAAATATATCCCAAGCTCACGGTCAAAGCGGCTTGACCGCAGATCCATTCGATATCCTTGTGCCGGGCTACGATGCGGTCAAGATTATTCAAGGACAGATGCACCGTGATGCCCATACTGATGATTTGGTCAATCAGATCAATAGGCACCTCTCCCATGGCATCCAGATAGATTTCATCCACCCAGTTGGTAACCAGATAGGGGATCAGATCGTTCCTTGTAGCCACGACTGGCAGGTCGGAGATTTCCTTATCTCCCATCATGATATGCTTAAGGAACTTATCTTCCTCCCGCAGCATCACGTTTTCATCCAGAAGGGCAGCGCCTACGATCCGGTAGATATTGTAATTATGGTTCACCAATTCCTCAACAACTTCGTGCAGACGGCTGGATTTAGCCACCACCAGCAGCCCCGTGTGGTTGCGGATATGCAGCCGGTGCTGCAGATGCCTTTTCCACACCGTGCGGCTTATGAAGCCCAGCACGATATAGCTTAAAATCGTCTGGAAAAAAACATAGCTTGATCCCGCCAGATCAGCCTCGTTCATGATCAGGAACCCGCCAAAAATCAGGGCAAGATAGGTGGTCTGGTTCAGCAGCTGGGATAATTCCTGGTAATTGCTCCTTCGAATTACGTTGTGGTACGTATTTGAAGTCACCATAATCGCCAGATCCAGAAAAGGCAGAAAAATGCAGGAACCCCAAAACATGCGCCGTGCGATCATATTGGAAAAGCCAACATGCGTCAAAAATGAAAGCAACAGCGATATTTCCAGTGCCGCAATATCCAGCGCCATAAAGTCCAAATGCTGGGACCAGCCCTGATTTTTTTTCTGATACATGCTTTTCTCCTTCTGTATGATGATGCGCCGGATGTGCCCCGGCGCATTATTCCTTTGTTCCAAGCAATATTATACCAAACGGACCATGGGTTGGCAATGCATAAATCATGATCCTGACCATTGTGCCGCAGAAAAAAATGCCGCTGTTTCCAGATACCGCGTTTTTACGGATCGAAGAGAGTGCAGCGGTATTACTCATCCGCTTCTCTGATCAGCCGGGCGAGGAAAAAAGCGGCGCAATGCTCTTCATCCTGCCAAATATGCATGGTATGGGGCTCCGGGCAAAGGATCAGGCAGCCCAAGCTCCCATCCCGGCGCTCGATCTGAAAAAACAGGGCGGATTCGTAGCCGGTATTCACCAAGGTCATGGCCAGCGTGGGATTTGCGTCATAGCACTCGGCCAGGTTGGTGGGTGCGTACAGGCCGTTTTCCATCAGGGATTCCACGCCGCCCGTCACACCCAGCTCCTGGCCGGAAATCAAGTCCCGAAGCATGCCCGCTCCGTCGATATACATCATCGTGTTCAGACGCAGGTTTTCCTGGATCGGCGCGAAAGCCCAGCGCATCTTATCCTCCATGCTCCCGCCACGGTCGAAGGCTTCGGCCATTTCCCGGAGGGTATCGTACAGGCTGCGCTTGGCCAGCTTGGGGATTTCCAGGTGGCCGTGCTTGGATTCCACATAGATGATGTAGCAGTTGCGGCCCTTGGATTTGCCCCGGTACAAAGCTTTATCCACTTTGGCGAACAAAGTTTCAAAATCCTGGGCGTCCTCGGGGTAAGCCGCGCTGCCCAACGTACCGGTCATGAACAGGGTGACATCGTCCACGATATAGTAGCGGCGGAACAGCCGCCCGCCTGAAAAGAAGCCGTCGTAATAATCGTGAATATGCGCGTAATCGTTGGACTTAAAGTAGACCATCAAGAATTCGTCTCCGCCGAAGCGCCCGGCCAGGCCGTCCCGCCCCACGTAATCCCGCAGGGCTTCGCCCAGCTGAGAGAGCACCCCGTCGCCTGTGGCGTGTCCGTAATTATCATTGATGCTCTTGAAATTGTCCAGGTCGATGATCGCCAGGGTGAAGTGCACTTGACGGCTGATCAGATCATGAATGAATTCCAGCATATACTTTCTGGAAATCAACCCTGTCAGGGAATCGTGCACCGACGTCAGAGGAACGTTTTCCAGCACGTGCTGGAAATAGGGAAAGGTGGATAAGTATTCCGCCTGATACATGCGGCGCCCCCCTTTCATGGATACCCGTTTTTGGAAATAAAGCCGCGGCAAAAAAACGCATCATGGGATTTGTTCCTATTATACCAGGTTTTTACCGTTTAAGATCCCTTCCGGAAGCTGTCCCTGAACGTTCAGCAGGGTGCCGTCCAGATCGGAAGCGATCAAGCGGATCATGGCGCGGGCAGCTCCGGCTTCTTATCTTTTTCGCGGGAAGCCACGGATACCAGCAGAGCGTTCAGCGCTTTTTTGGCTTCCTGCCATACGTTTTCGCCGCCCATTTTCAGCAGCTTAGCGATGATCGCCCAAACGGCGTCCCGGTCTTCCTTTGGGGTATTATCCAGCATCTTTTTCATGTTTGCAAGGGCGCCAACCATATCCTGCTTGAGCTGGGGAATGGTTTGCGCGCCGGTGGATTCCAGCAGGCCGAACAGCGTGCCAACGAACAGCCGCCGGTCGTTTTCGTTTATGCCGCGCAGCCACGCGCGCAGGGTGTTTTCAGTCAAATAACTGCCCTCCGAGCGTTTCTCCGCCTCCACGAACCGGGGACCCAGCACCTGCCAGGAAAACCCGTCGTGCTGGATGATGCTGACAGCGCTGCTTTTCACCACATGCTGGTACGCTTCATTGGAGAGTAACGTGCCGATCATGCTTTCTTCCGGCACGATGCAGATGATGCGGGGCAGCATTTCCCGGTATGCTTCGGACTGGGTAAACGCTTCCAGGAAGCCGGGACCGTCGTTGCAATACACAGCTTGAATCTGTTTCCGTACCGCTGGGCACGCGGAAACAGCGGCATACACCGCCAGGTTGCCGCCCTTGGAATGGCCCCCTACCCGCAGAGGTATGTCCGCATCCGAAAAATGTGCGTCCATATAAGCCGCCGCCCGACGCTGGCCTTCGGTTTCCGGCAAATAGCTGAGCAGAAAATCTTCCTTCCAGCCCACGATGGTGCTGTCCGTGCCCCGGAAGGCTACAAACGCCGTGCCGTCGGGAAGCCAGAACGTCGCCACCGCCAGCTGAATATCCGCCGCTGTGTCCACCACGTCATAATACCAGGATACCTGCGTACCGGCAAACCGCGCTCCGTCCACCATATCGTCCATCAGAAAGGGAGCCATTTTGGTGAAGCTGTCCTCCGCCATGATTTCTTCTTTGGTGTGGCGCTGCCAGAAGCGGTTTCGCACCTCTGAAAGCGGCAGCTTTCCCCCTTCTTCCGTCACACCTCCGGAAAAATCCGCGTAAATCAGCTCAGACAGCACCAGCCCGTCCACCTCGTTAAAGGGCGAAACAGAAAAAGGCACATCCTTTCGCCAGGCTAAGTAATCAAAGATGTTTGCCATCCGTTAACCTCCAAACAGCCGGACAAAAATTTTGCCACAGGCGGCGCAGTCATTACGCTTTGCGTTTGAAAACGGGAATGTATTCCAGCGGCGCTTTCACGCGCACAGTGTGCCCGCCGGTGTAGGTTTCGCCGGTGTGGATGTCCTGCCACTGTCCGGCGGGAAGGTACAGGCTGCGCTCAAAGGTATCGGGTTTCAGGATGGGGGCCACCAGATAATCCGGGCCGAACATGTATTGGTCGCTCAGGTCCCAGCAGGCGGCGTCCTCGGGGAACTCATAGAACATGGGGCGCATAAGGGGGGAGCCGTTTTCGTGTGCTTCCCGGAAGATTTGCTTGAGATAAGGCTTTAAGGATTTCCGCAGATCGTAGCCTGCCTTCATGATGGTGAAAATTTCGTCGCCTAAGGCCCACATTTCGGTGGGCTGGCCGGTGTGCAGGTAGCCGCCGCCCCGCTCTCGATCGTCCAGGGCTGGAATATTATAGGGCTCCCGGTCCCCATGGAGGCGCATGACGGGGGTAAATACAGCCCACTCATACCACCGGAGCAGCAATTGCCGGAAAGCTGGATCGTTGACGTTGCCCTCCATGAAGCCGCCGATGTCGGTGTTCCACCAGGGGATGCCCGCCATGCCGATGGAAAGGCCCGCCGCCACCTGATCCTTGAGGGCTTCCCAGGAGGAAGGAATATCGCCGCTCCACAATACGTTTCCGTATTTCTGGCTGCCCGCCCAGCCGGAGCGCAGCAGGTTCACGGGATTTGCGCCAAGGGCGGTCATGGGTTCAAAGTAGGCGCGGCTGTAATACTGGGGATAGATGTTGCTGCATTCCAGGGCCGGGCCCAGGTAATAGCGGAAGTTGTCGAAATCGTACTTGGTCAGGTCTGGTTCGGAATTGTCCAGCCAGAAGAAATCGATGCCGTAATCGTAATAGTGGCGCTTGCACTTGTCCCACACGTAGGCCCGGGTCTCCGGGTTGGTAGGGTCGATCTGCACGCAGTCGCCCTGGTAATCGTAGGTCTGCGCCGCGCCGCGCTCGGTGCGCATGAGCAGGCCCCGTTCCATCATTTCACCAAAGTTTTCGCTGCGCCGGTCCACGCTGGGCCACACGGACACCATCACCTTGATGCCCATGCTGTGCAATTCGTCCACCATAGCCTTGGGGTCGGGCCAGTAGGTTTTATCGAATTTCCAATCGCCCTGGACGGTCCAGTGGAAGAAGTCGATCACGATGATGTCGATGGGGATATTCCGCCGGTGGTATTCCCGGGCGACGGACAGCACCTCGTCCTGGGTGCGGTAGCGCAGCTTGCATTGCCACAGGCCCATGCAGTCCTCACGCATCATGGGCGCGCGGCCCGTCACGGCGGTGTACTGGTACAAAAGCTCCCTGGGCTTGTCCTCGGCGGTGATCCAGTAGTCCATTTCCTTGCAGGCCCCGGCCACCCATTCGGTCAGGTTCTTGCCGAAGGACACCTTGCCCACGGCGGGATTGTTCCACAAAAAACCGTACCCCAAATTGGAGATCATGAAGGGCACGCTCACCTGGGAATTGCGCTGGGCCAGCTCCAGCACGCAGCCCTTCATATCCAGGTAGGGCTGCTGATACTGACCCATGCCGAAGATTTTTTCCCCGTCGCTGCTTTCAAAGCGCACGGTCAGTTTGTAATCCCCGGCGGTGTAGGGCAGCCATTCCCGGCTGGGCACCTTCAGGCAATGGCTTTCCCGGGTGACGGAGCCATCGTAAAACCGGTTGTATTCCTTCAGGATTTGTTTTCTATCCTTCAAAAAGGTGAGCACGCCGCTATGGTTCACCGTGGCTTTCAAACGGCCGTTTTCAATGGACGCGAATGGGGCTTCCCATGTGCCGCCCTCTCCGGTGCGCAGGGTCTGTGTACCGATCTTCACCGTGGGCTGTAAGCTGGTCACTTGTTCCGTCAGCGCCCAGTCGTTCCCCGTGAAGGCGGGGTACATGGTGGCCCGCACCCGCAGGGAATCGGTGCCCCAGGCTTCGATGCGCAGGGTTTCCCCCTGCCGCCTGGCAATCAGGGCATTGCCTTCCTGTAAAAAAATCATGCCGTATCCTCTCCCCATCGTGCGAATTTGCTGATTGAATTATACCGTATTTTTCCTGTGCTGACAAGACGCATCTTGGACAGAAGCAGGGCTTACGTATGCAAAAAATTTGGATTATCTGGTAAAGCTGGGTCCTATCATACAATTCTATTGATATCAACCGCTTTACACGAACAGTTCACCGTAGGTCTCACTCAAACTGCGACCGGTACAGCTGATAATAGAACCCTTTCTTTTCCATCAGGCTACGATGGGTGCCCTGCTCCACCACGTCGCCCTGGTTCAGCACCAGGATCAAATCGGCGTGCTGGATGGTGGACAGGCGGTGGGCGATGACGAAGCAGGTTTTATCCCGCATGAGGCGGCGCATGGCGGCCTGGATCTGGCGCTCGGTGGAGGTGTCCACGTTGGAGGTGGCCTCGTCCAGGATCAGCATGCGGGCGTCGTAGAGCATGGCCCGGGCGATGGTGAGCAGTTGCTTCTGGCCCTTGGAAATGTTGCCCCCGTCCTCGCTGATCACGGTCTCATAACCCTGGGGCAGGCGCATGATGAAGGGGTGGATGTGGGCGGCCTTGGCGGCGGCCACCACCTCGTCCATGGTGGCGTTTTCTTTGCCGTAGGCGATATTATCAAAAATGGTGCCCCGAAACACCCAGGTGTCCTGCAAGACCATGGCGTAGGCTTTGCGCACACTGCTGCGGGTGCAAACGCGGATGTCCGCCCCGTCCACAGTGATTTCGCCCTGATCCACGTCGTAAAAGCGCATGAGCAGGTTGATGATGGTGGTTTTGCCCGCGCCGGTGGGGCCTACGATCGCGATGAGCTTGCCCGCGTCGGCCCGCATGGTCAGGTCGTGGATGATGGTTTTGCCGGGATCGTAGCCGAAAGCCACGTGGGACAATGCCACGTCGCCTTTTACGTTTTCCAGGGTTTTTGCGTTTTCAATGTCTTTCAGTTCTTCCTTTTCGTCCAGCAGGGCGAACACCCGCTCGGAAGCGGCGAGGGCGGAAAACAATTCGTTGATGATATTGGCGATTTCGTTGATGGGCCCGGAAAACTTGCGGGAATAGAGCACGAAAGAGGATATAGAGCCAAGGGAAATGGAGCCGCCCATGTACAGGATGGACCCAAGCAGCGCGATCAGGGACAGGGTGATATTGTTGATGGAGCCCATGGTGGGGCCGATGGTGACGCCGTAATATTCCGCGTCATAGTAGGCTTCCGCGGCGGAGGTGTTGATATTGTTGAATTTATCTTCCACCCGCTTTTCGTAGGCGTATGCCTGAATGGTCTTTTGTCCCGAGAGCATTTCCTCCACAAAGCCGTTCATGATGCCGTAGTTTTTGGAGCGCTTTACGAACCGGGGCTGGGTGATTTTGCGCATGCGGGAGGTATAGATCACGGCGGCGGGCACGCTGAACAGCACCACCGCGGAAAGCGGCAGGGAAATAGAAGCCATCATGACCACGGAACCCACCACTGTGACCGTGCTGGTGAGGATGGATACCACGTCCGTGCCCATGCAGGTGGAAATCACGTCGATATCATAACTGACGCGGCTGATGATGTCCCCGGCCTGGTTGCGGTCAAAGTACCCCACGGGCAGGCGCATGAGCTTATCGAACACCGCCTGGCGCATGTGCTTGGCGGCGCGCTTGGACACGTTCATCATGATAAAGTGAATGGAAATGGTGAGCAGGGAGGAAGAGACGTAGCAGATCAGCATGCGCAGGGCAAAGTACCTGACCTGGTCAAAATCTACCTTTCCTTTGCCCGCGGCGGCTTCGTTGATGGCGGAGCCCGCCAGATTGGGCCCCCACAGGGCCAGAAGGTTGGAGGCTACACAGAGCACGGCTACCAGCAAAATCAGCCATTTGAAGGGGCCCAGAAAGGCCAGCATGCGGCGCAGCGCCTTCCGGGTATCCTTGGGCTTATGCATGATGGAATCGCGGCGTGCCATCTTACTCCACCTCCCCCATCTGCGTTTCATGGATTTCCCGGTAGGCCGGGCAGGAGGAAAGCAGCGCTTCATGGGTGCCGCAGCCGATCACTTTGCCCTCGTCCAGCACGATGATCTGGTCCAGGGCCCGGATGGAACTGACCCGCTGGGCGATCACGATGGTGGCAGCAGGGGCGTAATTTTCCCGGATGGCTTTGCGCACGCCTGCGTCGGTGCGGTAATCCAGGGCGGAGGAGGAATCGTCCAGCACCAGAATTTCCGGCTTGGCCGCCAGGGCCCGGGCAATCAGCAGACGCTGCTTTTGGCCCCCGGAAAAATTGGCCCCGTGGATCACGGCCCGGTGCTCGTAGGCGTCCTCATAGCTTTCCACAAATTCCTGGGCCATGGCGTCCCGGGCGGCGAAGCGCAGGGCCTCGTCGGAAACGTCCCGGCCAAAGGCAATATTTTCCCGCACGGTATCGGCAAAAACCACGTCGTTCTGGAACACCACGCCGAATTTTCCGTGCAGTTCGTCCCGGTCATAGGTTCGCACGTCCCTGCCGTCCACAAACACGTGGCCCTCCTGGGGATCGTAAAAGCGCATGAGCAGGTTCACGATGCTGGTTTTGCCCGCGCCGGTCGCCCCGATGACGCCCAAAGTGCCGCCATAGGGAATGGCAAAATCGATATCTTCTAAGCATTTCTGCCGGTGGGACCCGGCAAAGCCCGCCCCATCCGCAGCTGTTTCCGCGCCGCTGTCATAACTAAAGGACACGTGATCGAAAACAATGTAGCCGGGCCGATCCGTGTGGGCGGCCTGGCTGTCCGGCAGGGGCGGCAGCGCTTCTTCCGTTTCCACCACCTGGCCGATGCGGCTCGCGGAAGCGTTGGCCTTGGACAGCATCATGAAAAACCGGTTGAGGCCCATGACGCCCATCAGGACCATATTAAAGTAAGTCAGGAAGGCCAGGATCACCCCCGGCTCCGTAACTCCGTCGTTCACCCGCCGGGCGCCCAGCAGTACCACCAGAGTCAGACCCACGTTCAAAAACAGCGTCACGATGGGGCCCGGCATTGCCATGATCATGCCCGCCTTGATGTCCCGCCGGGCGGTTTCCGCGTTGGCGGCGGAAAAGCGTTTGATTTCGTAAGGCTCCCGGGAGAGGGCTTTCACCACCCGGATGCCGGTGATATTTTCCCGCATGACGCGCACGATATCGTCCATGCCCCGCTGCACCCGGTCGTACAGCGGGATGCCCTTCATGGAAATAAACACCACCAGGGCGATCATGATGGGGGCCATAATGCAAAGGATGGAAGCCAGGCCCACGTCCATGGTCAACGTAATGGCGATGCCGCCCACCAGCATGATGGGGGCGCGCACGCCCATCGTCTGTACGAACCGGATAAAGTTCTGCACGTTATAGCTGTCCGAAGTCATGCGGGAAATGAGCGAGGGCAGGCCCACCTCGTCCATCTGTTTGCCGGACAGGTTCAGCGCCGTATGGAACAGATCCCGCCGCACCTCCCAGGCCGTTTCCTTGGCTGTGCGCACGGAAAGCCGGTTGGCCGTTACGTTCAGCATCCGCACGCCAATCGCCAGCGCGATCATGGCAAGGCCCCACAGCAGCACGGAAAGCATCTGTTTGGTGGGCACCACATGATCGATCAGATGCTCCATCACGTAGGGGATCAGCAGCTCCAGCACCGTGCCGGACAGCTTGATCCCCATCACGCCGATGATGCGCCGGGCGTATTTTTTCAGATACTTCCATAAGAATCTCATGCGCTGTCACTCCCGTGTGTTCGGAAAACTCCATCATTTGGCATTGTAGCACCGAGAGCAGAAATTTGTCAACGGACCGGGTTTTACAAAATCTGTAAAATCGTCCGGCTGTAAGAAAACGCGCCGCCCGGCTGCGTGCGGGCGGCGCGTTCTTTTCGGCTGGTTCCTTACATCTTCGTAATGCTCTGCCCCTGGGGGGTGTCCTTCACCAGATACCCGGCGGCGGCCAGGGCGTCGCGCAGCTCGTCGCTGCGCTTCCAGTTCTTTTCCTTGCGGGCCTTTGCGCGTTCGTCGGCCATTTGCTGGATTTCGGCGGGCAGGCCGTCGTCGGCTTTCTTCATGAGCAGGCCCAGCACGCCGGTGAGCTCCAGCAGGGTCTTGAGCACGCTGTCCACGGCGGTTTTGCTGCTCTGCTCGTTCAGGCTCACGTTGGCGTCCTTCACGATTTCAAAGATTGCTCCCAGGGCGTCGGCGGTGTTCAGGTCGTCGTCCATGGCGGCGTCGAAGCGGTCCGCGTCCTCTTTCACGCGGGCCAGCAGCGCTTCCTCGTCGGCGGAAAGGGCCTTTTCCTGGGCGTTCTTCTGCAAAAACAGCAGGTGTTCCCGGGCGGTGTACAGCCGCTGGAGGGAGGCGTGAGCCTGAGCCACCATATCCCGGCTGAAATTCACGGGAGAACGGTAGTGGGCGGAGAGCATGAACATGCGGATGTCCTCGGGATTGTATTCCTTCACAATATCACGCACGGTGAAGAAATTGCCCAGGGATTTGCTCATTTTCTCGTTGTCGATGTTGATGAAGCCGTTGTGCATCCAGTACCGGGCGAAGGGCTTGCCGGTGGCGCACTCGCTCTGGGCCACTTCGTTTTCGTGGTGGGGGAACAGCAGGTCCTTGCCGCCCGCGTGGATATCGAAGGTTTCACCCAAATACTTCATGCTCATGGCGCTGCATTCGATGTGCCAGCCGGGACGGCCCTTGCCCCAGGGGGAATCCCAGGCGGGCTCGCCGGGCTTCTGGGCTTTCCACAGGGCGAAGTCGGCGGGGTTGCGCTTCACGTCGTCCACGTCGATACGGGCGCCCGCTTCCAGGTCGTCCAGATTCTGGCCGGACAGCTTGCCGTAACCCTTATCCTTTTCCACGTCGAAGTACACGTCGCCGTTGACCTCGTAGGCGTAGCCCTTATCTTCCAGGGTCTTGACCAGATGGATGATTTCGCCGATATGCTCCGTGGCACGGGGGTGCACCGTGGCGGGCCGGATGCCCAAGGACTGAGCGTCCTGGTAGTATTCCTTGATGAAGCGGTCGCCCAGCTCCTTCACCGTGATGCCCTCGGCGTTGGCGCGTTTGATCATCTTGTCGTCGATGTCGGTGAAGTTCTGCACGAAGGTCACTTCATAGCCCCGGTGCTCAAAGTACCGGCGCAGCACGTCGAAGGTGATGAAGGGCCGGGCGTTGCCGATGTGGAAATAATCGTACACCGTGGGGCCGCAGGCGTAAATGCCCACCTTGCCGGGATGCAGGGGAACGAATTCTTCCTTTTTCCTTGTCTGACTGTTGTAAATTTGCATCAATGTATCCTCCCTTGTATGTCATTTTGCTTTTTCTTTTTTCATGGGGCATTCTTCCCGCGGACAGTTTTCGCAGTCCCTTTGTTCTTCGGTTTCCTGCGCCAAAAGCTCCAGCTTGTTTTCAATGGCGTGCACCCGGTCGGCCACGGGATCGGGCAGGTCGCCGTGGTTCAGGTCGATATCCGGGCGTGTGGCGGGGCCGCGCACGATGCGGCCGGGGTTGCCGACGACGGTACAGTGATCCGGCACGTCCTTTAAGACGATGGCCCCCGCGCCGATCTTCACATGGTCGCCGATGGTGATGGGGCCCAGCACCTTGGCCCCGGCCCCCACGGTGACGCCTTTCCCGATGGTGGGATGGCGCTTGCCGGTGTCCTTGCCGGTGCCGCCCAGGGTCGCGCCCTGGTAGATGGTCACGTCGTCGCCCACCTCGGCGGTTTCGCCGATCACCACGCCGGTGCCGTGGTCGATGAACACGCCCTCGCCTAACTTCGCGCCGGGGTGGATGTCGATGCCCGTGCGCTGGTAGGAATGAAAATTAATGAGCCGGGCCAGCAGAAAATGGCCTTTCAGATAGGCTTTGTGCGCCCTCCGGTGGGAGCGCACGGCCTTGAAGCCCGGATAACAGAAAAAGACCTCCCACCGGGAATGAACCGCCGGGTCCCGGGCGATTACCGCGTCCAGATCCCGCTTCAATCTTTCAAACATGGCTGTTTCCCCCTGACAAAAAAACGGCGCGCCTCTCCTTTCAGAGAACGGCGGGCCGTCTTGATCCACTCTTACTTTCTGGGAAATCGCCTTAACGCGGCGCATACGGCGGGGCGTACTGATTTTCTGCCTCGCTGCTCCCGGGGGCACTGCCTGGCACGGCGGGACGCGCTTTCAGCCGATGACGCGTCCTCTCTTCCGCCGCATGATCCGGGCTTTTTTCCCGTTCATCGCTCGCTGCTATTATATGCGGGAAAAGGGGAAAAGTCAATCCCCCCCAAACAGATGCGAATTTCAAGAGCACTTTCAGTGAGTTTGGAGGGTGGAGAGTGGAGGGTGGAGTTATATATAGTGATTCGCAGTTTATCCTGCAAGTTACTATTCAAAAGTGACAGACAATTCAAAACTCCACCCTCCACCCTCCAAACTCCACACTCACTTAAAGTGTTCTTTTATTCCGAGAGTTACATCACCACAGTGATCTGGTCGCCATCGTGGAGCATATCGTCGGTGAGGACTTGGGCGGTGACGGCCTGACCGTTGACCAGCAGCTTCTGCACGCCGCCCTCATGGTGGGCTGCGTTATCCACGGTGATATGCAGGCGCTTGCCCCGGAAGGTCTTTTCCATGGTGAAGCCGTCCCATGCCGCGGGAATGGCGGGAATAATGCGCAGGCCGTCGGGGGTGGGGCGCAGGCCTAAGATGCCTTCCACCATGCCCACCATGACGGTGGAGGCGGTGCCGGTGAGCCAATGCACGTGAGCGCGGCCCGGCTGGGGCGTTTCGTGGCCCTCGATGAACTGGGAGTGCACGTAGGGCTCCACCTCGCGGATCTCGGCCCGGTCGTTGTAGGCGGCGGGGCAGGATTCCTTGAAGTACTGGAAGGCCCGTCCGCCGTGGCCCAGCAGCGCTTCCGCCAGGATGGCCCAGCCCTGGGCCTGGCAGAAGATGCCGCCGTTTTCCTTGGTGGTGGGGTTAAAGAGCAGCATGGCCGCGCCGTCAAAGGCGTGCTTTTTGTAGCAGGGGGTCATCAGCTCGATGCCGTTGGGGGTATTGAGCTGTTCGTAGACCGTTTCCATGCTCTTTTCGGCCTGCTCTTTGGTGGCTCCGCCGGAAATGACGCACCAGGACTGGGGATTGAGCCACATGGCGGCCTCGGGATCGTGCTTGCTGCCGATCACCGCGCCTTCCTGGGTATAGCCGCGGCGGAAGCGGTCGTCCTCCCAGAAATACTCGTTGATGAGCTTCAATTGGTTTTCGGCGGTTTCCTTCAGCCAGGCGCTGTATGCCTTGTTTTCTTCTGTATCGGGCAGCAGTTCGTCCAACTGCCGCAGGGCCAGATAGAACTGGAAGGCCACGAAGCTGCTTTCGCCCTGGGCGCCCAATTTCAGACAGTCGTTCCAGTCGGCGTGCAGGCCGGCGGGCATGCCGTGAGCGCCCAAATGGTGCATGGTAAAATCGATGGCCCGCTTCAAATGCTCGATGACGGTACCCTCGTCGTAGTCCGCGAAGGGGATCACTTCATTGAGGAAGTCCTTGTCGCCGGTTTCGGCAACGTACTTATACACGGTGGGGAACAGCCACATGGCGTCGTCAGCGCGGTAGGCGGGATGGCCGGTTTCCTTCACGTAGCTGTCCTGCTCCGGGGTGTCCTCATGGCCGGGATTGTGGGAATATTTCACCAGGGGCAGGCCCGCGCCGTGGTGTACCTGAGCGGAAAGCATGAAGCGGATGCGGTCTTTGGCCATGGCAGGGTCCAGGTGGATGATGCCCTGGATATCCTGCACGGTGTCCCGGTAGCCGTAGCCGTTGCGCTCGCCGCAGTAGATCAGGCTGGCGGCGCGGCTCCAGACGAAGGTGGTGAAGCACTGGAAAGCGTTCCAGGTGTTCACCATGGTGTTCAGGTTATCGTCCGGGGTGTGGATGTTCAGGTTGTTCAGCTTGCCGTGCCAGTAATCGATGAGGGTGCGCCATTCCGCGTCCACGGTGTAGGCGGTATCCCGATAGCGGCGGATCAATTCCTTCGCTTCCTGTTCGCCTTTGCGGCCCAGCAGGAAGGCGATGGTTTTGGTTTCGCCAGGCTGCAATTCAAGAACCGTGTGCAGGGCCCCGCAGGGATTGCCGTTGAAGTTCACGCTGTTGTCCAGTCTGCCGTCCGTAACGCCCTTGGGCGCGTTGAACCGGTGCACGCCAAGGAACCGGTCCCGGCGGCCGGTGTAGCTTTCCACTTCCGCGCCAGCCAGGCCGAAGAAGCGCTCCATGCCGTTCTCGCCGTTTTCGTTCACGTTGCAGAACTGGTTGATGCGCTGCAAAATATGGTCCTTGTGGAACTCGGTCACGGTGATGAACTGGGTGTACTGCATGTTCACCAGGTCCTGGGTGTAAAAGCTGTCGGTGGTGAATTCGCAGTAGCCGAACACGCCGATCTTCCGGGCGCGTCGCCCGTGTTGGTCACGGCCAGGCGCCAGACCTCGTGGGCGGCGTCCATGGGCACGTAGTACAGGGCCTTGGTTTCGACGCCGTCATAGGCGGATTCGATCTGGGTGTAGCTGGTGCCATGGCGGGTGACAGTCTCATAATCCTTGAGGGGCTTTTCCACCGGCCGCCAGGAGGCGGACCAAAAATCGCCGGTATCCTCGTCCCGCAGGTAGATATAGCGGCCCGGCTCGTCGAACTGGTTGAACATATAGCGCAGGATGCGCCCCGCCGCGCCGGACTTGACAAAGCTGTAGCCCCCCGCGTTCTGGGTCACGATGGCGCCGTATTCCGGTGAACCTAAGTAATTGGCCCAGGGCATGGGCGTGCGGGGGTCGGTGATCACATATTCCCGGCGGGCATTGTCGAAATAACCGTATTGCATGGGAAAATCCTCCTATCCTTTGTTTCCGAAAATAACCAAATTCCCTATTCGGCGCGAAAACCCATTGTCCTGTCGGCGAAAAAAAGAAAATAAAAAAGAGTTGAGGAAAATAAAATAAAGAGTTGGGAGTTGAGAGTTGAGATTTATATAGTGGATATAATCGGGTTCCCATCATTGTCAACTATAATTATCTCAACTCTCAACTCTCAACTCCCTACTCTAAACTCTCCGTCCTCCGCTCTCCACTCTTTTGTGTCAGCTCTGTTCATGCACGATCTTCTTCTGCGCGTACATATACCTGTCTGCCTCGTCCAGCAGGTTCTTTATGGTGGTTTTGCCGATATCGTCGGTATAGGCGTAGCCCAGGGAAATGCTCATGCCTTCCATTTTTTCCTTTTCCTCAAACCGGCGCACCATGCCGCGGATGGAATCCAGAGTACAGTCCGTCACGATGGCGGCGAATTCGTCCCCGCCAAAGCGGAAGCAGTTTTCCCCGAAGCAGGAGGAAATGCAGTCCGCCGCGTGGCGGATCAGCTGATCTCCCGCCAAATGGCCCTGGGTATCGTTGGTGCGCTTTAAGAAGTTCACGTCGAACAGCATCACCGCCATGGAACTGCCGCTGTCCTGGGCTTCCACCAGATACTGCTCGAACCGGTAGCGGTTGGGCAGGTTTGTCAGGGCGTCGGTTTCCGCGGCGGAGCGCAGGATCTGGTCCAGGTCGTTCCGGCGTTTGAGCACCTCGTTGTACGCCCGTGCCACCAGTCGCACTTCCCGGAAGCCCTTCTTTTCGTCCAGGGGCTGATCCTGTGGGATCAGCTGCTCAAACCGGCCCAGAGGCTGCATGATCTTGAGATACAGAACGATGAACGCGCCAATCAGGATCACCATGATGGACAGGGTGGCCACCCACATCATCGTCCGCAGCAAGCCGATGCGCTGGCCCGCCTGGGCGGATTCCTGGGCGGACTGCTGCTGGATCAGGCCCACACAGCCGTTCACGCCCTGGGAAACGGCGTATTTGTTCTGCCCGTATGCCGACCCCAGCACCAGCCCCTTGGCGACGGAAAGCTTCTGCCCGTCCGGCATGGCCGCTTCCTCCGCCGTCAGCTCCGGCAGGGGGATGTTCGTCAGCGGCGGGGTCTGGGGGATGGGATATACGGCGTTGACCAGGGCCAAGGCGTGCAGTTGGGCCTCCAGCAACTGATTGGCGCTGTCTGCTGCCTGGGCAAGCAGGGCTTTCGCTTCCGCGCTCACATTGTATTCCTGGAACCGGGCTATTACCTGATCGCCCCGCCGATCCATGGCAAGCTCGTTAGCGTAGGCGTTCAGGGTGCCCACGTTCGCCTCCCTGTTTTCCAGGATGGGCATGAGCACATAGGTGCTGGCTGTTTCAGACAGCACGCTGGATCCCGCCTGGAGGGAGGTGGCGTCCTGGGTGTACGTGCCGGCGCTGCGCATAATGGTGGACAGGCGGTTACTTTGTTTGCTGATGGAAAAAAACAAGCCAATGACCGCCACGTGCAGCATCGCCAGCACGATCACCAAAGGCAGCACAAACGCGTGGACCGAAATACCCGTTTTATTTTTTTTGCTGATCTTCTTCAAGCGTCAATCCCCCTTGCGCTATTGCCAAAAGCAATTATCCAGCTTCCGTCAGGATGCACATTTTTCAAAGTACTCGCTCAGCTGGTCCATTGGAATGGGGCAGGAATACTTATACCCTTGCAGATAGGAGGCGAACATTTCGCTGCACATTTTTTCGTCCGATTCGTTTTCCACGCCCTCGTACAGTACGGAATATTGCAGATCGGAAAACACGCCGGCCAGACCTTCCACCAGCTTTCCGCTGCGCTCACTGGTCCCGCTGGCAAGCACCATGGACCGGTCAAACTTGATGATGTCAAAAGGAATCTCCATGATCCTTTTCATGTTCGTATAGCCGGTGCCGAAATCGTCTAAATAAATCTTGATGCCCTGTTCCCTTAGTTCGCTGATTTTGCTCTTCATAAGGATAAAATCGTCGTCGGTGCGGGATTCGGTGAGTTCGACGGCGATTTTTTCGCAGGGTACGCCGCACTGGTTGATGATCTGGATGATGTCCGGGCAGAATTGATCGTCCTTCAACTCCAGCACGGACACGTTTACCGACATCCGGGCGAAGCGATAGCCCTCCGCGAGCAGCTTTCTGATTTGCAGGCAGGTTTTGTGCAGGATGATCTGCGTCAGGGTGTGGATGACGCCGCTTTCCTCCGCCAGGTGAATGAACCGTTCCGGGAATTCCATGCTCCCGTTGGGTAATTGCAGCCGCATGAGGGCTTCGGCGGTATCATACTTGCGGGTTTTCAGGTTCAGCACCGGCTGGCAGTATACCAGCACCCGGGAATCGTCCAGATCGTGCTTTTCGTGGATGTTTTCCAGTTCCTTCTGGAGGAGCTCATACTCGCCGAACTGCTTCACATCATCCGTCCCCACCCTGTGCACACTGTTTTCCGGCATGCGCTGTTGGAGATACTGTACGAAGCTGACATATTCGTTTTTCTGGCTGATTTCCGGCATGGATTCCCCGAACACGATCTTATAATCGTATTTGTAATACTGGTACTCCTTTTGAAAAGCGAACAGAATGCTGCGGATACGATCTTCATAATCCGGGTTGCGGCTGATGGGAGCCAAAAGTATCTCGTAGCCGTTATCCACCTGAAACATGACCGCGCCTCGGAAAAAATCGGTGCTGAAACGTCTGATCGTAGCCTGCAGTTCCTCGGGAAAGGGCTTGCTCTCCTCGTGAAACTGCCGCAGGTACAGACTCATGAAAATGAAATCCTTTTTCCGTTCATAGGCGTAGCGCACCATATTGCCCAAGGCGCTGCTGTCGATGGCTCCCAGCATGGCGTCGTAGGGCGTGGAATGCATGACGTAAAACATGGCGATGACCGGAAAAAGGAAGGTGCTCACCGTATAGGATATCTGACCGTGCAGCTGCTGCAGCGCCAGTATTGCAAAGGAAACGGCCATGCTGCTGTAAAAGCCCAGCATCACCCGCCGGAACAGCCGGTTGCGCACCCGCACCAGCATCACGATGATCAGGGCGATAAAGCTCAGATACCCGTACATGAAAATGTTCCGGCCTTGATACAATATCTCTCCGGCCTCTGAAATGTGCAGATCGCCTTCAATCAAGGCAAAATACATTTCTATCGCCGACACCGCGGCGAACAGCAGCACGGCGATCGTCAGATAAACGGTCCTTTCTGGCTTGTCCACCCGGGCGGTGGCGGCGATATAGATCACAAAATGCAAAAAAGTCATGTACAGCAGGCAATGATACGCGCCCCGCAGCCCGCCTGCGAGCGCCATTTGCCCTCCGCTGACTGCAACGGTGTAGGTGAATACGTTCATAAGGGCCGCGGCGATGATCAGCCCGATCAGGGAAAGAAAAACGTGAAAACTGCGGGTTTTATTGGTATAGGAAAAATAAATCAGGATGAGCATCACAAAGCAGACGGCTACAGCCGTAAGGTCTCCAATCGGAGAATAGCCTGCAAATTGTAATTGATGGATCATTGGTCAGGACACCCCTTGTGATCAAAGCACCATTTTTTTCGTTCAAATCCTGTGGAAAAGGCGCACAAAAACTGCCCTTCTTTATATTGTAGCATAAATTGCCTCATTTTTCTATATTTGCGCCAGACCAGATTTGAAGAAATATTTATTCCAGTTCCCGGTTTTTCATTCATGCGTAAGCTTCGCCTGCCATTTGGGGCAGGCTTGACGGCGGCGGAAGAAAGGGGTAATATGAGAAATGAAAACAACCGCACAGCAAACGGCTGAAAGATACAAGCCCTTGAAATTGGATCAAGCGAAGGAGGAAATATCGAATGTACATCCTGGACGACGGCATCCGCCTGAGCGCGAAGCTGGAAATGCCCGTAAATCAAAAAAAGGAAATGCCCGTTGTGGTGATCATTCACGGCTTCACCGGGCACAAGGACGAACCGCATTTACTGGCCGTGAACCGGGCGCTGCTGGAAGCGGGCTGCGTGACCCTGCGGGCGGACATGTACGGCCACGGGGAAAGCGGCGGCGCGTTTCACGACCATAACCTGTACAAATGGCTGAACAACGCCCTGGCCCTGATCGATTACGCCAAAGCGCTGCCCTTTGCCGGGGATCTTTACCTGTGCGGGCATTCCCAGGGCGGCCTGACCGCCATTCTGGCCGCGGCCATGGAGCGGGACGTGATCAAGGGGCTGATCGCCCTTTCCCCCGCCAACATGATCCCCGATCTGGCGCGGAAAGGCAATCTGCTGGGCTATCCCTTCGATCCTGAACGCATTCCGGAGGAAATTCCCGCCTGGAACGGCAAAACCCTGGGTGGCAATTACATCCGCGTGGCCCAAACTATCCATGTGGAGGAAGCCGTTGACCGCTACCAGGGGCCGGTGCTGCTGGTGCATGGGGACAATGACGGGGCGGTTCCCGTGCAGTGCTCTATCGACGCCGCCGCCCGTTATGCCAATGCGCAGTTGGCCATCATCAAAGGGGACGACCATTGCTACGGTTTCCATTTGGATCAGGTGACCGCCTCCGTGCAGCAATGGATCAAAGCCCGTATATAAGGAGGAAGAAAACAGTTTGACGGGACATCATGAGCTGCAATGCGTGGTTCATCCCTTTGGCACGCTGACGCCGCTTCGGTTCGTCGTGGTCTGCTCCTTCTATCAGGGCCGGTATCTTTTGAGCTACCACAGCGGGCATCGATCCTGGGAGACCCAGGGCGGGCACATCGAGAAAAACGAAACGCCGGAGCAGGCGGCCCGGCGGGAGCTGTATGAAGAAAGCGGCGTGAAGGACGCTGAACTGATTCCCGTATGCGACTACTTTGCTTTCGATTCGGAAGGCTCCTCCAATGGCCGGGTGTATGCCGCTTTGATTCGTCATTTGGGAGAACTGCCGCCCAACGAAATGAGCAAAATCGAAATGTTTGACGCGCTGCCGGATCACCTGACCTATCCGTTCGTTACGCCCGTGCTGTTTGCGGAAGCCCAAAGAAAGATCGCGGGAACCATGGTTAGTGTTTTATGTCAGGACGTCGCTAACCACTGATCACTAACCGCTTCCCCCTTATCTTCCCGCAAGCAAAAAGCGCGTTCGCCGGAACGCGCTTTTCTATAGAATATGGCCTTATACAGCTTTTTCCGCCGTGATTGCCACGGTGATTTCGCTGGCTTCCTGACAGGCGGCCAGCGCTTTTTCGTTCAGGGGCTGCACCACCATTTCGCCGGGGGTGAGGATCATCTTTTTTACGGAAGACAGCACTTTTCCGTCAGCGTACACGGTGAGATAATGATCCCGGTACACCTGATCGGGGCGGAACATGAGATCGACGCCCTGGCAATCGTCGGAGAGCAGCAGCTTCTGGGGCACCACGCCGCGCACGCCCTTGCCGTCCTTGACGGGGATTTCCCTGCCCGTGCGGCGCTCACCCTTGGCGTAGCGGGCGGCCATTTCACCTGCCCGGAAGGATTCGTTGCTCACGTGGTCCACCAGGTCGTGCACATGCAGCACGTTTCCGCAGGCGAACATGCCGGGAATGCTGGTTTCCAGGGTATCGCTGACCACCGCGCCGCTGGTGACGGGGGACAGCGCCACGCCCGCGCCCGCGGACAGCTCGTTTTCGGGGATCAGACCCACGGAGAGCAGCAGCGTGTCGCATTCAAATTGCATTTCCGTGCCGGGGATGGGGCGGCGGTTCTCGTCCACTTTCGCTACGGTCACGCCGGAAAGCCGCTCCTTGCCCTGAATGTCGATGACGGTGTGGGACAGGTACAAGGGAATGTTGTAGTCCTGCAAACACTGCACGATGTTGCGGTTCAGGCCGCTGGAATAGGGCATGAGTTCCACGCAGGCCAGCACTTTCGCGCCTTGGAGCGTCATGCGGCGGGCCATGATCAGGCCGATGTCGCCGCTGCCTAAGATCACCACCCGGCGGCCCGGCATGTAGCCTTCCAGGTTCACGAATTTCTGGGCCGTTCCCGCGCTGTAAATGCCCGCGCAGCGGGTGCCGGGGATGGCGAGAGCCCCTCTGGGACGCTCCCGGCAGCCCATGGCCAGCACGATGGATTTTGCTTCAAAGATTTGCAGGCCGTTTTCCCTGCTCACGGCGGTGACCCGCTTATCCTTGCTTACGGACAGCACGGTGACGCCGGTGCGGATATCGATGTTCATTTCCTGGGCGGTATTAATATCCCGCTGGGCGTATTCGGGGCCGGTCAGCTCTTCCTTGAAGCGGTGCAGGCCAAAGCCGTTATGGATGCATTGGCGCAGGATGCCGCCGGGATGATCCTCCCGCTCCAGCACGATCAGATTGTCAACGCCCGCTTTTTTCGCCGCGATGGCGGCGGCCAGGCCCGCCGGACCTGCGCCGATGACCAGAACGTCCACCTTGATGTTGTTTTCACTCATGGCCCCGCGCCTCCTTTGCGATATCGTCCAGGGTGCCGATCAGCAGCCTGCTTTCCCCGCCGCATTTGGTGATGTCCAGGGGCGAACATTTCAGTTCCTCGCACAGGATTTCCATGACCCGGGGGGAGCAGAACCCGCCCTGGCACCGGCCCATGCCCGCCCTTGTGCGGCGCTTTACCCCGTCGATGGACTTTGCGCCTACGGGACGGCGGATGGCGTCCCGAATCTCCGCTTCGGTGATCACCTCGCACCGGCACACGATGCGGCCGTAGTCCGGGTTCTCTTTGCAGGCGGCGGCCCGTTCTTTTTCCGTCATGGCGGCGAAGGGTTTGAGCAGCGGTTCGGGAGCCTTTACCATCCGGGCGGCGGGCAGCTTCAAATGCTCGGCCACCATTTCGCCTAATTCCTCGGCGATGGCCGGGGCGGCGGTGAGGCCGGGGCTTTCGATGCCGATGGCTTCAAAGGCGTTGTCCGGCGCGCCGTGCACCGGACCGATGATGAAATCGTCGGTAGCGGGATGGGCGCGCACTCCGGAGAAGGTGGTGATCACCGGGCGGGTGTTCACCTTGGGCCAGGTCAGTCGGCATTTCTCCAGTACAAAATCCAGGCCCTGCCGGGTGGTGGCGGTGTCGTAGGGATCGCCGATGTCCTCGGCGGAGGGGCCCAGAAGGGCGTTGCCGTGGGCCGTGGGGGAAATCAGCACGCCCTTGCCCATTTTGCTCGGCACCTGGAACATGGTGCGGGTGAAGGGACATTTCACGGTGGAATCCAGCAGGTAATATTCGCCCCGGCGGGGAATGATTTTCACCGGCTGATCCGAAATCATGTTGTGCAGCTCCGCCGCGCCAACGCCAGCACAGTTGATGACAGCCCGGGCTTCAAACGTGCCCTTGGGGGTATCCACATGCCAGGTGTCATGATCTTCATAGATCTTTTCCACCGGGCAGTCGAAAATGAATTCCACCCCGTTCTGGGCCGCGTGATAGCTGAGGGCCAAGGTCATTTCGTAGGGGCTCACCACCGCGCTGGTGGGAGCGTACAGGGCGCACACCGCGTCCGGGTTGGTGTTGGGTTCCAGGGCCATGATCTCGTCGTGCTCGATGATGCGCAGCTGCTCCACGCCGTTGACCTGCCCCTGATCGTACAGCTTTTGAAGCGCCGCCCGGTCCTCCTCCGAAAAGCCCAGCACCAGCGCTCCGATGGGATCATAGGGCACGCCCAGCTGGCGGGCCAGATTCCCGTACATCTTCGCGCCTTTTACGTTGTAGTAGGCTTTCTTTGTGCCCGGCTTGGCGTCAAAGCCCGCGTGCACGATGCCGCTGTTGGCCTTGCTGGCGCCGTCAGCCACGTCCTCCGCCCGCTCCAGCACGGCGATCTTCCCCTCGTAGCGGGAAAGCTTTCGGGCCAGGGCACAGCCCACGACGCCCGCGCCGATGATCAAAATATCATACATGCGTTCTGTCTCTCCTTTTTGGGACGCGCTCACAGAATTATCGTTCGCTCATCCGCTTTTTATCCCGGCGTCCAAAACGCCCATTTATTCATAGTGAGTATACCACAGCTTTTCCTTTTTGCCCAGCCCCAGGCAAAACTTTATTGGAATGTTTTTTGTTCGGAAAAGCGAAAAATAATAGAAGATTACCAAAATATTGCCGAATCCGCTATGTACAACGGCGATGATCCGTTGTATAATACCATGGCCGCAAAAATGCGGCGAACTGAAAGGAGAATGAACCTATGAAGAAAATGATCGCTCTGCTGGCGCTGCTGTGCGTTACTGTGATGCCCTTCGCCGTGATGGCTGAAAACGTGATCACTTGGGACGACGTTTCCGCCGTGATCGAAGCTTCCGGTCTTGAAGGCGGCTTCTACGCCATGGAAGAACTGGGCCTGGCCATCTGGCTGCCCGACGGTCTGAACGCCGTTGAACTTTCCGAAGAAGAGATTGCTGAAGGTTACCTGTATGTGCTGACGGACGATGAAGAAACCTGCCTCATCACTGTCGACG
>JAFXMP010000349.1 GCA_017530275.1 Clostridia bacterium | reverse complement strand
GCTGCTCCAAATTCATTCCAGCCACGCGCTTTGCGTTCGGTTTGACCCCGTTGACCATGCAGGCGGCAAGATAGATCACGTTTTCCGCTGACACCCTGTATTCTTCCAGCGTCATCTCGCTTTCGCCCCGCTTTCCGTAAAACGCAGTATTTGGACACAGTTGAACAATAAGGCAGGACGGCGCGTCACGATCACAGCCGTTCTGTCTGTAAGCTATGCCAGGTTTTCCTGGCCAGATCTGTTCTTATGCGCGCTTGAACAGCTTATTCATCCAACGCTCCGATTTTGTGCAGCGCTGCCAGCGCCTTCCGCACGTCCCGGGCAATGATTTCCTCCGGCGCGTCAAAGCGGGCCTTCATGGCGATGATGACCGCGTCTTCCGTCGTATCCTCTTTCAGCAGGCTCAGGATGGCCCCCAGCGTCTTGTTGCCCTTTACCAGGCCGGCCCAGCCTGCGCCCCCCGCGGGGACGAGCATGGATTCCGTGTCGGTCTCGTAGGTGATGAATTCCTTTTTCAGCTTCATGGTCATGCTTCCTTTATTGTGTGATAGGGTTTTTCCGCCGCCCTGATATCCATATGCAGCCCAGGCGAGGGAGCCGAAGACCCGTGGCGGCTCCATGCGCATCCCTTCCGAATCACAGGCTGTTGATTTCCCCCAGCCGTACCATCGCCGCCTGAACAGCTTCCCGCACCGCGTCAAATCCTCCCTGGCTGTCAATACAGGCATATACTTTTTCGGCCAGCCGGCTGTAATCCGTTTTCCGCATTTCGCTCGCGCTTTTTTCCGCCCGGATATACCGCGGCCCAAACGCGTCCGTCAGCGCGTCATCCAGCGTCGTATGTTCCTCTGTACAGACGATGACCACATAGTATCCGCCCGGGTTTTGATGGAAATTCAAGATGCTGGTCAGCGCCTGGATGAACGTTTCCTCCGTCTGGCCCAAGGTGGTTTGGAAGAAAAGAATGGGCAGATACTGCCGATAGGCCGCGGCGCTTTCCGTTTCCACCTTGCTTCCTTTCGGGAGGGTGATGCTTTGTCCCTGAAACTCTCTGGCATAGGCCAGCATGGGATGCGTTTTATCATAGCTTCCAGTACCGATATACAGGTAGCCCTGAACGCCGCCGATCACGGTCCTGTCGAATTTCGCAAATTTTTGTTCGGCAAAATGCAGTTCATGCCCGTCTTCGTCCATGAGACGCACATTGGACATATAGCCGTACACAGGAATGGAATAATCCTCCGCGAGCAGGAGCGATTTTGCGCCGCAGCGGACCAGGAGCTCGCTCATGCCTTCATTGCCGACGCCCATATTTTTTACGCGGATTTTTAGATCCAATATATTATAGAAATTCGTTTGAAACGCGAAGGCGTCTTCCAGATCAGTCAACAGGGCTTCGTTTGCCCATCGGTACAGTTTGCCGGCCAGCGATCCTTCCCCGTTCCCCACCGCGGCCTCGTCGCCCCAGCAGACGATCCCCGGCAAAGCGTCCCGTAGCTTGTCCGCACAGGCGTGGTATACCTCCGCTGCCTGCGCTTTCCTTTCTGTCAGGGAATAGCTCACCTGTTTTTCTTCGTTAAGGGGAGTGTTCCTGCCGTCGAGCAGCAGCCAGCAAAGTGCCAGGGCCAGCATCGCCAGGCATATATCCGAAAGAACGGATCGGAGTTTTTTCTTTTCGTTTTTTCCCCTGCGCATATATTTTTTCCGTTATCATAGTGAAGCCCGACAGAAATGTTTTTCTCACGATCATCACCATTGATAAAAGAATCGGCTGGAAAAGCCTCCCGCCGATTCTTGGTTTTCTCATATCGCCGGAAGGCGGATTTCGCCGTCTATACCGGACTGCGGTGAATCCGTGGGCTTCGGCGTTTTCGTCGGCTTCGGCGTTTTCGTCGGCTTCGGCGTATCCGTTGCCTTCGGCGTTTCCGTCGGCTTCGGCGTTTCCGTCGGCTTCGGCGTTTTCGTCGGCTTCGGCGTATCCGTTGCCTTCGGCGTTTCCGTCGGCTTCGGCGTATCCGTTGCCTTCGGCGTTTCCGTCGGCTTCGGCGTTTCCGTTACCTTCGGTGTCTCCGTCGGCTTCGGCGTTTCCGTCGGCTTCGGTGCTTCCGTCGGCTTCGGCGTTTCCGTCGGCTTCGGCGTTTCCGTCGGCTTCGGCGTTTCCGTTGCCTTCGGCGTTTCCGTCGGCTTCGGCGTTTCCGTTGGCTTCGGCGTTTCCGTCGGCTTCGGTGCTTCCGTCGGCTTCGGTGCTTCCGTCGGCTTCGGTGTTTCCATTGGCCGCGGTTTATCTGTATACTTCGGCTGTTGTGCCGGTTCCTGTGTTGCAGTTGACATAGGGCTTACGCTCTGTGTGACTGAAGGAATTTCTTGCATTACCGATTCCATTGGCATACACGCTTTACTGCTCAACAGCCACAGCAGAATTAATAGAATAATCAGTATTTTATTCATGAATTCTTACACCTCAAATCATAAGAAAGCAATCGGAATAAGCCATCCCTCCAGAATCATCATAAGAAAGGAACGCGAACAAATGCCTCCATTTCCGCTTAAACGTGCGGCAATATAATGTTTCCTTCTCCGCTTGTGGTAATGATATCTTCGGTTTCAAAGGGGATGACCTCAATTACCAGTTCTTCGTATGGTTCCACGTTTTCCGCTCCCTTTCGATTCAATCAATAGTTCGTTGCCGCAAGGTAATACTCATAGTAGGCCGCCATTGCGCGTTGTTGGTTTTCTGTCAGGCCGGTGCCAAACAGGGCGTTCACATACGCCATGGCAGAAGTCTGTACGATTGCTGTTCCTACGCTGGTCGTCACGGAAACCGTGTATTCCGTCGCAAGCGCTTTCGGGCCGATCTTCGTCGTACTGAACTCATAATAGGTATCGCCGTTAATCGTGATGATTTTGTACCCGGTGGAGGAAATGGTTACGTTGTCCTCCGGCTTCACGGAAACAGTAATGACGGTTTTCGCGTTCAGCACCAGCGCGACCTTAGAATCCGCGATGCCGGAACCCTCCATCGTTTTAACAATTTGCATATTGCTGACTGCTGCCTTTGCCGCGGCAATATCCGGGGTATTTGCAGGCTGGGGGATTGCTGTATGGGAAGCCTTGTCGTCCGTCCAGCCGGAATGCTGCATATAGTAACCATAGGCCTGCAGGGCGTTGACAAGGGGCAGCTCATTTGCATAAGTGGATGCGTTGTTTTGAATAACCGTGATATACTGCATGGCAGAGAAATCATTCGTCGCCGTCTGCCCGTCGCCGTAATGCAGCGTCGCGGTGATCGTTTCCGCCAGTTCCAAAGCGTTGATGTCACATGTAAAATCGCGGTCATTGGAATCCGTTACTGTTTCCGCATTGGCATACTGCATGGTGCTGCTTCTTCCGTCCGTCGCAACGAAACTGACATAGCAGCCGGTAGGGTCAAAGCCGTCCGGGAAATGTACGCGGAACACCACGCCGATTTCTCCCGCAAGCAGCAAAGCATGGGTGATAAATGTCGGTTCATCCTCCGTGTCCTCCCACACCGCCGTGGCGATGGTATCGGCGGTGACGGTGATTTCTTCGCCCGGGGCCATGGGCACCGCTTCGGCGTCGCCGATCACAACAGACCATTCCTTGAATACCTTGCCCGCAGGCGCGGTGAAACTGCATGCGGGCAGAGGATAACTGTTGCCTCTGGTCACAAAGGAGTATCCATAGGATGACGGGTTCGCGTTGGGATAGAGATAGACGGTGAGCTTGTTGAAATGCACCGTCGTCGCGTTGGGCAGGCCGCTGTTTGTGCCAGTGTTGATACTGGTCCATTCCGCTTGTGTTCCGTCGAAATAAACATCCGCCAGGCTGGTGCAGCCAGAGAAAGCATTGTCGCCAATGCCGGTGACACCGTCCGGGATCGTGACGCTCGTCAGGTTGGCGCAGCCATTGAAAGCATTATCGCCAATGCTGGTGACGCCTTGTTCGATGACGACGCTTTGAATATCGCCCGAATACGCACGCCAGGCGTCCGCTGCATTGTTCAGGGCAGTCATCGCCCCTTCGCCGCTGATCGTCAGCAGGCCGTTTTCGTCCAGCACCCATCTGAGGTTCGTGTCCCAGTTGCCTTCGTGCGCAACAGCCGGGGCATACACGGTCAGCAAGGGTTCGCCAAAGGTCGTTTTTGTATTATCGCTGTATTCATAAGTTACGCCGGAAATCGTATATTTATACCAACTGTCATTCCTATTGCGCATCTTCATGAACAGCTTATCCGGATAGCCGATCGAGCCCGCGTCGCAGTTGGTCACGTCCACCAGGTAGGTGCGGTCTTCCAGGGTCACCAGGTTCCACATGTGGCCGCCGCCCGCGCCGGTGCCGCCAGACATGTTGCCGCTCACGAGCAGGCAGGTGATGCCGCTCTTATCGCACAGGTATTTGAACGCTTTGGAATAGCCCTCGCACACCACGTTGGTCGTATCGTCGTTATCAAATACCCATACCAGCTGCCACGGGTTGCCGTAGGGCGTGTTGTTATTTGGATCTGCCGCAGCCGTATTATAAGAGACCCGATTGCAGATTTCGTTTTTATAATGTTCCAGTTTTTTATTGACATCCGATGGGGCGCTGTTCAGGATTGTATTGATCCCGTCAACAGCCTGCGCTGCGTGTTGGGCCAGAGTAGCGTTCACGGTGTAATCCGCGCTGCCTCGATACGCTGTGACAACCGGCATTTCTAAGGTTAACGTTAGCGTACAGGAAATAGAAGGAGTAGTATCGTAGCTGTAACTAACACTATATGATATCCTTAAGCTTGAAGTTTTATCGTACCAATACATCTCATAAGGGCAATCCGCCAACAAAGCGCTCAACACTTTGCTGGTATTGATCTCCTGCATCGCCTTTCCCTGGGCCGCATCCTTCGCCTGTTGCGACAAACTGCCATTGCTTAGGATCGCAACCCCGCCCAAATCTTCCGACGTCCAGGGGCCAAACTCTAATTGTTGTGTATATACGGTGCTTGTCCGGTTCCCGGCAGCCACTTCGGCGACCATGGCTTTCAATTCGTTGTATACAGTTAAGGCTTTCCCTTCCAGGCTCGCGCCGACGCTGACCCCGCTGCTCTTGAGCAGCCGCCGCCGCGCGCCGATGGTGCTGAACAGATTGTTCACATAGCCGGTCAGCAATTCATCATTGCTGCGGCCGTCGCTTTCGGGGGTGTAGGTTTCCACGACCGTTTCGGCCTCTGTGGTCTGCATCGTGGTTTCCGCCGCGTCGTCCCCGGAGCCCTCGCCGTTTTCATCGGTTTCGCCGTCGTCGTTGGGTTCGCCGCCCTTGGCGTCGTTTTCGCCCTCGGTGGGTTCTTCCTCTTTGGTGGGTTCGCCGCCCTTGGCGTTGTTTTCGCCTTTTGCGGGCTCTTCCTCTTTGGCGGGTTCGCCGCCCTTGGCGTCGTTTTCGCCTTTCGCGGGTTCTTCCTCTTTGGTGGGTTTTTCTTTTTCGTCAGGAACAGTCGGTTCTTCCGTTTCGGCCTCTTCTCCGTTTTCTTGCGCCGCGTCGTCCGCTGCCGGCACTTCGGCGGCCGCAGGCGCAGCCTTGCGAATCACGAACACCACGTCATACGCGCCCATGCCGGAGAGCGGGAAAGCCGCGCCGTTCTTTTCAATGCTGTAATTGCATTTGATTTCCTGCGCCTGCTGCTCCGACGCGCCAAAGCGCACCGCGTAGACGGCGGCTTCGCTGTCCCGATGCATCGCGGCCAGGTCGCTCAGCAAGAGCTTTTCCAGCTTCACTTTGCCGCTGCCGTCCATTTCCGCGCCGGAAAAGCGGAAAATATAATGGAAAATGATTTCGTAACTGTCGGACGCGATGCCCAGCGCCTGCTCCGCAAGCCGGGACAGCTCCTGGCTGTTTACACGCTCAACGCTGACTTTTGCTTCCGGTGCGAAAACGCCCGCGTTCGCGGTGATCGTCAAGCGAATATTGTTCACCGTGGATACCTGTTTGAAAGGCACTGCCTCGGGTTCTTCTTCATTTGGCTGTTCGCCGGTTGGCTGTGCGTCTTCCTCTGTGGGCTGCTGCTGTTTCTCGGCGGATGGCTGTTCTTTCGCGGGCTGCTTTTCCTCGGTGGGCTGCTGCCGTTCTTCGGTGGATGGCTGCTCCTCTGTAGGCTGCTGTTCCTCGGCGGTTTGCTCTTCTTCTGTAGGCTGCTGCTCTTCTTCGGTGGACGGTTGCTCCTCTGTGGATTTCTCCTCCTCCGTGGGCTGCTGCTCTTCTTCGGTGGAATGTTCTTCTTCCGTGGGATCCTGTTCTTCGGCGGAATACTCTTCTTCCGTGGGATCCTGTTCTTCGGTGAAATGCTCTTCTTCCGTAGGCTGCTGCTGTTCCTCGGTGGTCTGCTCTTCTTCCGTAAGCTGCTGCTGTTCCTCAGTGGTTTGCTCTTCTTCCGTAGGCGGCTGTTCCTCGGTGGTTTGCTCTTCTTCCGTAGACTGCTGATCCTCGGTGGGCTGTTGCTCATCCGTGGGCTGCGGTTCCTCAACAGTCGCAGCTGCGGTTTCTTCCGCTTTCTTTTCCGGCAGGCGAAGGACCATGACCAGATCGTAAATCGTCAGATCCGAGAAAGAAAAGCGTACGCGATCCCGCTCCTGATCGAAATTAGCGGACTTGGATTCCATCCGCTGCTCCGCGCCGTTCCAGCGGAGAAGATAAGCGCTGATCTGGGCGTCCGGATAGGCTTCCCCCAGGCCGACAAGCCCGATGCGCTTCACGGTCGCTTCCGCGGAACCAGACATCTTGGGACCGGCGAAGCTGAAAAGGACATGACGAACCAGGACCTTTTCCGAAGGTGATACTCCCAGGGCGTCTTCCGCCTTCCGGGCCAGTCCTTCATCCGTGATTTTTTGAATGCTCAGCGAGGCGTCAGCCGGAAATACGCCGGCGTCCGCTTTGATGGAAAATTTGTATTCGCCCACATCCAGATCCTGCTGGAACGGCAGGGCTTCCTGCTGCTGGGTTTCGTTCGCGGCGGGCGGATCAATGTTCTCCGTTTCCTGCTGCTGGGTTTCGTTCGCGGCGGGCGGGGTATTGTTCTCTGTTTCCTGCTGCTGGGTTTCGTTCGTTACGGGCGGATCATTGTTCTCTGTTTCCTGCTGCTGGGTTTCATTCGCGGCGGGCGGATCATTGTTCTCTGTTTCCTGCTGCTGGGTTTCATTCGCGGCGGGCGGATCATTGTTCTCCGTTTCCTGCTGTTGGGTTTCGTTCGCGGCAGGCGGGGTATTGTTCTCCGTTTCCTGCTGTTGGGTTTCGTTCGCGGCGGGCGGGGTATTGCTTTCCGTTTCCTGCTGTTGGGTTTCGTTCGCGGCGGGCGGATCGTTGTTCTCCGTTTCCTGCTGCTGGGTTTCGTTCGCGGCAGGTGGATCATTGTTTTCCGCTTCCTGCTGCTGGGTTTCATTCGCGGCGGGCGGGGTATTGCTTTCCGCTTCCTGCTGCTCAGTCTGCGTTTCAGCAGGCGCCGACAAATCTCCTTCAGCAAAAGCCGCAACGCCCAAATTGCTCGTCACCAACAGAACGCACAGCAGGATTGCCAGCGCACGTCTGATCCCATACTTGTTCTCTTTCATTTGATTCTCCTCCACTCGTCTATTCCCTCGTTTGGATCCATGGACCGGTTATGATTTGATCGGTTTTATTATTGATACACTAAATGATTACCTGACAGATATTCGCGTCTTTTTTCCGTTCAACAAATGATGGGCTTCTGATTATGAACGCCTCCTTGAAAATGCGTTTTATCAGAAGATATTTTACCACGAAACGGTAATACTTTCAATAAAATAATGAAGATGAAAACCCAAAGAAAATATAAAACACGAAAAATGTACATTTTTTGTTTTGCGCTTGTAATCCGCGCAAAAAGCCTTATAATGAATAATATGCAAATTGCAGTATTTTTTTGCGGAAAGGAGCTCAAGGAATGAACATTGAACTGGTAGTCTTTATCGTATATCTGATATTTATGCTGGGTATCGGCATCTATTTCTTCCTGAGGATGCGCAGCGGCGGCGAGAAGGATTACTTTCTGGGTGGCCGGAAGATGGGCCCATGGGTATCCGCGCTGAGCGCTGGCGCGTCGGACAT
>JAFXMP010000348.1 GCA_017530275.1 Clostridia bacterium | reverse complement strand
ATTTTTGTTCGATGCGAACCTTTATATACGATGCAATTTAACTTCCTGATTCATATTGGAGCATATGCATATCTACGCCCTTAGTCATATCCGGCAGATACATATCTACGTATCTTATGCATGCCCAGCAGATGCGTATCTACCGTCCTAATGCATGTCCCGCAGATGTAACATCTCCCTATCTACAACCCTCATTCACATCCAGCCGACATCACCGAAAACACCTATGAATGATCTCAATAATCCTATCCTGCTGCTCTTCCGTCATCTTGTTATCGCTGGGAAGACATAACCCTCTCCGGAAAATATCAGCTCCTACGTCCACTCCAGAGCCTTTTATATAAGCATTTGTGCGGCCTCTGCCGTTCCCTTCGACCGTGACGAACGGGTTCGTCCTATATATCGGCTGCATATGCATGGGCTTCCAGATGGGGCGTCCCTCCGCATTAAATGCGGCAAGCGCTTCTAGTATTTCTGTGGGGCATGACGTGTTCGGGCCGGAATTATACAGTACATTTTTCCCTGACCGCACCTGAGGACACATTGCATCGTCTTCGATCAATAAGCATGACAGCCAATAATTGGGCTCCACGCAATCCGGTATCGGATTCATGCTTACGGGGAGATCTTTCAAGCCTTCGCGATAACGATAGTAGATTGCCTTTTTCTGCGCGATATGTTCATCCAAATAAGGGATTTGGCCACGAACAATACCTGCGATAATATTGCTCATGCGATAGTTGTAGCCAATCTCCTCATGCTGATACCACGGGGCTGCTTCGCGGCTTTGGGTGGACCACTTGCGGACTTTGTTTGCGTCTTCCTGAGAATTGGTGATGAACAGCCCTCCTGCGGAGCCTGTGATCACCTTATTTCCGTTAAACGAAATAGCCCCGTAATCCCCGAAAATGCCAGTTTGAACACCTTTATAGGTGGCGCCCAGTGACTCCGCGGCATCCTCAACGATCAAGGCGCCGTGTTTATCTGCGATGGCTCTAATCTCGTCAATTTTACCGGGAGTGCCATAGAGATGGGCGATTACAATGAGTTTTACGTCGGGATACAGTTCAAACGCCTTTTCCAGCGCAACAGGGTCCATGTTCCAGGAGTCGCGTTCTGTATCGATAAAAACTGCCTCGCCATCTTCATAGGCAACTGGGTTGATGGAAGCGTCGAAGGTCATATCCGAACAGAAAACCCGGTGACCCTGCAAGGTGCCTTGGTTCGGTCTCGCCTGACCGTACAGTTTTTCTCCGGCCAGTTTGGTGGCGAGGTGTAACGCAGCCGTGCCGCAGGACAGACCCACGGCACATTTGCTGCCGATATAGGCAGCCATCTCTTTTTCTACGGTGTCGACATTCTCTCCGACGGTAGAGACCCAGTTTGTTTGGATAGCCTCATCCACCCAGCGCTGCTCGTCACCGTGCATCGTGGGAGAGGAAAGCCATACTTTGGACTTGAAAGGTTCGATCCCGGTAAATCGTGGATCAGAAAGAAAATTGTTCATCAATCAACCATCCTTGCCTGTCGTTTCTGTCAACTAAAGAAAGCTGGCAGACGCCAGCGAGTCTATCTGAAAATACCTCAGTCCCTGGAAAGGAGAGCACAGGGTAGAGGCACGGAACCAACAACACACATGCTTCCAGTAATGACAAAGCACACTTGAGGAAGCTCACCAACATAAATAAACCTTTATCTATAACATACAGCCAGCAGCACCAAGTTTCTCACTACCTCTGACTGTCTGAACTCTTACACCAATAAGTTTCTAACCACCTATAACTGTTTCTACCGACATCCGTAATAAGGTTCTCACTACCTATCAATGTCGCTATCTACATTGGTAATAAGGTTTTAACCACCTTTGAATGTTAGTACCCGCTTTGGCAATAAGGTTTTGACCACCTTTGACTGTCTCTACCCACTATGGTAATAAGGTTCTCACTACCATTTGACTGTCTTTATCGGGTACGCTAACAAGTTAATCACTATCTCGGCGGTTACAGTTTTCAGCCTTCCGGCTGTCTGAATAGCTCCAAACTTTGTAACCGGCAAAATATGGGGAGTTGAGAACTCGGTCAATAAGCTCCTAACTATGAAACCTTATGAATCGTTAGCCTGTTCGAGGTCGGGGAGAGGCTTGAAAAAAGAGCCAAAAACAAGGAAAAACCTGTCTGAAACGGACTGCCAGGAGGATGTAATTCTAACCTTTGTTTATTCTGCACAGTTTATCCCCCCATTAGGCCGCTAAATAGGCGTCATTTTTGTGCGCTCCGACAGTGAAGAATTTGTTGCCAATGAAGCAACGCTTCCAACAGATCACATTTATTTCCATCATTCCGCTTTTTCCGTTTCCCGTTTCTCCACCACTTCATACCCCAGCCACACCGTGCGTTTGGCGTTGAACAGCGTGACTTCAACCTGCACCGTATGGCGGTGGCGGTTCATGGCGATGACCTTCCCCTGCATTTCCTGCAGGGCGCCGTCGGTGATCCGGACGAAATCACCCTCTTGGATAGCGTCCAGCTTGCCGATTAAGCCGTTTTCCCTCTCCAGCCAGGCGGCAAAATCGAGATCGCTGCCGGTCAGGTAACCTTCCTCGTCTTTTTCCCCGTATGTCAGCACACGGATCACGCCGTCCACCTTTTTCAGCGTCCAGAAGGGGTACGCTTCGTCCGAAAACACGAACAGGTAGCCCGGCATCAGCAGCTCGGTTTTGTCGATCCATTGGCCGTTCACCCGGAAGGGCTTGACTTTTTGCGGGATCAGGACGCGGCCCAGGCCCTTCTGCTCGATCTTCCGGGCTACGCTTCTTTCGTTGCCCGTCAGGCAGAACGCGCACCGCACGTATGGCTCCATGATGATTCCTCCCGATGGCAAGGCTTCGCCATCCGCGCTTCACGCAGCGCGGCGGAACACCGTTTTTGACCGGCTTTCTGTCCGCCATGCTATGGCATGAACGGGTCCAAAAGCCTTTTGTAGAGAGAAGGAAACAGCAGGGCATTCCAGCACAAACAGGACGCTGCCGGCATCGCCGCGCGCGTCCCCTGTTTATTTGCAGCTGTTGATCCACTGCCGCACCGCAACACACGTCGACGCCGAAGCGTCTCTGCCGTTCATTGCCCGCGGCGGCGATCCTGTATGCCCATTCCCGGCCGGAGCCCCCTTACGCTCTGCCAAGGCTGTCACCCTCTCGCTGTCCCTTCGCAATAACCGAAAGATTGCGAAGAACATAGGAATTCGGGACACCCAAACATTGTACATCCTGTCGGATATACGGGCGTATTTTATCATATATATAGGTTCTTGTCAACGAAAACCACCATTCCATTCCCTTTATTTTCCTACAGTCATTTACTTTTTTCGCCCTGACCCTCTACAATTTTCGTACAGGCAGCGGCACGTATGAGCCGTCAGATGAGCCGTCAAAAAGTTAGGGAGGATATAACCATGGCGAAGCGAGGAGAAAACATCTATAAGCGACGGGACGGGCGATACGAAGGCCGGTATGTGATCGGCAGAACGGAGAAGGGCAGGACGCGGTTTGGCTACGTCTATGCCCGCAGCTAAGTTAGCTACAAATAACATAAAGTTGTATAGACGGCGAATAAATATACACTTTTGCTATTCTGCGCATCCGATGACGCATTTGCCTCGTTCATACGGCTACATGGACGACAGCGGACTCGCTGTGCGGACTGCGACGGACGCCTTGTTCGGCAACATCCAGGCGCAGGTTGTCCGGCAGATGGTAAACGGCGCGGACAGCCAGGACACGGAGCGATTCTTCTTCGAGGACACGGACGGCGGTTTTCAGCTGGTGAAGGAGATGGCGGGCGCTGTGCTGAAGGCCGCAAACGTCTATACGATGCTGGAAGCCCGCTCTCGATACGGAAAGACCACTCAGCAGATCCGGGATCTCCAAGCCCTCGGCACAGAGCTTGAAGACCTGGCGAAAACCATGAACCGATACCTGTTCTGGGTGGAAGCGGACAGAGGTGAGTTGGTACTGTCCTATGGCTGTTCTGGGATTCATATTTTTACAGCAACTATGAAAAAGTGAAGTTTAGAAAATCCGACTGGTGAAACACCAACTTTTTCAGCTCCATCACCTGAATATCATTGCGAATCGTGTGGCGGAACCCTCATCCATTATTTGCAGCAATCAGATGCTTATAAAAGTCCACCGCGCCGGGGAGGCAGTTATATTCGATGTTTTCGTTCAGGCCGTGCATGCCCTTCATTTGCTCCGGGCCGTAGATCACGGGGGCGAAGCGGACGACGTGCTCCGCGATGCGCTCGTAATTCCGGGCGTCCGTTGCGCCGGTCATCACGTAGGGGCAGGTTTCCAGGCCGGCGAAGGTTTGGCCGATCACGCGCTGCACCAGGGAGAAGCCTTCCCCGTGAATGTCCACGCTGCGGGAGGCGTCCACGGCGTGGAACACCTCCGCGTCGATCTGATGCTTTTTCGCGATCCGCCGGAGGATTTCGAGGCTTTGCTCCATGCCCTGGTGGGGGATGAAGCGCATGTTGGCCCCCAGCACCGCCTCCTGGGGCAGCACGTTGTAGGCGTCCGAGCCCTTAAGCATGGTGAATGCGATGGTGGTTTGCAGCATGGCCCCCGCCTGGGCGCTGATCATGGGCAGGGCGCGGATCAGCAGCGGGCGGAAAAGCCACATGTTGCAAAACAGCAGCTTCATGTAAAACGGCGCGTAGGGGGCCAGCTGCTCGAAGAGCGCTTGCACTTCCCGGGACATTTTGCGCTTGAAGGGCGAATGATGCTCAAACTCGCCCACGAAATCCGATAGCCTGGCCACCGGCGTATGCTTCCCCGGGGCGCTGGCATGGCCGCCCGTGGATTTGGCCGTCAGGCGTACGTCGGCCTTGCCTTTCTCAAACACGCCCACCATGGCGAAATTGCCCTTGATGCCCCCCACGGGGTCCGTGATGATCCCGCCGCCCTCGTCGCACACCAGGAAGGGGCGGACGCCCTGCTTTTCCAGGTATTCCACCAGCTTGGGGCAGCCGTCGCCGGCCCATTCCTCCGTGCAGGAGGAGGAAAGATACACGTCGTTTTCGGGGATATACCCTTCCTTCAGCAATTCCTCCGCGGCCTGGAAGAAGGCCATCACGCTGCATTTGGTGTCGGACGCGCCGCGGCCCCAGACCTTCCCATCGGCGATGTCTCCCGAAAACGGGCCGTGCAGCCATTCGCCCTCGGCGGGCACCACGTCCTGATGGCTCATGAGCACCAGAGGCCGGTCGGCCCGTTTGCCTTTCCAATGAAACAGCAGATTGCCGTCGATTTCCGTTTTTTCCAGCTTCTCATGCACCAAGGGAAACAGCTCTGCCAGCAATGCATGGAAGGGCAGGAATTTTTCCCGCTGGTTGGTTTCCGGCACGCTCACCGTGTCAAAGGCCACCATGCGGCTGAGCTTCCGCGCGTATTCCTCCGCCCGCTGATCCGCTTTCGGCGCCTGATACGACGCCGTTTTCTTCGGCGCCAGCAGTGCGCGGACCAGGGCGATCAAAAGCAGCGCAACAATTATGCCCAGAACGATCCAAAGAACGATCACTGCTTTTTCTCCTTCCGATACTTGAGATAGGCCAGCAGGATGGCAAGCCCGCCCCCGGGGATGATGAGGATGCTGGTCTGGCTCTGCAGAGAGGGCAAAAGGATAAACACCGCGCTCATCAGCAGCAGCGGCCAGACGGCCAGCTTCAGGTTCTTGCGGTAATACTTGTAGGCCATGGCCCCGAACAGCGCGGGCACCACCTGGTCAAAGGCCGGCTGCAGGGCAGGACTTTGCAGGATGGGCTGCAAGGGCTGCAAAAGCAGCACGCCCAGGGCCAGCACCAGGATGGTCACCAGGGACGAAACGGCGATGGAAAGGGTGGACACGATCTCGTTTTCCTTGGTTCCGGCCTTCACCCCGGCCAGATCCCTGGCGTTGATGGCGCAGGGGATCTTCATATTAATCAGGTTTCCGGTGATAAAGGCCAGATAGCTGCCGCCGGAGCCCAGCATGGGGGTGTACACCAGAAATTCCACTACGGAGGAGGCCGTCCACACCAGCCCCACGGCCAGGAAGCCCCGGGCCACGGCGGGCAGGTCCGGCATCGCGCCCAGCACTGAGCCGATCAGGAACGGCGCGCCGATCAGCAGGATCAGTGTGACCAAAGAAACGATTTTGCCGATGCGATGGGTACCGCGCTCGTAGCGGGCGATCATATCTTCTCTGTTCATGGCGATCCTCCTCTCACATCACGGCGTTCAGCAGCACCGCGCAGGCCATCCCGGCCAGCATGGCAATGGCCAGGGAGAAATCCTCCAGCCATTTGAGCTGCTTCTTTTCCGCGATCCAGGTCAGCCCCGCCATCACCGCGGCGGCGCACAGGGAGGTGAGCAGCGGCAGGGGGCTGCCCGCGAAGGCGAACCGCCCGTTCCCGGAAATCCACTGCCCGAGATAGGAGCCCATATACACGCTGACCAGCCCGATGAACATGGCGGACATGGCCTGGTCGCCGAAGGAAGGGCCGGATTTTCCGGCATTCCGCGAAAGGCGGTTGGTGTACTTTTTGTTGAGGAACAGGTTCAGGATCATGCCCCACATGATGCACACGGACATGAGCAGCGCGATGGTGGCAAAGGCCGACGCGGTCATTTCGCTGCCGGAGAGGTGAATGCCCACCTGCTCCGCCGCGCCCTGGGCCACCTGGGTTTCATAGTGCAGCGCGCCGATGACGCTGAGCCGCAGCCATGGCCACGGGATGCCCAGCGAGCCGGACAGGGCGATAACGCCCAGCAGGATAGCCACTGCCGGCAGCACGGAAAACGACGCGGAAGACGTGACCACGCGCCGGAGCACCGCCGTGTCCATGCCGATGGCCTTGCCCGCCCGCCAGGCGCGGACGGCGAACACCACGCACACCGCAGCCACAAAGGCCACGATGCCGCCGCAGATCAGGTAAATGACCGGAGACGATAACTGCTGCATCACCTGCATACCGATTCCCTCCCGGAAAGCATTCGCGTTTCTGGTATGACGCGCGTTTGGGGAGCATTGCGCCCGCCTCTCCCCCACGTCATTTCCGGGCATATTGTATCACAAGATCATCCTGCCATCAATATCCATACCAATGCTTATGAAACAGTCAGCCTGACCTGATATTTCACCTTGCCTAACCGCCCCTCCACGATCCTGTGCCCGAACTCAAACATTCTGGGCCGTACGGGCCACATGTTCTTGACCATGTAGCCGCCGATATAGCCAGCCTGACGGGAAGGCAGATCGCCGTTGTAGCCCTGCTTCAGGTTGATGCCCAGCTCACTGGCGATTTCATATTTCATGTTGTCCAGCGCGGCGCGGGCTTCGGGACCGTTGGCGCGGTTGCTGTTGCTGGAAGAAGAAGTGGAACCGTTGTTGGAATTAAACATGGCTATTCCCTCCATTTTGTTGTTGATAGGCTGCGTCAATAACTCTTTCGGCGGGCCGGATCATGCGGCGCGGGCCGCTCCCCGACAAGAGCAGAAAACGACGGCGAAAGCGCGGATACCATCCGCCCGAGCCTGACAGTCGTTTGAACGCATTCAAGGAGGATCGGCCTTTGCGCCATCCGGGCGCAGCGTTTCGCTTTCCTGTCCGCCAGGCCTCTCCCTTGATCCGTTTTTCGCTGTCAGGAAACCTGGCTGCCCTCCTTGCTTCGGGCGGATCGTATCCGACCTTTCAGCAATGCGCAGCCCTGTATGCATGCCGCCGCTTTTCTTATCCGTTACTTACCCGCCATCTGCTTTTCTGCCTGTTCGATCAGACGTTTGACCATGTACCCGCCCACATAGCCGTTTTCACGGCTGGTCAGGTCGCCGTTGTAGCCCTGCTTGAAGTTGATGCCCAGTTCGCGGGCAATCTCAAACTTCATGTTGTCCAGGGCGCCCCGGGCGTCGGGCACGTTGACCCGGCTGCCGGAATTGCTGCCAGACTGGTTCATTGCTTTTTCACCTCCTTTGATCCGGGATCACTGCTATTTTGACCGGCGCACGGAAAAATACGCTGGCATTTTGTGCAAACCGGAGCTTTTGCAGGGCATCTGAAAAAACATTCCAAATACATTTCGGGGTATTGACTTTTTCGGCGCGGGAAGGTATGATAATTGCACAAACCGGCGATGGAGAAGAGTACCTTTCCTGATCCACGGCAAAGGGAGCCGCTGAGAGTGAGACGGCGGCGCGCGGGCGGAAAGCGAATGGACTCCGGAGGGCGCTCCGAAAGGAAACGAGTAGGCAGCGACGGGAACGCACCCGTTATCCACGCGGCGCATATCATGGGTATGCGGATGAGATTGCTTCCCGATGAGGGAAGCGAAGCTGAGTGGCACCGCGGAAATTCCGCCTCAGCGCGCAGTAAAAAGCGCGCCGGGGCGTTTTTTATACGATCGATCGCCCGGAAAACCAAACGCCAAGCGGCAAAAACCAAATTTGAAAGGAAGGCTTGAACATGAAAAAGATGATCGCGCTGGTACTGTCCCTGATGATGGCTCTTTCCCTGTGCGTTTGCGCGCAGGCGGAAGAAAAAACGACTTTCAAAATCGGCATCTGCAACTTTGTGGACGACGCGTCCCTGAACCAGATCATCGCCAATATCCGTGAGCAGCTCAAAGCGATCGAAGCGGAACGGGGCGTGACCTTTGAAATCAAGGAAGACAACTGCAACCTGGACGGCAGCGTGATGCAGCAGATCATCGCCGACTTCATCGCCGAGGAAGTGGACCTGATGGTGGGCATCGCGACGCCGGTGGCCATGACCATGCAGGGCATGACCGAGGACAACCAGATTCCCGTGGTGTTCGCCGCGGTCTCCGATCCCGTCGGCGCGGGCCTGGTCGAAAGCCTGGAAGCCCCCGGCGCGAATATCACCGGCACCAGCGACTATCTGGACACGGGCGCTGTGCTGAACCTGATCTTCGCCGCGAACCCCGACGCTTCCAAGATCGCGCTGCTTTATAACCCCTCCGAGGACGCGTCCACCGCGCCGATCGCCGCCGCCAAAGAGATCCTGGCCGCGAAAGGCGTTTCCTACAAGGAATATTCCGGCGCGAGCATTTCCGAAGTCATGCTGGCCGCGGACGCCATTGTGGCGGATGGCATGGACGCCGTCTTCACCCCCACCGACAACACCATCATGGCCGCCGAGCTTTCGATCTATGAAAAGTTTGCCGAAGCAAAGATCCCCCATTATACCGGCGCGGACTCCTTCGCCTTGAACGGCGCGTTCCTGGGCTACGGCGTGGACTACGCGAACCTGGGCAAGGAAACGGCCAACATGATCGCCCTGATCCTGCTGGACAAGGCGGACATCGCTTCCACCCCCGTCATGACCTTTGACAACGGCACCGCCACCGTGAATACCGAAACCTGCGCAGCCATCGGCTTTGACTACGACGCCATCGCGGAAGCCTTCGCCCCCCTGTGTACCACCGTGCAGCCCATCACCACGGCGGAAAGCTTTGACGACCTGTAAGCGAATCTCGTTCGAGGCGCTGTATTCCGTTCGCGCGAGGCCGCAGGGCCCCCTCCTTCCCTGCCGGCCTCCGCGCGGGCTGCCTTCCCTTTTGAGGGAAGGCTTTTGGCACGTTTATCAAAAAGCGCGGAGGAAAAAAACTACATGCGCGCGATCGAACGAGAGGAGGATGCGCCGGTGGAATTCAGGAAGGTGTTCGATACGATCCCCGAGCAGTTCGACAGATACAGGCCGCGCTACAGCGAAGCGCTGTTTGCGGATCTGATCGCGTATGCCGGGATCGGGAAGGATAAAACCGTGCTGGAGCTCGGCCCCGGCACCGGACAGGCGACGGACCCGATCCTCAAAACCGGGTGCGATTATCACGCGATCGAATTGGGCGAGCATCTGTTTGAAAAGATGAAGGAGAAGTACGGCCGATTCCCCAATTTCCATATCGTGAACGATGATTTTATCACCCATGATTTCGGCGGCGCGCGGTTCGACCTGATCTATTCCGCGGCGACCATCCAATGGATCCCCGAGGAAATCGCCTTTTCCAAGACCTTTTCGCTGCTCAGGCCCGGCGGAACGCTGGCGATGCTGCTGACCCGGGGGGATTACCGCACGCCGAACGAAGCGCTCTATCAGAACATCCAGAAGGTATACGCCGCGTACTTTAAGCCGGAAACGCCCTATCCGCACGGCGCGTTCCAATATGCCAACGCGGTGAATTACGGCTACGCCGGCTTTGAAAAGCGGGAATATCCCGGGCAGCGGGTCTTTACCGCGGAGGAATACGCGGCCTTCTGCGGCACGCACTGCGACCATATCGTGATCCCGGAGCCGGAGAAGAGCCAATTTTTCGAGGGCCTGAAAAACGCGGTCCTGGAGGCGGGCAACCGCATCGTCTTCAGCGATACCTATGTTTTGTACTTGGCGAAAAAGCCGATGGACGGTGAAAATACGGGATCAATTCATCACACGGACGGAGAAATGCAATCATGACGCTTGACAAATTTCTTGCCCTGGGCCAGACGGCGCTGGAATTGGGCCTGGTGAACGCGCTGACGGTGCTGGCCCTGTTCCTTTCCTATTCCATGCTGAACGTGTGCGATCTTTCGACCGACGGGTGCTTTACCCTGGGCGCGGCGGTCGGCGCGCTGGTGGCGGTGTCCGGGCATCCCTGGCTTTCGATCCCCGCGGCCATGCTGGCGGGCAGCATTTCCGGCTTTGTGACGGCCACGCTGCAAATGCGCATGGGCGTGCAGAGCCTGCTGGCCGGCATCGTGGTGAATACGGCGCTGTATTCGGTCAACATGGCCCTGACGGGAAACAAGGCGACCCTGCCCATGAACAAGACCCCCACCATTTTTGTTTTCGCCAAGGGCCTGCTCAAGGAGACGCCCTTTGCCGGCCAGTACGTCCTGATCGTGATGCTGGTCGTGGTGGCGCTGGTGGTATTGTTCCTGTGCTTCTTCCTGCGCACGAAGCTGGGCCTTGCCATCCGCGCGACGGGCAGCAACGCGGACATGGTGCGTTCCTCCTCCATCAATCCCGCCTTCACCACCACCGTGGGCCTGTGCGTATCCAACGCGTTCACCGCCCTTTCCGGATGTCTGATGGCGCAGCAGCAGAAAAACTATGAGGTCAACATGGGCAGCGGCATGGTCACGGTGGCGCTGGCCTCGCTCCTGATCGGCGGCGTGTTTTTCGGGCGTCACCGCAGCGTGCCGCTTCGCGCCGTCGGCGCGGTGCTGGGCGCGTTCCTGTTCCGGCTCGTGTACGCGCTGGCGCTGCGGGTGGATATGCCCGCGTTCATGCTCAAGGCTGTGTCCTCCGTGATCGTGGTGCTGGCCATTTCCGGCCCGTACCTGAGAAAGCAGCTGCCCATCGTGGTCAAGAGCCTTCAGGCCAGGCGCGGCATGGCGGAAGGAGGCGCGGGCAAATGCTGAAGCTGAACCATATTTCCAAAACCTTCAACCCCGGCACCGTGAACGCGAAGCTCGCCCTGGACAAATTGACGCTGCACATACATAAGGGCGATTTTGTCTCCATCATCGGCGCGAACGGCGCGGGCAAATCCACGCTCTTCAACGCGATCTGCGGCAGCTTTTACCCGGACACCGGGTCCGTTTTCCTGGACGGGCGCAACGTGACCATGCTGCCCGAGCACGAACGCGCCAAACAGATCGGCCGCCTGTTCCAGGACCCCATGCGCGGCACGGCGCCGGATATGAGCATCGAGGAGAATTTGGCCCTCGCGGCCGGGAATGGCGGATGGCTCAGCCGGGTCTCCGCGGCGGATAAAAAGGCGTTCCGGGAGAAGCTGTCCCTGCTGGGCATGGGCCTGGAGGACCGGATGAGGCAGCCGGTCGGCCTGCTCTCCGGCGGGCAGCGCCAGGCGCTGACCCTGCTCATGGCCACCTACCACGTGCCCAAGCTGCTCCTGCTCGACGAGCATACCGCCGCCCTCGACCCCGGCACCGCCGAAAAGGTGCTGGCCCTGACCCGCAGCATCGTGGAGGATCACCGGATCACCTGCCTCATGATCACCCACAACATGCAATCCGCCCTCGATCTTGGCAACCGCACCCTGATGATGGATCAGGGCCGTATCATTTACGACGTGACGGGCGAGGAACGATCCCGCCTTACCATCCACGATCTGACCGATAAATTCCGCCAAGCCAGCGGCAAAGCCCTGGATAACGACCGGATGCTCCTGGGGGTCGGAAGCCGATAACAAGCCCTCTCCGTTTTCCGTCGGGAAAGCGGAGTTTTTTCTTGCGCTTCCGCCCACCGGAACGATTGACAGCCGCATCATTTTATGCTATGTTTTTCCCGGAACCCGGGGCTGGTTTTCTTGGGCTTCTTATACCCTGGGTCATGCGAAAATTCATGAATACGGCAGACGGCACCACACAACTGAAAGGAGCGCTTTCCCATGATTTACTATGTGAACGCCCAGGCCTCCCGGGATGGCAACGGAAGCCGGGAAATGCCTTTCCGGCACATCGACGACGCGGCAAAGATCGCCCTTCCCGGCGATGAAGTAGTCGTATCCCCCGGCATTTATCGGGAATACGTGAACCCGAAGAACGCCGGCACCGAGGACAGGCGCATCGTGTACCGTTCCGAAAAGCCTCTGGGCGCGGTGATCACCGGCGCGGAGGAATTGACGGGCTGGAAAAAATTCCAGGGCAACGTCTGGATGGCGCGGGTGGATAACGGCGTGTTCGGCGCGTATAACCCCTACACCACTTTTGTATGCGGAGATTGGTATTTTGCCCCCACCGTGCGCCATACCGGCGCGGTGTATCTGAACGACCGGATGATGTACGAAGCCGTCACCCTGGAGGAATGCCTGAACGGCGAAATCGACCCCTGCTCCTGGCAGCCGGAGGAATCCCGCTATAAGTGGTACACCGAGCAGGAAAAAGGCGTGACCGTTTTGTACGCCAACTTCCAGGGCCTGGACCCCAACACGCAGCACATCGAAATCAACGTGCGCCGCAACTGCTTTATGCCGGACAAGACGGGCGTCGGCTATATTACCGTCAGCGGCTTCCTCATCACCAAAGCGGCCACCACCTGGGCCCCGCCCGCCGCGT
>JAFXMP010000347.1 GCA_017530275.1 Clostridia bacterium | reverse complement strand
TCTATCCTGTCTTGCTGCTGTCTCTATTGTACAGCAGCAAGGAGTGCTCCGTATCACCTGCTATTCCTTTTTATCATGCCTCCTTATTTCTTTGATAAGCTTTACACTGCTTCATCCAGCGCTTCTTCGGCTTCGTAGTTTTCCACAAGTACGTCATAGGCAGAAATGGCGTCGTCCAGCAGCTTGAACAGGTCGGCTTCGGCGATCCTGCCCTCCGCATCCATACCTTCAAAATGCAGCGGGTAAATTACGGGCGGGTTTTCCAGGGTCAGCTGCGCCATGGAGCGAAGCTGCGCCGTGCTCTGGTACACCAGGCTGATCTTGTAGTACAGTTGCGCTGTGCTTCATATCCATTTCCATCCTCTCATTCTTTTTCGTTTGATTTACGAATGACTGTTCTTTTCAGTGATCTTCCCACGATCAACCCGCTTACAGATTACGAGCGCGATGACAGCGTTCAGGCTGTCCGCTGCGGCCTGGGACCAGATCAGGCCGTTCAATCCCCACAGCGTATTCATCAGGAGCATGAGCGGAATGATGAGGCCGATATGCCGGATCAGGGCCAGCAGGAAGGAAATCTTTCCCTTGTTGACCGCGTTCATATAGTTTACGATATGATACCCGATCATCATGAAGGGCAGGGAGACGCTTCTTCCACGCAAAAACGGCACGCCCTGGACAATCGTTTCTTCATGGTCGACAAACGCGGCGACGATGGGCCGGGCAAACAGCCAAAAGACCACCACACAAACACAGGAAAACGTCAGGATGGTGATCCGGGCCAGGGAAAAGAACTGACGCGTCCGTTTCTGATTGCCCGCCCCATAATTATACGCAATCAGGGGCACCATGCCGAGGCATACGCCCAGGCCGATGTTGATGGGGATGCGCTCCAGCTTCAATACGATGCCCATAGCCGCCAGCGCCACGTCCCCATAGCCCGCCGTCAGCCGGTTGACGACGATGGTGACCAGATCGAACAGAAAGATGGCGAAGGCGGCGGGAAGGCCCACGGAATACAGAGACCGTTTTTGGTTCCCACTGATCTTTTCGATCCTGCGGGGAAGCACCAATACCGTTTTATCCCGCAGCTTGCGGAACATAAAGATGAAATAAGCCAGGGAACAGCAGTTGGACAGCATAGTGGCAATGCCCGCGCCCAGCACTTCCTGCCCTTCCGGCAGCAGCACGAACATGAACAGGGGGTCCAGCAGGATATTCAGCAGGCTTCCGATGCCCACGCCGATGCCCGCTTCCTTGGAATAGCCCGCGTTGCGCAGCAGCTGCGGCATGGCCATGGACAGCACGGTGGGCAGCCCGCCCAGTACGGTGGTGGTGAAAACGTATTGCTTCGCGTAAAGAAATGTGTTGTCGCTGGCTCCCAGGGCCTTGAGCAGCGGTTCCATCAAGGCCAGAATAAGCAGCGAGAAAACCACCGCGCTGATTGCGGCCAGCGCCATGCTGTAGGATGCCACGCGGCGGGCGTCATCCGTCTTTTTTTCTCCGCTCAGGCGCACCATCAGGCTTCCGCCGCCCACGCCGAATACGTTTGCGAGGGCTGTGACCGCCAAATAGACGGTCAAGGCCAGCGAGGAAGCGCCGATCATGTAGGGGTTGTTCGTCCGTCCGATGAACCACGTATCCGCTAAATTATAGATGAGTATGATCATTTGGCTGGCGATGGTCGGCAGCGCCATGACCGCAAGCGCTTTGGACGGGGGCGTTTTTTCAAATAGCTCGTCCTTTTCCATAATATATACTTCCTCTAATTTATTCGCTGAAGGCGGTGGCGCCCAGTCCAAACGGCACAGGAAAACGCATGGATTATCCCAGGGCCCGCCTTGCCATCGTTACTTTATAAGCGTCGATGCCTACAATGACTGTCAGCAGCGCCAGCGTTTCTACATAGTTGACCCGGATAAAATTGAACATCACATCAGCGAAGGTTTCGGCGTGCGCCGACGATACACCGAACACCGTGACAGCGAAAATCGCCGCCGCACATATCACCTTATAGCGGTTCGTACGATCCTCGCCTATCAGGATCATGCATAGCTTGTTTTCTGAACGTTCTTCTTTCCCCGTTCGCATAGTTCCTCACATTTTTTCTGTCTGAGCTGCAATTTACAATGCTTGAAATGATGATGTCAGACTGTATTTTAGCATGGTTTTCCCGGACATGCAACCAAAATACGGAACCGTTAATCATCATACATCATCCTATCCAACAAATATCAGCAAACAAAAATCGATGATTATACGACCATGGTGATACGGAAGTAAGCCGTCCGCCCTGTTGACAGGCAGACGCTCCTGCGATATATTACAGAAAGACCGCGCAGAAAAGTGTTTCCAAATAGATGAAGGAGGTACGACCCCATGAAGAAACTGTTTTCCCTGACCCTGGCGCTGATGCTGACGCTGGCACTGTGCCTGAACCCGTTCACTGCTTTAGCCAGCTCTGCCCAAATCGGCGGAGGGCACAGGGCGTCCATTCTAAAGGTCATTCTGGATACGGATATCGCCTACCTGAACGACGACGCCATCGCGATGTTCATGCTCGCGCAGGCGGATAAAGCAGGCATGTTGGAATTCTTAGGAGTGACGACGGCGGGCGGAAACGTATTTGTTCCGGAGGCAACTACCGCGGCCCTGCGCCAGTTGGAACTGATCGGACGGGAGGACATTCCCGTATATCAGGGTACGGACGTACCGCTGGATGGTTTCCGGGACATGCAGGAAGAAAGCCGTTTGTATGGCATTCCTTATTACTGCGGCGCTTATTGGGATTTTGGGAAAAACGATTTTACGGATTTGACCGAGCGTTCCGAGGACTATCTGCATCTGCGGCAAGAACCGCTTCACGGCTATGCCCAAACGCCCGCTCAGGAAGAAGCGGCCTGGGATTTCATCCTGCGAAAGGTGCATGAGTTTCCGGGTGAAGTGACCGTCATGACTGTCGGCGCGGCGACCAATATTGCCCTGGCGCTCCAGAAAGACCCGACCCTTGCGGACGACGCGGCGGGCATCATCTATATGGGCGGAGATATTGACTGTCCGGGAGACGCTACGCCTGCCGCGGAGCTGAACTGGTACTATGATCCCGAAGCGATCCGTCAATGCCTGGCGGCGAACTGGAAGAGCCAGCTGGTCGTGCCCGACGACCTTGCCCATCAGATTCATTTGACCCCGTCCATTTATAACCGTCTGGCGGAATCGGAACAGAATGAGATCACGAAATTGATCCTGGAAAACCAGAAAACCTTCAGTGGGGAAGAATCCGCCTATGTGTGGGACGTGGTGGTTCCGGCGGTATTCCTGAAACCTGAGCTCATGATGGACGTCCAGGAAAGGTATATCACCGTGGACGCTACGCCGGGCATCAATTCCGGCCGGGCGGTAAGCTGGCCGCAGCACTGGCTCAACAATATGGAAACCGGAGAGGGGTTCCCCGAGGGCGTCAACCGGGCATCCATCCTGTTCTCCATAGACGAGGACGCCTTCTGGGACTTCTATGTTGATCTGCTGTCATATGAACCAAGCGAAAACAAATCAGTCAAAACGGGAATCATCGGCGCGATGGATGAGGAAGTTGCTTCACTGAAAGAAGCGCTGGCCGACGTGAACATCAAAACCATTGGGGGGATGGAATTTCATGAAGGGAAGCTGGACGGCAAGGACGTTGTCGTTGTGAAGTGCAGCGTAGGAAAAGTGAACGCCGCCGCATGCGCGCAAATTCTGATCAGTGTGTTTGAGGTTGACCGAGTCATCAACACAGGCGTTGCCGGTTCCCTGGACGCCGACATAGATATCGGCGACATCGTCGTATCCACGGATGCTGTGCAGCATGATATGGATGTAACTGCGCTTGGATTCGCCCGCGGAGAAATACCGTACAGCAATCAATCTGTATTTCATGCCGATGAAGAAATGCGAAAGAGCGCGGTACAAGCCGTTAAGGAGGCGGCATCGGGCATCCATGTCTTTGAAGGCCGCGTATGCAGCGGGGATCAGTTTATCGCGTCCCGTGCGCAAAAGGAAGCCATTATTTCCGAATTTGGAGGAATGTGCTGTGAAATGGAAGGGGCCGCCATCGCACAGGTCTGTTGTCTGAATGGCACCCCCTTTGTGATCATCCGCGCAATTTCTGACAAGGCAGACGACTCCGAGGAAATGTCTTATCTGGAATTTGAACAGGCCGCCGCTGAACAGTGCGCCGCCATTACGAGGCACATGATTGCGCATTAAAGGATGTGGTCGGGCAGGAGGCGTGGGAGAAGATATGTTGGGTGGGAGCAACTTTGGGCAGAAACCGTAATAGGTTAAATGGCCCACCCACCCATTTTCATACAGAAACGCGCCTTAGGCGTTTTCAATAAACGATTACCGGAGGAAAAGATGAGGAAAAAACAATTCATACTCATATACAGACGCGGCGGCCGTCACCAGCGGCGGAAACGGATGTTCTGGCCGCTTTATCCGTGTAAAACGGCGTTCCACTGTATCTTCTGCCTGCCAGGAAATCACCCTATGAACCGCCTGCCGATCAATTATCTATAATAGAGTAGAGGGAGGGCAATAGTCCTCGCCCCTCTCATTGCACCGTACGTACCGGTCAGGTATACGGCGCTACATCGTAACAAGAATTCAAGTATTTCTCAGGTAATAAGCAAGAGGATCGACCAAACCAGGCCGGTT
>JAFXMP010000346.1 GCA_017530275.1 Clostridia bacterium | reverse complement strand
TGTTTGCTATATTGAGCATCATTTTTAGATGCCAAGGAACAAAGTAATGAATTAACCCTTCACCGCCCCGGCCATCAGGCCCTTCTCGAAGTACTTCTGCACGAAGGGATAGATGATCAGCATGGGGGCGGCAGCGACAATGATGGAGGCAAATTTGATCATTTCGGTCATCTTGTTCAGCTCGGCATAGCCGCCGGAAATCATGCTGGCCTGGGAAGCGGAAGCAGAGGACTTGATCAGGATATTGCGCAGCACCAGGGGCAGGGGCGCCTGCTCATTGGTCATATAGATCAGGGCGGTGAACCAGTCATTCCAGTAGGCCACCATGGAGAACACCACCATGACCGACAGAATCGGCGTGGACAGCGGAATGATCATGGAGAAGAAGATGCGGAAGTGAGACGCGCCGTCGATGCTGGCAGCTTCCTTCAACGCGCCGGGAATGCTGTTTTCAAAGTAATTCCTGGCGATAATGGCATTGCTGACCGCTACGCCGCCCGGCAGGAACATGGCCCAGATGGTCTGCATGATGCCGGTTTTCTGCACGATCAGGTAGGTAGGGATCAGGCCGCCGCCAAAGTACATAGTAATAATGAAGAAGATGCTGATGACTTTCTTGAAGGGCAGGTCGGGCACGGACAGCGGATATGCCACCAGATAGATCAGCGCCACGGAGTAAATAGTGCCCACCACCGTGTACAGGATGGAGTTGCCGTAGCCTCGCACAATATTCTGCTCCGCGAACACAGCTTTGTAGCCATCCAGCGTCGCTTGGCTGGGAAGCAGGAAGGTTTTTCCGGCGTATACATCGTAGGGATCAGAGAAGGAAGCAACCAGGATGTAATACAGCGGGTAAGCCACAATCAGAAGAATGATCACGGAGATGATGACCAGGACGATGTCGCTGGCCCGGTCGCTCATGCCGCTCAATTCGCCCTGCTTTCTTTTGGAAAGAACAGACATACCTTTTCCTCCTCCCTTCTCACACGAAATTGACATCGCCGAATTTCTTGGCGATCCGGTTTACGATCAGCAGCAGCACGATATTGATGGCCGTATTGAACAGGCCCACGGCGGTACCAAGTTCGTACTTGGCGCTGACGATGCCCTGCTCATACACATAGATGGCGATAATATCGCTGGTGGCGCGGTTCAGGTCGGTCTGGAGCAGGTAAGCCTTTTCAAAGCCGACGCTCATGAGGCCGGAAACGCTCATGATCAGCTGCAGAATGATCATGGGCAGCAGACAGGGAATATCAATGTGCAGGATGCGCTGGAAGACGGAAGCGCCGTCCACCTTCGCCGCTTCATACAGGGAAGCGTCCACGCTCGACAGAGTGGCCAGGTAAATGATGGTGCCCCAGCCCGCTTCCTGCCAGATGCCGCTGGCCACGTAGATGGTGCGGAACGCGCCCGCTTCCGTCAGGAAGTCGATCTTGGTGCCGGCGATCAGGTTGATCAGGCCGCCGGAGGGAGAAAGGAAGATGCGCAGCATACCGCAGATGACCATGGTGGAAATGAAGTGCGGCGCGTAGATCACGGTCTGCACCGTGCGCTTGAGCTTTTTGAAGCGCAGCTGGTTCAGCGCAAGGCTCATGATGATGGGCACCGGGAAGCTCCACACCAGGCCGTAGAAGCTCAGCTTCACTGTGTTCCACAGCATCCGGTCGAAGGTGGGCGCTTTGAAGAAGCGCTCAAACCACTTCCAGCCCACCCAGGGGCTGGCCGTGATGCCCAGGCCCGGATTGTAGTTACGGAAGGCAATCTGGATACCGTACATGGGCCCGTACTTGTACACGATGGTGATGACCACTGGGATCAGCAGCAGGACATACGGCTGCCAGTTGTCCGCGATGCGCCGACCCAGGCTTTTGCGATGCACTTTCCTGGATCGGGCGGCTGATGAAGTCATAGCCATTCCTCCTTCATTGTGTTTTCACGTACTAATTCATGATTCGTTTCATGAATTTTCTAAATAATAACATAGCAATTTCATTTTGTCAATATGTTTTTCCCTTTCTGTGCTATTTTTTCACATAATATCCATCTTTTTTTATGTCCGAAAATAACGCTTGACCATTCATCATGAAAATGGTATTATAATTTCATGAAATCAGAAAGGATGAAGATTCTTGCAGAAAGAGAAAAACGCGCCGACCATGGCGGACGTAGCGCGGGAAGCCGGGGTTGCCCTGGGCACTGTTTCCCGGGTGGTCAACGGTCAGCAGGTAGGCGAGGAATTCAGAATAAAAGTAGAAGAAGCCATCCGGAAGATTGGCTACCAGTATAACAGCAGCGGGCGCACGCTCAGAACGGGCAGCACCAACACCATTGCGTTCATCATTCCCAATACCATCAACCCTTATTTCGCGCTGCTGGTTCACCACGTCAACAGAGCGCTGGAAAAACGGAATTGCAAAATGCTGCTCTGCTTTTCGGAATATGATACGAACCGGGAGATCGAGTATATTCAAATGGCACGTCAAAATCAGGTGGATGGCATCATCGCGCTGACCTATAATCCCAACCTGACCATTCCCGCCGACGTACCCTTCGTCACCATCGACCGGTTCTTTTCCACCTCCGTCCCCTGCATAGCGTCGGATAACTTTGGCGGAGGATGGCTGGCCGCCCATAAGCTGAAAGAATTCGGCTGCACAAACGTCGCTTTTATGCGGGTCGCTTCTTCCCTGACCAACGAACCCAGCAAGCGCAAGGACGGCTTTGTCAGCGCCTGCGTGGAGCTTGGCATGCCTTTTGAGATCATGGCGCTGGAAGACGGCCAGCCTTTTTCGGAAATTGAGACTTTTCTCCGTTCTCACCTTAAGGAGGGCAAATTTGCCTTTGACGGCCTGTTCATCGGTACGGATTCCTTGGCCTGGGAGGTCATTCGGCTGCTTCGCAGTATGAATATCCGTGTCCCGGAGGACGTGCAGGTGATCGGGTTTGACGGCATCCGCATGTTCGGCGATCAGGAACCGATCGTGTCCACCATCGTTCAGCCCGTTCAGGAAATTGCTGAAGCCTGCGTGAGCACCGTACTGTCCAAGCACTTGTCCAATGTTCCCTCTTTGATTTGCCTGCCGGTCCAATATGCCTATGGCGGCACAACGAAAGAATAAAGGAGATAATTTCATGTATGATGTCGTGGCTTTGGGCGAACTGCTGATTGACTTTGCGCCTCATTCCGTTAACGAAGCGGGCTATCCCGTTCTTTCCGCCAATCCAGGCGGGGCTCCGGGCAATTTTCTGGCGGCGCTGAACAAATATGGCTGCAAGAGCGCTATGATCGGCA
>JAFXMP010000345.1 GCA_017530275.1 Clostridia bacterium | reverse complement strand
GGAATCGGCGCAGGGGCTTGCCCCTGTGGATGGCGATTGGGCGAAGCGCCAATGCCATCGAGCTGCCCGCAGGGCCCCTCGGAGAGCGCAATTCGCACGGGGACTGTGCGTATAATTGCGCACCCTCGTAAAACTCGGGTGGTTACTCAATCGGGTTTCCGGCGACCTTTTCCTCGGCCTTGGCAACTTCGGCAGCCTGCTTTTCCGCGGCTTTCTTCCGCTTCGCTTCCAGGATGGAATTGAGCCGGGTTTTCGCATAGGGCGTGTTCAAAGCGTAGTCCAGGAAAGCAAATACATCCTCGTCCGTGAACAGTTCAGGTTCGACCAGTAGCTTTTCCAGATAAGCGCCACGGGTGCAGAGCCGGTGGGTACGCTCGTTTCGCTGAAGATCAGCAATCTGCTTCTTGATCTTCTTATCGTCCATCTCGGCCTTATGCAGCTTCTGCTGTGCCTTGGCTTGTTGCGCCAGCAGCTTGTCCATTTGGGTACTCATATTCAATTCACCTTCTTCCTATTGCCGCCAACAGGCAATGCAAAAGGCACCGACGGATCGGTGCCCTTTGCACTACTTGTCAGATTATTATTATTCTTTATGTTTTCTTGTTGATATGTAATGAATATGGAAAATGATGGTTGAAATACTTTTCAATTTTTATTACGAAACAGCAACTCGCTGATCAAAGAAAATGCCCCTTCTTATCATGAAGTAGGGGCATTGCAAGGCGTTAGGAATATCGGTTATCTGATTCCTTTTTAGAATTTTTCGTCTTTGACTTTTTGCGCTTGTTGAGCGACCCATGTGCCCGGAAGATCATTTATAATTTGATTCAACAGACTATATGCAGTATTTGACGGATACTTATTATCTTTAATATCATCCAACACTGCTTCCGCGGCTGTTTCATCTGTAAATTTGTATGCCATATAGTTCTCCCTCCTATTTTTTTATCCTGGATCAACGCCTTGCATAAACAATATAACACAAAATCCAGAAGGAAGTGTACTATTCTGAAAAAAAGTCTTGGTTATCTCCAAAAGATTTTGATTATAGGGGGCATGTGATTAACAGTAAACATACTCTGAGAGGATAAATTCTTCCACGCTGCTGTCAATGTTATTCATTCTCCCGACCCATGCAAGCTGATCCCTGGCTTTCAATTCTTCCGTCACGCCTTGCAATTTCGCCGTTTCTTTGACAAGCCGTTCTTTCGTCCGGGTGCAGCACTCATTCACTTCGACCAGATGATCGCGGAGTTTTTCCGTGGCGACCAACAAATTGTAAAGGACAGGCCGATGTTCCTCCAAATACTTTTTCCGCATCCGGCCATACTTTCCGATAGGCCGATCATCCTGGGGCATTACGATCAGGGGGAAGTAGTAATCGCCATGGAGGATGTAGGTCAGGCCGTTTATGTCATCGTGAATCACAGCGGGCAACGTTTCGTGTGTCATAATGCCGCCACTCCTTTCTGAGGTTGAAGAATGGGCTGAACCGGGGTATAAACGCCGTTGGCGATGGCTTCCGCACGGCATTCGTCCTTCTTTGCCATAACCTTCGCCCTGTGTTTTTCCTTATAGCGTTCCTCGTAAATCTGCTGGGAGCCATTGGCTTTCCGCTTTTGATAATTCTGTCTGAACTTGGCACGGCGTTCTTCCTGCGCTTTCTGTTCTGCTTCCTGCTCGAGGGTAAGCGGCGCTTCTCCGAAATTCGGCGGGACGAAATTCCCGACAAAGTTGAAGTAAATGTCGATCTGCTGCGGGCTGGTCTGGCTGCCCTTGACTTCCCGTTCATGCACCACGATTTTGTCCACGAATTGATGAACGATAGCGGAAGTCAGATTGTCGAAGGTCTGATAATTGTCAAACAGATCGGCAAACTTTCCGGCAGAACCGCGCTTCTTTGCGTGTTCCGCAATGGCGGCTTCACAGGACGAGATTTCATCCTTCAGCCGCTTCAATTCCTGGGAATACTGGCTGTCCAGCGCTTCATACCGTTCCGTGGGAATCTTATCGAGAATGTGATCCTCATAGATGCGGCAGATCAGCTTTTCCAGTTCACTGACCCTGGCCTGGGCCGCCCGGATGCGCTCGGCGTAACGGGCCTGTTCTTCGGAATAAAGAGCTTCTTCTTCCTGCTGGATTTTCTGCATGAACTGCTCCCGATCAATGTGAACATACTCGGCGCAGGCCCGCAGCATTTCAGACAGCAGCTTCATCACGGTATCAGCAAAAATTCGATGGGCGCTTTCGCATTTCGTGCCGATGGGATATTTGCCATATTCCCCGCAGCAGAACATGGATTTCTTGGACCCGTTATAGTTCCGATGCTCATACAGCCGTTTGCCGCAGCCGGAGCAAATCAGCAGGCCGGTGAGGGGATGGGCAGGCCCCCAGCCGTTGGGATAGCGGCGCACCTGGGTGCGGATGCGCTGGACAGTATCGAAGGTTTCCTGGTCGATGATCGGTTCTTGGGTTCCCTCAAATACCGTCCACTGATCCATGGAAACATAGTGGCTTTTCTTGTCCTTGAAATGCTTGCGGGTTTTGAAATTCACCGTCTCGCCCAAGTATTCCCGCTTGGTCAGGATGCCGACAATGGTGGACGAACCCCACGCGCAGGGGTCTTTGATGGTGTCTACCCGTCCCTGCCATAAACCCGCGTCATGCCTCGCCATATGGATGGCGGGAATCTCCACCTTCTCCCTGGCAAGTATCTGCGAAATCTGATAGGGGCCGTACCCGTCAATAGTCATTTGATAGATGCGCCTCACCACCTGGGCCGCTTCTTCGTCGATCACCCACTGGTTATGATCGAGCGGGTCTTTCAGATACCCGTAAGGCGTCGTGCTGGCGACGTGCTTCCCGGAACGTCCCTTTGCCGCGAAGGTGGAACGAATTTTCTTGCTTGTATCGCGCGCATAATATTCGTTCATGATATTGCGGAAGGGGGTGAAATCATCGTCGCCGTTGAAGCTGTCCACGCCGTCATTGATGGCGATGAGACGGACGCACCGTTTGCGCAGTTTCTCCATGATTTCACCGACCCGGAGATAATCGCGCCCCAAACGGCTCATATCCTTCATGCAGATCGTATGGATCAGTCCGGTTTCCACGTCGGCCATCATCGCCATGAAGCCGGGACGGTCAAATCGGGTGCCGGATATGCCGTCGTCGGTGAAGTGAACCGTGTTCGTCAGGCCATGGTTACGGGCGTATTCCTCCAATAGCCTCTTCTGATTCGTGATAGAGTTCGATTCGCCCTGTAATTCGTCGTCCCGGCTCAGACGCTCGTACAAGGCAGTGATAGTGGGAGATTTCAAGGGATTCAGGCTCCTTTCGTGATTTGATCATCTCCTTCATTATCTCATGAGTAAGATGTCGTGTACATTATGTCACACCGGCCGCGAGCTTAAACTTGCGGTATTGGCGTACAGCAAAGTGCTGGGGCTCGGCTTTTTCCAGTTCGTCGAACATCTCATCTACTTTATTTTTGAAATCCTCATCATCCTCGCGGACTTCCATGGCGTTGATCATACTGACCAGCGTGCCGAAGCATCTTTCCTCCTTCGGTCCACGGGTGCAGATGTAGGAAATCAATGCTGTGTAGAGCAGCGTCTCCGCTTTCGTCCAGAACGGGTCACCGGCATTTCCTTCGCCTTTGGTGTTGGTAATCAGCACGTTCACCAGCTTCAGGATGTCTTTTTCACTATGCACATAAGCCAGGGGATTATAATGCATGGACTTCTTAAAATTGATGGTGTTGAAAACCTTGATGCGGTATCCCTTGCTTCTCAGAAGGTTTCCGCACTCGACGAGGATCGTACCTTTCGGGTTTTGTCAATAAGGATAGAGAAAAAAGTAAATTATTTTTATGAGGTTACAACATCGGATTGAATAAGGCGCAGTACCTTGTCGGTAAAGGTTTCCCGGCTGGTCTGGCTGAAATGGAAATAAATATCAAAGG
>JAFXMP010000344.1 GCA_017530275.1 Clostridia bacterium | reverse complement strand
TCCTCATCTGTGACCTCGTAGCGTCGAATCATTTGCTTCACCTCTCACTGCTTTATTCGACGCTATCGGCAATAATCCTTTTGGTTTTTGCATCTTTTTTCGCTTTTGTTAGCACATTATGAGTTTAGAAACACACTCTAAACATCAAAATCAAGTATAACCTCAAAATCAAAAACCCCGCCCTGAGAACGTCAAGGCATCCCGTCTGTCGGGAAGGATTGATGGTCACAAGGCGGGTATGGATTTGAGCAGGGATGCCCGTTCAGTTACTTCAGCTTCAATCCGTCACTGAATGCTTTCCCGACGATTTCTCCAACGACACGGTAGGCATTGAAGGACGGATCAAAAATGATCGGGCGGAGTTTGCCCAGGTCAACTTTTCCATCCGTCAGGATGGATTCGTCTGCCTGGGACGCCACGATTTCGCCAATCAGATAGCCGGTCTTCACATCCCATGACTTGACCTTGCATTCCAGCGTCAGCGGGTATTCCTCAATGATCGGCGCGTTGACATGGGCGCTCTTGTGAACGTGGCAGCCCGCCTTTTCGATCTTGTTGACCTTCTTGCCGGTTTCCACGCCAAAGTAGTCCGAGATCAGCACCGTGTCTGCCGTGCCGAAAGCCACGGTAAAAGCGCCGGTCTTTTCAAAATTCTCCGTGGTTTTATGCTTGCCCAGCATCAGGGTGATTTCGCCCATATCGCTTTGCATGCCCCAAGCCGCGTTCATGGCGTTGGGCGCCCCGTTTTCATCATAGGTGCCGATGATGAAAACGCCTTCCGGGGTAATGACGGAATGTTTTCCCTCAAATTCCATTGAAATCCTCCTCCCTAACTCCCTTTATGGGATTATCAGAATCCCAAGGAATCGTTGACCAGGATCACATGAATCCTGTCCTTGTGCCGGGAATACCGTGTCATCAAAAACTGGCAGCATATGGTATCAGGGGATTTGCAGTCCATACATGCGCCGGTCTTGGCACAGGGGGTAGACAAACCGAAACGCTGGGCGTTGATTGGCGCGGCCACGTTTCTGGCCCGTTTCATGGCCCCGTCCACATCGTTGCAGACTTTATTCATGCCCACGATGAAGATCACCTTTTTCGGACCCTGGGCAATAGCGGACACGCGGTTGGAGTTTCCGTCGATATTGATCATGACCCCGTCTTCCGTGATGGCGTTGGCGCTGGACAGAAACACGTCCGCGTCGTAGGCCAGCAGCATGGCCGTCCGTTTGTCTTCGCAAGCGTCCCGATCAATGAAATTGTACCTGCCGTTTTTCAGCGCGTCTACCAGGCCGATTTCATGGACGCTCATGCCCCCGCCCATGGTAACGGTGCTTTCTTCAGGGATCAGCGACAGGGCCAGATTCATCGCTTCTTCTTTAGACGCAGCGTAGTACCCGGTCATGTTTCGAGATTGAAGACCTTTGATTACTTTCTGCGCCAGCAGTTCATTTCGTTTGTAAATGTTTTCATTCATGGTGTTACTCCTTGTTTGCAGATAAATATGTTTCAATCCGCTTGGCGGCATTGTCTTGAATATTCATCGTCGTCAACAATCTTTTGAATATACCTATGCTTTTCATGGCATTCTCCTCCTGAGCGATTTCATATTGGGGATGGAAAGAAATTTGTCAAGGATTATTATAACTCACAAAAACAAATTCGGATCTTTTTCAAAGAAATTATAAGCTATTACAACTTGCTTTGTCAATATAGCTATTTCCGGCTTTCCCCTTACATTGCATTGCCTTACATGTAAAATAGGAGATTTGGGGTCAATAATCCATAATAGATGCGTTTTCCGCATACATGATCAGTTCTTGGAGGCGCTGTTGAAGTATAAGGATCAGTCGGCGCTTCTGGCCGGAGAGAATTCAGCGCTTTTTGATTTTGCAGCCTGGAAATTTGCACGAGCTTGTGATATAATGATCCGGTACATGACCTGCATGGAGATGTGAATATGAGAATTGCCTTTTTTTGTATTTTGATATCCTTAATCGCCGCATTGGGCGTTTTTGCGAGAGCAGCTTTTCGCTCGCCGAAGAAGATAGGCAGAGCCGTTGCATATATGTTATGTGCGCTTGTCCCGCCCATGATTGGAAACGGCATCATCATTATTTCTTCCAACCAGTTTCTTTCTACGATTGGCTATGAAACGCTTGGCCGTATGCTCCAAACCAGAGATAAGACGCAATCCCCGTAAAAAGACTGCGCGTACAGGGATATTATTTCTCCCGTCCGCTGCCCGCTGAAGAATTTTCGAGAAAGATTCTCATGAATGTCCGGTAAGAAACATGATGCACATTGGAGGAGAAGGAAATGCAAACCCAAGACGTGGCAGCAGAAAAGGGCGTATCGCTGAAAACCACGTCCATAATCATGATGATCGTATCGCTGGTCATTACCGCGGTGCTGCTGTTTATGGCTTTCCGCACGTTCCGCAGCTTCAGGAACATGGAAGCCTCGACGGATGATTTCATTCAAATGGAAGAAGCGGCGGACGAGCTGATGCAGGCTTCGGATTATCTCACCGAGGAAGCGCAGTGCTATACGGTATTGGGAGACCGGACGCACATGGAGAACTATTTCACGGAAGCGGACGTGACGCGCCGCCGTGAGCACGCGATCTCCGTCATGGAGGAAGCGATGCCGGATTCGCCCGCATTGACAAAGCTGAAAGAAGGCATGGCGGAATCCCTGTCGCTCATGAATCGCGAGTACTACGCCATGCGGCTGATGATGGAAGCCCAGGGCGATGCCGATATGCCGAAAGCGCTAAAGAATGTGACGCTGACGGAAGCGGACAGCGCTCTGGCACCGGAAGAAAAGATCCTCCTTGCACAGCGCATGGTTCATGATAAAGTGTATTCCGAACAAAAAACCCAGATACGAAACAACATGGCAGAATGCATAAAGGCGTTGAAATCCGGAACGCATGGCGCCCAGCAGAAGACCGAGGACCAAACGAATCGTGATCTGATTTGGATGGTGGCGCTCATCTTTATCCAGTCCGCGGCAATGATCGCGATGATGTGGGTGACCACGCATCTTGGCGTCAATCCGGTACTGAGCGCGGTAGACCACATCAAGAAAGACCAGAAAATACCGATCATCGGGGCTTCTGAATTCCGTTATCTGGCCGGAACCTATAACGTGATGTATAACACGTACAAAAAGAGCATCGCAAACCTCAGCTTCAAGGCTTCCCATGATGAACTGACCGGGGCATATAACCGGGCTGGGTTCGATCTCATCAAAACCAGCCTGGAAATGCGCACAACAGCCATGCTGCTGTTTGATGCTGATCAATTCAAAAGCATCAACGATCATTTCGGCCATGAAATCGGGGATAAGGTGCTTAAAAAAATTGCCGCTGTGATGAAAAAGAATTTCCGTTCGGACGATTATATTTGCCGGATCGGAGGAGATGAGTTTGTTGTATTTATGGTGCATACGACCGGGAATCCCAATGAACTGATCACGCGCAAGGTGGTCAAGATCAATGAGGATTTGCAGCGTGAAGAAGACGGCCTTCCGTCTATCACGCTTAGCGCGGGCGTGTCGTATTGCCCGAATGGTGAAGACCCGGCGGAGATGTTCCGTCAGGCGGATATCGCGCTGTATTATGTCAAGGATCACGGGCGGGACGGCTGCTGTTTCTATTCGGAAAAACTGAAGGATAAACAACCGCCGCAGAGAGCGCGGTGATTGATTTGGCTGTTGATTCATGAAAATGGAAATACGATGCAGTCCTTTATGTACATGATCAAAGCCCCCGCAGCGGTTTTCCCTGTTCTCCGGTCTGAATCGGTTTATCATCGGACTTATCTTTTTCATTACGGGCATGTATTATAACCTTGCGATCAGCTTACTTCCCTCATCTTTCAGCCACTTACGCTGTGTCTTGTAGTCCGGTGCATACTTTTCCACCTCCGCCCAGAACTTGGGGGAATGATTCATTTCTTTCCTGTGACACAATTCATGGATCACCACATAATCCAGCGCCTCGGGCGGACACAGCATCAGCAGACAATTAAAATTCAGGTTGCCTTTGGCAGAGCAGCTCCCCCATTTGCTTTTCTGGTTTCGGATGGTGATGCGGCCATACCCGACGCCGATCAAAGCGGCATAGCGGCGCACCCGGTCAGGGATAACTTGTAGGGCTTGGTCAGCCAAGGCACGAATCTCTTCTTCTGTAAATGGGGGATCAGGCTGAGGAATACGGGCGATGTGCTTCGCTATCCATGCCTGATGCCGTTCAATAAAATCATCGATTTGTGATTGCGGCATTCTCCGGGGCGCCCGAACCTCCACACTGTCCGGGCCGGTGATGCGCATGGAAATTGTCTTTCGGTTGCTGCGGATAATCGTCAGGTTCATTGGTTTCCTTTCCAGTAGGTTTTTCTCTTGATTTGACACTGTAATCGTTCCTTGCTTCTTTTCGGATTTGCGGTATTCTCCGTCATACCGTCAATCTGAACCAGTCGATCAGTACCGATCCTGTCATGCGCAGCATTATTTCGTGTTCCCCTGCGTTGTTGGTCAGCGGAATCCCGATCTCAGTCAGCGTGGGCTGATCCTGGTCCAGCCGCAGAATGCCGCTTTCTTTTCCATCCACCAGCACTTCGATGCCTGCGCCTTTTTCCCCTTGCAAGCAGAAGGTCATGCGCATATGGTCCTTCATGTTGTACACGTGCGGATACCGGACGGTATGCGTTCCTTTTTCCTCGGCGATGGCGAACCCCTTATGCCTTCCATCCTGCTTGAGTTCGACCTTGCGGACAGACGGCCCTTCCATATACCATTCCGCCTGGATTTTGTCCCAGGCGGCGTCGTACTGGCCCACGCCGTATTCCCGGATTTCCTCGTCGAACATCAGCGTGCCGTCGTCGCATACATGCAGATACAAAAGCCACGTCTGCCGGAAAGACCAGCTTTCCACCCCGCAGCTCACCGCGTAGAACCACTGGCCGTTCCATTCCACAAAGGACCCGTGATCGATAAATGCCCGGCCATCCGGATAATGGGGAATGTCCGCGCCGATATTGCCCCGGAAGATGTACGGACCTAAGCGATTATTGGACGTGGCATAGCGCCCGGCCCAGTACAGATACCAGGTATCGCCATAGCGAAACACCTCCGCCTGATCAGAGCGCAGGGGCCCCAGCAATTCTTCCTTCGTATTTTCGTCGGGATATACCGGCACTTTCCTGGCGCTGCCGGGAACCACCTCGATCATATTCTCCTTGAGCTGCATGGCCCAATAGTGATCTGTCCAGTCGCTTCCAAACACGATCCAGGCCCGGGGATCCTCTTTGTCCGGCAGGATCACGTCGGGGTCATAGGAATTGGTGGGCGTGATGCCTTTGGGCAGCAGAGGCGTTTTGTTCCGTGCGTCGACGAAAGGTCCGTCTGGCCGGTCGCTGACCGCCACGCCGGTGGATTCCCCGCCGTGGGAATAATAGAGATAATACTTCCCGTCCCAGGGGCTTTGGACGGCGTCGCAGGCCCAGCAATCGGTGGAATCCAGCGGCAGATAGGTATCCTTCCGATCCAGGGATTTTTTGCACTGCCAGTGAACCAGGTCTTCGCTGAACAGCACATACCAGTCCCGCATGACGAATTGGCCTTTTCCCTCGTCGTGGCCCACGTACACGTACATGTTTTCTTTTCCCGTATCCGGGTTGATAAAAATTTTGATGTGCGGGTCTGGAAACATATTGTCTGTTCTTCCTTGGGGCGAAAGGGGATTGCCCCGCCGGGAATGCAAATCTTTTTCCATGGGTCCTTCTTTTGCTGTTTCAATCATCTTATCACCTTTTCGAGCGGCTTGCCCTTCGCCAGTTCGTCAACCAGCTTGTCAAGCTGCCGCATTTTCTTTGTCATTGGGTCTTCGATTGTCTCCGCCTTTACGCCACAGATACTCCGGAGCCCGGCGCCGATCAAGGGAATAATCACGATAACCGTAATGCTCTGTCAGCACCTTGAGCCCATGCTTAATTTCCTGCTCATCTTCAGCGATCCGGCATGTTCCGAAACCGATCACGCTTTCATATCGCGTGGTGATCCCGTGATCCGTCGTCTCCGTCCGAATAAAAATATCCCCTTCCATGCATACCTAATGAAACATTTCACATTTGCTGAAACGGCCGAGGCAACCATGCTGATATTGCAGCAGGACGGATAATCAGCCGGCGGCTGATTTCCTCATCATTATATCATCAAAAACCAAGCGGAAACAAGGCGGCAGAAAATATATTGATCGCAATTTATATTTTCAGTATAATATCATTGAACAGAGCAAAGGAGATGGCTTTCATGGAGAAGAAACCGCGTCTGATTTTCCATTGTGACTGCAACAGCTTCTTTGCAAGCGCCTGTCCATATGCAGCCGCAAAAAAGTGGGTAAAAGCTGGAACGGTACGATGATTTGTAAATTGTTGCAAATTGGTTACGCGGTTGTTGCAAGTTTTGTTGCATTTCGACCGTTTTTTTGGTATACTACCAATGGAATGAGGGCAACTCATTCTTCAAGCGGCAAACGCGGATCATTCTTCCATCCGAAAGGAGAACCCCTTATATGCAGTCCAATCCCGCCCCGGCGCAGACCCGCCCTTTAGCTTATGCCCTGCAGCAGAATATCCGCCAGGTGATTGTCGGCAAGGATGAAGCTATCGAATTGCTTCTGATCGCGCTGATCTGCCGGGGCCATGTACTGATCGAGGATGTGCCGGGCGTTGGCAAAACCACCATGGCGGCGGCCCTTGCGCGGTCGCTCCAGTGCAGCTTCAAGCGCATCCAGTTTACGCCCGACGTAACGCCCTCCGACGTGACGGGCTTTACCATGGTCAATATGCAGACCGGGGAAATGGAATTCAAACCCGGCGCCGTCATGAGCCAGATCGTGCTGGCGGATGAAATCAACCGCACTTCGCCCAAGACCCAATCCTCCCTTTTGGAAGTCATGGAAGAGGGCCAGGTGACGGTGGACGGCGTGACCTACAAGCTGCCCCGGCCTTTTATGGTGATGGCCACCCAGAACCCGGTGGATTTCGTGGGCACCTATCCCCTGCCGGAAGCGCAGATGGACCGGTTTTTCCTGAAAATCTCTGTGGGTTATCCCTCCATTGAGGAAGAAATGGACGTGCTGGAGCGCTATTCCGGCCAGGTCACGCCCATGGATACTCTAACGCCTGTATGTGGCACGGATGAGATCCTGGCCATGCAGGAGCAGTTGGGCACGGTATACGCCAGCCGGGAAGCCCGGAATTATGTGGCCACCATCGTCGCCATGACCCGCACTCATCCCGCTTTGCAGCTGGGGGCGTCCCCCCGGGGCTCCATCGCCCTGCTGCGGGCGGCACAGGCCTGCGCTCTGCTCAGCAGCCGGGATTACGTGCTGCCGGACGATATCCGGCATATGGCGCTGCCCGTGCTGTCCCACCGGCTGATCCTGACGCCGGAAGCCCGCATGAAGGGCGTATCATCCCAGCAGTTGCTGGCCCAGTTGCTGGAAACTGTGCCGGTGCCCACGGGCCGCGTATGACGCGCCGGGGTTTCATGGTGGCCGCCGCCCTGGTCACCAGCATGGTCTGCGCCCTGTCTTTGGGCAACGCACTGTATCTGTATATCGGACTTTTGCTGTGTGCGCTGGCGCTGTACAGCTTTGTCAGCTGCTTTTGGGCGCGGCGCACGGCCTTTTGCCGTCAGGCCCTTTCCTCGGCTTCCGTTGCCAGGGGCGATGAGGCCCATCTCATTTTACAGGCGGGCCATCGGTGCCCCTTGCCGGTCGCGCCGCCGAAAGGTGTTTTTTCCTATAACGGAGAGACGGGGGGCTGCGTGTTCCCGCCGTCGCCTTTCCGCACCCACGAGCGGCAGGTGCCCCTGAATGCCCGCCATGTGGGTCAGTATCCGGCTGGGCTGAAAGCCCTGGAGATCCAGGATGTTTTCGGCCTGTTTCGTATGCGCCTGAAAATCCGGGAGATGGATGGCGCGCTCACTGTGCTGCCCCGTCCCTTCGATATCGACAAGCCCCGAATCACCATCGGCGACGACGGCAGCATGCCCCTGGCCCGAACCCAGGAAGATTACAACGCGCCGGAGGACGTGCGCGCCTATCAGCCCGGCGACGCCATGAAGCGCATCCACTGGAAGCTGAGTTCCCGGAAACGGGAATTGCTGGTGCGCCGGTTTGAAGTGCCCGCCCCGCCGGATACCCTGATCCTGCTGGACTGCGACACCCCCCTGGGCGGCGGGCACCTGACCGACGGGAAGGAATGCCTGCAGGACGCCCTGTGCGAAACGGCGGTATCTGTGGCGCGCATGCAGATGGCGGACGGCAGTCCCGTACGCCTGCCCATCTACGGAAGCAGGGCTAACGAGTTTTCATCCGATAACGCGGCCAGCCTGAACCTGCTGCAGGAAATGCTGGCCTGCCAGTCCTTTGGCAGCGGCGAAGTCTTTGCCCGGGTGCTGGATCTGGAGCTGCGCCGCATGCGCCGCACCGGCGCCACGGTGATCATCACCACCCGCCTGGACGCCCAGATCGTGGAAGGCATCACGCACATTCGCCGCATGGGTCCCAGCGCCCGGCTTTATCTGGTCACCTATACGCCGGACGCGAAAGAATACCAGCCCTATGTGACCCGGCTGCAGCATCATTTGGTGGAGGTATGCTATGTCACGCCTGCATAAAAGCGGCCCCTGGGCGGTTGTGATGGGATATTTGACCTCCTATCTGCTCAGCGTGGGCATGAGCCTGACGCTGATCCATTCGCTGATGCCAACTCACGCGCTGTGGCCCGCCGCGCTGCTGTGCGCTGTGTTTTCCCTGGGCTTTCATACTTTGTTTTCCGTGCCCGTCAAACGAAAATGGGTCCTGCCGCTGGCCATTTTGGCGGTGTTGGGGATATGGGCCACCCTGGGCGGCGGGCCTATGTTTACCCTGATCCAGCTGGGAAAAGCGGCCTTCCTGTCCTTCCAGGGCATCCCGGACGCTGTATCGCCTTATGCCGATACGGCGCGGTGGGCCGTGTGCCTGATGTTTTCCCTGCTGGGCGCCTCCCTGGCATGGGACCGTACGCTGCCCCTGGCGGTATTCACCGTGGTCACGGTGATTGCCCTGGCGTTTCTGGTCAATGTGCAGGAACAGTCGCTGCTCTGCGCCTTGCCGGCCGCCGCCGGCATTTTAATCCTGATGGCGGGAAAACAGGGCAGGCGGATGAGCCTGCTGCCGGTAGCGGTGCTGCTGCCGCTGCTGGCTTTCCTGATCATGCCCCGGCACGCGGTGACTTTTGAACCGCTGAAGGAAGCGGCGGAGCATGTCCGCCAATTCGTGGAGGACTATCTGCTGTTCAACGAATACCGCGATTCCTTTACCCTGGCGTCGGAAGGCTATCTTCCCCTTGAGGAACGCCTGGGCGGCCCCGCTGAGCCGGAAGATCACAGCGTAATGGAGGTATGGACGGACCGTACCGTGCTCATGCGGGCCAAAACCTATGACGATTATACCGGCCTCAGCTGGTTTGATTCTCTGTCCGTGCGGCGGTATCTGAGCGCGTCGCCCCGCTTCCAATCCCTCAAAGCGGAAGTATTCGATCTGAACCGGCCCTTGGCCGGGGACGGCGGCGTGGAATCCAAAACCCTGAAAGTGCACATCCTGAATAACGGCACCACCACCCTTTTCGCTCCGGGCCGCACCCGCACCGTGCAGCTGGAAGGCGAGCGGATGGTGCTGTATTACAACACGGCGGGAGAACTGTTTTTGACCCGGAATCTGGCCCCCGGAGATGAATATACCGTCACTTACATGCCCTTTGTTCCCGGCAGCAAGGCGACGGAAGCGCTGGTCCGCGCCTGTGCGGATCTGGAGGATCCGCGGTATGCGGAAGCAGCTGCCCAGTATACCGCCATTCCCCGCCATATCCAGCAGGAAATCTATGATATCGCAGCCAGGGCCACTGCTGGATGCACAACGCCCTATGAAAAAGCCATGGGCATTCAAAAATACCTGCGGGCGAATTACGCGTATACCCTGAGCACAAAGGTGCCCCCGGATGGGGTGGACTTCCTGGCCTGGTTCCTGATCGGGGAAAAACAGGGCTACTGCACCTATTTTGCCACGGCCATGACCATGCTGTGCCGCATCGCGGGCCTTCCCGCCCGGTACGTGACGGGTTACCTGGCCATCCCGGATGAAAACGGCGTGGCCCACGTGACCGGGGAGAACGCTCACGCCTGGACCGAAGTATACTTAAACGGCTTCGGCTGGCTGGATTTCGATTCAACGCCCCGCAGCGACAACGAGCGGAGCGGCGAAAGCGACGATCAGCTGCCTCCCAACAGCGCGCCGACGCCCTCTCCTTCTCCTTCGCCGGAGCCTACCCCCACCCCAAGCCCGGAACCTCCGGAGCAGGAACCTACGCCAACCCCAGATCCAGCCGAAAACGGATCGGAGCCAACGCCCACCCCGCCGCCCGCCGCCACGCAGGAACCCACCCCGGACCCGGCATCTCCGCCGCCTGAAAACGAAAAGGACCCGCCGTCCTTCCCCTGGTGGCTTTTGCTGCTGCTCCTGCTGATTTTGCTGCTGGTTTGGCGCTGCCGGACCACAGAGCCGGTGAGGCGGGCCAAACGGAAACCGGAACAGGCGGCAGCCGTGCTGTTCTCCGCCGTGTGCGCCTTGCTATCCAAACGCGGTTTGACCCGGCGCAAAGAAGAAACCCTGCGGGACTTCGCCAGCCGGGCGGAAAGAATCCTGCGCGAGGAGCAAATGCCCTCCATCCTGCCCCTGGCTGAAGCCTACGGGGCGCAGGTGTACGGCAACCATCCCGCGCCGGCGGCTCCCTTCCTGAAAGTCTATCTGCGTCTGCGGGACGCCGCGTCCCCCTGGACCCGGTTCTGCCTGACAGTGAAACGCATGCTTTAATGGGACAACCGGAGGATAGCCCCAGCGTGCCCTTGTTACTAACTATAAGTGCTCATTAAACTCACAACTATCCCCCCACAATCCACCCCGCCGCGATACTGCCCGCCATCCAGGCCAACAGCGCACAGGGGACAGTGTGGCGGGATTTTTTCACTTTGGCGGCAGAGAGGTAGACTCCGCAGGTGTAAAACACAGTTTCGCTGCTGCCCATCATCACGCTGGCGACCAGGCCCGCGCGGCTATCCGGGCCGCAGGCGTGCAGGATGCTTTTGAGCATCGCCAGGGAGGCGGAGCCGCTGATGGGCCTAAGCAGCATCAGGGGCAGCGTTTCTTTGGGCAGCCGGAACAGGGCGGCGGCGGGAGAAAGCAAGCTGCACAGGGCGTTAAGCAGCCCGCAGGCGGAGAAAGCCCGGATGGCGCACAGCATGGCCGTCAGAGCGGGCAGGATGCGCCAGGCGGTTTTCAGCCCTTCCTTCGCTCCTTCCAGAAATACATCGTACACCGGCACGCGGCGCAAAGCGCCAACAGCCAGGCACAGCAGCAGGAACAGCGGCAGGATCAGTCCCATGGCCGCGCCTCCGCGATTTTGCAGGCCGCGATGCCTACAGCGGTGGAAATTGCGGTGGCCGCCAGGGCGGGCAGCGTGATACAGCCTGGATCCGCCGAGCCCTCCGCCGCCCGCAGCGCGATCACCGTCGTGGGCAGCAACTGCACCGAGGAAGAATTGATGACCAAAAACAGGCACAGGGCGTTGCTGGCCCGGCCGCTGCCCTGGCTCATACGCCGTGCCGCTTCGACGCCCATGGGCGTGGCCGCGTTGCCCAGGCCCAGCAAGTTGGCGCTCAGGTTCAGCAGCACCGGTTCCAGGGCGTCTGGCGGCAGATCAGGTCCCAACAGGCGAGAGAGCAGGGGCGACAGCCTTTTGCCCAGTATTTCAATGGCACCGGCCCGGCGCAGGATAGCCGTCATTCCACAGAAAAAGGCGAAGCCTCCCGCCATGGCAATCGCCGCCTGCACCGCTTCTTCCGCGCCGTTCAGCATGGCCGCCGCTACCGCTTCCCCCCGTCCGGTGATCAAGCCGTACAGCAGCGACAGGCCCGCCATTCCCCCAAAAATAACTTGCAGCATACCGTCCTCCCCTTCTTTCAGGATCAAACCATCCTGTATTCCTCTGCATGCAATGATTATATGGCGCTTATCATTTCATAATTAACTGTCAGACTGTCAAAATATGTAGTTTATTGTCAAATCACGGTAACTTATTGGGTTTTTTGCTTGACAAGAAAAAAGAGTTTATGTAGAATAACTTACGCGTAAGAGGTATAAAATCAAGCCATTTAGGAGGGGTATAATTATGAAATCGACAGGTGTCGTTCGGAAACTGGATGATCTTGGCCGGATCGTGATTCCCATCGAGCTGCGCCGGACCATGGACATCGGCCTGCGGGATACGCTGGAGATCTTTGTGGAGGATGATAAGATCATTTTGAAAAAGTATCATCCCGCCTGTATTTTCTGCAACGACGCCCGTGATGTGATCCGATACAAAGATAAACTGATTTGCAAAAGCTGCCTGGAACAGCTGAAAAAAGAAAACTGACCTGCTGTTGAAAAAAGCCGCACCCGCCGGAAAGCGGCTTTTTCATTTGCATTTTATGCGCGCCTCCCCCGCCGATATGCGAAAAAAACTGGTTCCCAGGCAGGAATGCTGGCACGCGCCGCGAAATACTCTTTTCGGCAATGGCCCTTTCATGGAAACGGGAAGGAACGGAGGCGGAGGAATGAACATGCGCGTGGGCAGCATGCCCCACGGAAAAAGGAACCTGATCTCGGATGTGCCGGGGGTGCGGGTAGGCCACTGTACAGTGGACGATGAAGCGTGCCACACAGGGGTCACGGTAGTGCTCCCGCCGCCGTCTAATCCATATTTGGAAAAGCTGACGGCGGCCTCCCAGGTCTTCAACGGTTATGGCAAGACCCTGGGCCTTATTCAGGTGGACGAGCTGGGCACCCTGGAAACGCCCATCGCCCTGACCAATACCCTGAACGTAGGCAAGGTGCATGACGCGCTGGTATCCTATATGATCGATCTTTGCGCCCGGGACGGCGTAACGCTCACCTCCGTGAACCCCGTGGTGTGCGAATGCAACGACAGCCGCCTGAGCGATATCGCCCGGCGGCCTGTGGGCGAAAAGGAGGTGCGGCAGGCCATCGCCTCCGCCTCGGAAGACTTTGCCCAAGGCGCGGTAGGCGCGGGCCGGGGCACCGTTTGCTACGGCATGAAGGGCGGCGTCGGTTCTTCTTCCCGGCTCATGGAGATCAACGGAAAAACCTTCACTCTGGGTGTGCTTGTGCAGAGCAATTACGGCGCGTCGGCGGATTTCCGGACCGCATGCCTGCCGGAGGGCCTTTCCGAATCGGACCAGGGCAGCATTATTCTCATCGTCGCCACCGATCTGCCTCTGTCCGCAAGACAGCTCAAGCGCGTGCTGCGCCGCACTTCGGTTGGCATGGCGCGGCTGGGGTCCTATATCGGCCACGGCAGCGGGGAAATCGCCGTGGGCTTTACCACCGCCATCCCGGAAAAGGCGGGAGACAGCTTCCGCACGCAGACGATGCTGCGGGAAGATAAAATGAATATCCCTTTCCGCGCCGCGGGCGAATGCGCCGAGGAAGCCATTTTGCAGTCCCTGTGGCACGCCGGGCCGGATATCGCCCGGGACGGCAGCCCTGTTCCGTCGTTGAGGGAATTTCTAAAAACCAGTAAAAGGACACTTTAAGTCAGCAAAAGAGTTGAGAGTGGGGAGTTGAGAGTTGAGATTTATATAGACAATCAAACAGGATTCTCTTGTGATGGCACTATATAATCTCAACTCTCCACTCTTAACTCTCCACTCTGATTTAAAGTGTCCTTTGAATCCAAGGAGGAGGCACCTAATATGAAAGAATTGGGTTACTACAACGGGAAAATTGGTGAGTTGAGCGAAATGACCGTGCCCATGAACGACCGGGCCTGCTGGTTTGGGGACGGGGTGTACGAGGCGGCTATGGTGCGGAACTATCATTATTTTGCTCTGGACGAGCATGTGGACCGGCTGTTCCGCAGCGCGGCGAAGCTGGAAATCACCGTGCCGATGGGCAAGGACGCGCTGAAAGCCCTTTTGAACGATCTGGCAAAGAAAATGGATACCGGCAATTTGATGGCCTACTGGCAGGTGACCCGGGGCAGCGGCCCCCGGGGCCACGCTTTCCCCGAAGGTCCGGCCAACCTGTGGGCGACCCTGCGGCCCAAGGAAATCAACACGGGCACGGAACCAGTGGGCCTGATCACTGGCGAGGACATTCGCTTCCTGCACTGCGACATCAAAACCCTGAACCTGATTCCCTCCGTCATGGCCGCTGAAAAGGCCAAGCGGGCGGGATGCTACGAATGCGTGATGTACCGTCCCGGCGGGCGGGTGACGGAATGTTCCCACAGCAACGTGCATATCATCAAAGATGGCGTTTTTTACACCGCGCCCACGGACAATCTGATTTTAGCGGGCATCGCCCGGGCTCATTTGATTTCAGCCTGCAAGCGCCTGGGCATCCCGGTGAGCGAAACGCCCTTTACCGTGGACGGGCTCTTGGCCGCCGACGAAATCATCACCTCCAGCTCCACCGCTCCTTGCATCCGGGCCTGCCGGGTGAACGGACAAGACGCCGGGATGAAGCGGAGCGATTTGTTCGACGCCCTTCACAAAGCCGTATTTGAGGAATATTACAAAATTACTGAGTAGGAGGCATCCCCATGAAAGTCTTTCTTTCCGCCGATATCGAAGGCACCACCGGTATCACCCTCTGGGACGAAACCACCAACGGCCATTCCCGCTACGCCTATTTCCAGCAGCAGATGACCCGGGAAGCGGCGGCCGCCTGCCAGGGCGCGCTGGACGCGGGCTGCGATGAAATCCTGGTGAAGGACGCCCACGACAGCGCCTGCAACCTGATCCCAGCGATGCTGCCGGAGGAGGTTCGCATTTTCCGGGGCTGGGGCAGCGATATCATGAGTATGATGGCCGGGTTGGAAAGGGACTACGACGGTGTGATGTTTACCGGCTACCATTCCGGCGCGGGAATGGACACCAATCCCCTGTCCCATACCATGAACACAAAGAACAATTTTGTGAAAATCAACGGCATGATCGCGCCGGAGCTGATGATCAACAGTCTGACGGCCGCATACCTGGGCGTGCCCGTGCGCTTGGTCAGCGGGGACAAGGGCCTTTGCGACTGGATGAAAGCGGTCAATCCCAATATCGAAACAGTCGCTGTCAGCGAGGGCCGGGGCCGGGGTTCCATTTCCATCCATCCCGACAAGGCGGTACGCCTGATCCGGGAGGCCGCCTGCCGTGCGATGAAAAAGCCCGTTTCCGATTGCATGTTCCCTCTGCCTCCCCATTTCACGGTAGAAATCTCCTATAAGGATCATTTCAGGGCCAAGTCCGCCGCCGCTTATCCTGGCGTGCGTCAAACCGGCCCTGCCGCGGTGGTTTATGAAGCCGACGACTGGATGGACGTGCTGCGGATGCTGGATTTTGTGCTGTAAATGGACGCAGCCTGTGTTTTTTCATTGACCATTATCTTTTACGGATTTCTTCCGATTCTATGGCACAAATATTGGAAAAAGCGTTAGAAAAGGTTGTAATTTATCATATTTTTCTGTATAATGCTAAATGGTGAATTATGCAATGGGGAATTAGCCGCGGAGGAACAAAAAAGCGGCTTTTACCTGTCCCGCGTGAAGCGCGGGGATGAAAAGGGGGAGCATAACGGATGAAGAAAAAATGGATGATTGTGGTACTGGCGGTTGTGTGCATCGCGCTGGTAGCCTGCGGCGTGCTGATTGGCACCCGCCTGCAGGCAGACCGGTCCGCGCCTGACACGCGATCCTCCCCCGACGGGGATATGCTGACCGCGGAAGAAATGCAGCAGCAGATCGAAGCGCTGCAAAAGGAACACCAGTCCCTGAACCAAGCGCTGGAATTGAGCGATCAGGAACGTTCGAAGTTGCAGCAGGAGCTGAAGGATGCCCAATCCGCCCTGGAGGTTTCCAAACAGGAAAAAACGGCATGGAAGGATGAAGCGGAAAAGCTGACCTCCGAATTGACCGATGCCCAGGGCACGATCCTTGCGCTGAACACTACGCTGGGAGAACGGGATGCAGAAAACGCAAAAAGCGAGCAGCTGCAGGCCCTTATTAACGAACTCCAGGCGAAGTTGGATGCGGTGAATCAGGAGAAAGACAGCCTGTCTGCCCAGATCGAGGAACTGCAAGGCACCCTGGCACAGCAGGAAGAAAAAATCCAGGCCTATGAGGCTACCGCCGATTTATCAGATCAGAACGCCGCCCAGGCAGCGCAGGACAAGGACCTGCTGGAAGGGAAAATCGACGCTCTGCAGGCGGAAATCGACGCCACCCGGAAAGCTTTGGAAAATTCCAAAAACGAAGCCCAGATCCTGGAGAACCGGATCATCGCCCTCACCAGCCAGGCAAACAGCGCCAAGGCTGACGCAGAGCAGGCGCAGAGCGGCCTGACCGCCCAGATCGAAGAACTCCAGTCTACCCTGACAGCGGAGCAGACCCAGAACGCCGCCCTGACGGAAAACCTGACCGCCACAGAAGCGGAAAGGGCCGCCCTGGCCGCACAGATCGAAGAATTGCAGGCCGCCCTGGCGGAACAGCAGACCCGGAACACCACTTATGAAACCCAGGCTGCCGCCCTGGCGGACACCTTGAATGCGGCCGGCGGAGAAAAGGACATTTTGGATAGCCGGATCGCTGCTCTGGAAGCGGATATCGACGCCGTAAGCGCCGCGCTGGAAAAATCGAAGAACAATACCCGGGTTATGGAAGAAAGGGTCATCGCCCTCACCAAACAGCTGAACAGTGCTAAGGCGGACAGCCAACAGGAGCGTGAAAGCCTGACTGCCCAGTTCAACGAACTGCAAGCTGCTCTTACAGAGGAGCAGGGCAATGCGGAAGCCTATCGGGCCGAAGCCGCTGCCCTGACGGAAAGCCTTGCCGCCGCGAACCAGGAAAAGGAAGCATTGGAAGCGCAGATTGCCGCGCTACAGGCGGACACAGATGCCGCCGCCGCCGCGTTGGAAAAGGCAAAAAACAATACCCGCATCATGGAAGAGCGGGTCATCGCTCTCACAAAGCAGGTAAACAGTCTCAAGGCAGACGCCCAGCAGGAAAAGGACAGCCTGGCCGCCCAGATCGCAGAACTGCAAAGCGCTTTGGAGGAAAGCCGGAATGCAGGTTCTGAACAGGGCGCCCTGGATCTTCAGTTCGCCTCCCTCCAGGCGGAAAAGGAATCTCTGAACGCCGCGCTGGATCAGTCCAAAAAGAACGTCCGGGCTTTGGAAACACTGGTGATCGCTCTGGCCCGCAAGCTGAACAGCACCCAGGCGGACGGCCGGGAAGCCCAGGATGGCCTGACCGCCAAGCTTGACGAATTGTACACCGCCCTGACAGAACAGCAGAAGCAGACGGACGACTACCAATCCCAGGCTGCCGCCCTGACGGAAAACCTGACCGCAGCGGGACAAGAAAAGAAAGACCTGGACGCGTATATTGCTTACCTCCAGGCGGATATCGAAAATGTGAACGCCGCCCTGGAAAAATCGAAGAACAATACCCGGATCATGGAAGAAAGGGTGATCACCCTCACCCAGATGCTGAACAGCACCCAGGCGGACGCTCAGCAGGAGCGTGACAGCCTGAACACCCAATTGACCGATCTGAGCGCCGCCCTAAAGGAACAGCAGAGCCAGACGGAAGCGTACCAGGCCGAAGCCGCCGCCTTGACGGACAGCCTGAATGCCGCCAATCAGGAAAACGAAGCCCTGAACGAACGGATTGCGGCGCTTGAAGAAAACATCAATTCCCTCCAGTCCTCGCTGGCTAAGTCCCAAAATGAAACGGGCATCATGGAGGACCGCATTATCGCCCTGAACCGGCAACTGAACGATACCAAAACGAAAGCCCAGCAGGAATAGGAAAACCTGAGCGGCCAGATCAGCGGACTTCAGGCCGAGCTTGCCGCATCGGGTGAGGAAAACGAAGGCCTGCGCCAGGAAATCGCCTCCCTGCAGGCCGAAGCCGAAGCGCTGCATAATGATCTGAGCCAGTCCCGGAACAATACGCAGATCATGGAAGGCCGGGTCATCGCCCTGACCCGGGATCTGAACGAAACCAAGGCCGCCGCCCAGGAGGAGCAGACCCGTCTGAACGGCAGGATCAGCGAACTGGAAGGAAGCCTCAAAGAGACCCAGGATTCCCTGACCGCGGAACGGCAAAAAAACGAGAACCTGACGGCGGAACTGGCCAGCACCAACACAACCTTGGCTCATACACAGGCCACCTTAGCCGACACCAGCGCTACTCTGGCCAATACCCAGGCTACCTTGGCTGATACCAGCGCTACCCTGGCCGATACACAAGCCACGCTGGCTGATACCAGCGCTACCCTGGCCGATACACAAGCCAACTTAGCCGATGCGTCGGATCGCAACGCCATGCTGCTGAGCCAGTTGGAAAATCTGGTAGTTTCTCTCCAGACGGAAAGCTCCTTCCAGCTGGTGGAACCCGAAGCGGAAACCAGCGATGCCCTCGTCACCATACTGAATCAGTATGTGGGCCTTGAAACCCAAGCGGATGCATCGATCCGCAGTCAGGGCATCCTGCCAAAGAAAGATGCCGAAACCGACAGCGGCGATACCGTGCTGACCGTAAACGGCGAAACCGTGTCCCGCGCCAAGGTGGAGCGTGCGGTGGAAACCGCCTTGCTGCTCCGCAATCATTTGCTGGAAGAGCATCCTGATTGGGCGGATCAGCCCTCGATGTCGCTGGACCGTACCGTGGTAGCCCGGCAGATCACCACCCAGATGGCCGAAAACATGGCCCTGTGGCAGAAAGCCCAGTCCCTGGGACTGGACACCATGACCGAAACGGAACGCCAGGCCATCATCGACGAGGCCATCGAATTGCAGGCCACCACCGGCTATTCCGCGGAGGACCTGCTCCCGTCCCTGCAGGTGTCCCATACCCTTGAAAAGCTGCGGGAGCGGGCCGCCCAGGATGTGACGGTGACCACTGAAGAATTTACCCAAGAACTGCACAGCAAGCTGTTTGCCACCCAGGAACTGTATGAAAAGGACCCCGACGCTTTTGCCCAGCTGATCGAATCGGGAGAAGGATACTATCATTATCCTGCCAGCTACCGCCGTGTGAAGGTAATTTACCTGGCGGCGAACGTAGGCGCTTATGAGCAGTTGAAAACGGATCTGAGAAAAACCAAAACCCGCGTAGACGATCTGGCGTATGAGCTGGCCCTGGCGACGACCAAGGATGAAAGGGACACTCTGAAAGCCAAGAAAGCGGCGGCGGAAGAAAAGCTGGCTGCTCTCCAGGCCGAGTGGGACGCCACCGCAGCCCAGACCAAGCAGGATATCCAGCAGGCTCAGCAGGCCATCAGCGATATCTATGACCGCCTAAGGGCTGGCGAAAGCTTCGATGCGCTGATCGATGAATACAGCGACTGGACAGATATGCCCGAAGGCGGCTACGCCATCGGCGATGGCAGCACACGGCCCTTCCGTGAATTCGTGCTCAAGGCCCTGGCTATGAATCAGGTAGGTGCTGCTCTAAAGAAGCCTCTGACCATGGACGACGGCTACTATATCCTGTATTACGCAGAGGATCTTTCCAATGATTGGGACGGTCTGCGCGCCAACAGCCTCGCCCTGCGGGCTGAAATGCTGGCCCAGAAACGCCAACAGGCCGCGGATGACGCTTTCGCCCAGTGGATCGATGAAGCAGATATCCAAATCGAGCCCACTTTGATCAGTTTCTGACATCATTGCTTCTTCTGTGGACCCCGGAAACCGTTCCGGGGTCCATTTTATTACGAAATTTTTCTAAAAAACGCATTTCTTCGGCAAAAATATGTAGAATTTATTTCGAAACACTTGATTTTTAGTGTCATTTTCGTGTAAAATAGCATTAAACAGGCATAAAGTTTTTTTGCTTGCAAAGAGCCAGGAAGGATGAGGAAATATGGCCAAGCGCATTCTTTTGGTGGATGATGAACCGCTGATTCTCAAGGGCCTGCGTTTTACCCTGGAGCAGGAAGGATATGAAATTCTCACCGCAGCGGACGGCGAAGAAGCCCTGCAGGTGTTTTTTGATCAGCCGGTGGATCTGATACTGCTGGATGTGATGCTGCCCAAGCTGGACGGCATCCAGGTTTGCCAGCGCATCCGGGAAACCAGCAACGTGCCCATTTTGATGCTCACCGCCAAGGGCGAGGATATGGATAAGATCCTGGGCCTGGAATACGGAGCCGACGATTATATGACCAAGCCCTTCAATATCCTGGAGGTCAAGGCGCGCATCAAAACCGTGCTGCGCCGCGCCGCCCAGCCCGCGGCCACCGAGGAAAAGAAGATCATCCGCGTGCACGATATGGAAGTGAACATTGTCAACCGCTCCGTTACCCTGGGCGGCAAGGAGATCCGCCTGACCGCCAAGGAATTCGATCTGCTGCAGTTGTTTATTACCAACCGCGGCAAGGTGTTCAGCCGGGAAACCATGCTGGAAACGGTGTGGAAGTACGATTACATGGGCGACGCCCGCACGGTGGACGTGCATATCCGCCGCCTGCGGGAAAAGATCGAGAGGAATACCGCCCAGCCGGAGTTCATCTTCACCAAGTGGGGAGTGGGCTACTATTTCACCGATAAGGATTAAAAATCCATTTACCAGCATCCGATGGCAAATCCTTTTGGCCTTTCTGCTGATCGTGGGCCGGAGCTTTTATGTGATGGCCAGTTCCATCAGCGGCATGGTGCGCGATTCGCTGTTTGAACAGCGCATCCGTTCAGACCGCGCCAGCCTGGAGACCTTAGCCGTCC
>JAFXMP010000343.1 GCA_017530275.1 Clostridia bacterium | reverse complement strand
CATCATTGCCTTGGCCAGGAAGATTTCCCGCATCGTCTTCGTCATGCTTTCAAAGAGGGAGACTTTCAATCCCGATTTGATGCGCATAACTGAACAAAATTTTCAACAAACAGCCTAAATCTATTGACTTTTTATAGGAGAGGAAAATGCCTCAGAAGAACGTGAATTTGCAGCGGATCACCGAAATCTGCGAAAAAACAGCCAGGAAATTCGATTACGAGCTGTGCGACGCAGCCATGGAAAAGGAGCCCACAGGCCGTTACCTTCGTATTTATATCGACAAAGAAGGCGGTATCACCCTGGATGACTGCGAGAAGTACCATCGTGCCGTGCAGCCCAGCCTGGAAAGCTTCGATTATGATTTTCTGGAGGTTTGCTCTCCCGGTATCGACCGCCCCTTAAAAACAAAGCGGGACATCGAAAAATCCCTGGGAATGCTGGTAGAGGCCAGGCTTTACAAGCCGGTGGATGGGAAAAAGGCTGTTCAGGGAATGCTTAGGGAGATGGACGAAACCCACGTGCTGCTGCAAAGCGGAGAAGATGCAATCGACCTGCCCCGCAAGGCGGTGGCCCAGGTGCGGCTGGTGCCCGACTTGAGCGCCTTGGACGAAGAGGAAGAAGATACGTCCCCGTGATAGAAAGCGGGGATGATTACATGATGAAAGCAGGAGGGTAAAAATGGCACGTAAATCTGAAATGATGGACGCAATCGAAGCCTTGGCAAAGGCTAAAGATATCAGTGTGGATCAGATCATGGAAGCGGTGGAGGACGGCTTGAAGGCCGCGTACCGCCGGGAAATGAAACGAGGCGCCAACGCCCCCATGAATCTGTCCGTGGTTTTTTCCCGGGACAAAGACGCGCAGATTTTTGCCCGCAAAGTGGTCACCGAAGAAGTGGAGGACGAAAGCCAGCAGATTTCTTTGGAAGAAGCCCGCGCACTGGGGCCCAATTATGAATTGGGCGATATCGTGGAAATCGACGTGACCCCGGCGGACTTTGGCCGCGTGGCCGCCCAAACCGCCAAACAGGTGATCCGCCAGAAGCTGCAGGATGTGGAAAAGGGCAAGATCTACGATGAATACATCGAAAAGGAAAATGAGATCCTGACCGGCATCGTGGAACGGGTGGATCCCAAGGGCGTGCTGGTGGAGCTGGGCCGCACCCAGGGCTTCCTGGACAGCAGCGAATTCATGCCCGGTGAAGAGTATCGCCCCGGCGACCATATCAAGGTATACGTATTGCAGGTGTACCGCACGAACAGGGATGTGTCCCGCACACCTCAGGTAGCGGTCAGCCGCATCCATCCCGGACTGGTGAAGCGCCTGTTTGAAATGGAAGTGCCGGAAATCGCAACCGGCGTGGTGCAGATCAAGTCCATTGCCCGGGAAGCGGGCAGCCGCACAAAAATGGCGGTGGCCTCCATGGACGCCATGATCGATCCCGTCGGCGCTTGCGTGGGGCCTCGAGGAAGCCGTGTGGACAAGGTGGTCAGCGAACTGAAAAATGAGAAGATCGATATCATCAAATGGTCCGCTGACCCGGCGGAATTCGTGGCCAACGCCCTGAACCCTGCCTTTGTGGAACAGGTGCTTCAAAGCAACGAAGAAAAAATCTGCCGCGTAGTGGTGCCGGATAATCAGCTCAGCCTTGCCATCGGCAAGGAAGGGCAGAACGCCCGCCTGGCGGCTAAGCTGACCGGATGGAAAATCGATATCAAGTCCCAGACCCAGTACAGCGAGCTGAGGGGCCATGAAGCGGCCAGCATACCGGAAGGCAATGGATCGGTAATCGCCGACGCGTTCGAGGATTACGATAAGCTGCCTGTAGATGATGACATCGTTTGATCAGAGGACAAACCCATGAAGGAAAAAAAAGTGCCCATGCGCATGTGCGTGGGCTGCCGGGAAATGAAGCCCAAAAAGGAGCTTCTTCGGGTGGTGCGGTCCCCTGAGGGCGAGGTGTCCATCGATTTGACGGGCCGAAAGCCGGGCCGGGGAGCCTATGTGTGCCATTCGGCGGATTGCTTGAAACGGGCCATCAAGCAGCGGCAGCTGGAGCGGGCATTTGAATGCGCGCTGGGAGAGGAAACGCACGCCTCCCTGCTGCGTGAATTGGAATCACTGGAGGCCAAAGCATGACGCAGGTGCTTGGGCTGCTGGGATTGGCAAGCCGCGCCGGGCAGATCACGCTGGGGGCAGAGCTTGCGCTGCGTGAAATCAAAGGCGGCAGGGCCGGGGCGGTGCTGCTGGACGAAAGCGTATCGGCGGGCACAAAGAAAAAAATCCTGGACGCCTGCGCTTATCGCGATGTTCCAATGTATATACTGACTGAGGACAGTCTTTCCAGCGCCTGCGGGAAGGATGGCCGCATGGCTGCCGCGCTGAAAAAAGGCAAGCTGTGCGACAGGATTTTGGAATTGCTTAACGAGAAAACGGATAAATTACAAGCCAAACGCGGGGGTGCAAGCATCGAATGACCAAGGTGAAACTGGCTGAAGCCACAAAGGAAATCAATCAGCAGGCGGGCACGATCCTGGAAGAAGCGGCGCGCATCCGGAGAAGTCTGGAAGGCGTGTTGAGTTCTTTGCGCAAACAGGAAGCCAAATTCCAGCGGGAAGAAGAAGAGGAAAAGGCCCGCAAGCGTCAGGAGGAACAGGCGGAGCTGGCTAAGCAGCACACGAAAGCCTGGACGATGCCCGATGAGGATGAATCGGCAGCACCGGCCGCCCCCGAGGATCAACCGAGCGGAAAAAAGACGGCTGCGGAAAAAGCGCCTGCTCAAACCGCGGAGCTGGTCAAGGAAAAGAAGGAAGAAAAGCCTGCCGCCGCGCCTGCGCAGAAGCTGCAGGAAACGGCGGAAAAGGCTCAGGCTGACGGAGCCCTCGCTGCGTCAAGCACTCAGGCAGAAACGCCGAAGCGGGAGAACCCTGCCGAAATAAAACCTGCGGAAGCTAAGCCTGCCGCGGAAAAACCCGCTGCGGAAGCCAAACCGGCGGCTAAGCCCGCACCCAAGCAGGCTCCCGCTGCAAAGCCTGCCCAGGCGCAGCTTCAGCGGCCTGCGGGCCCGCAGCCCCGTCCTGCCGGGAACCAACAGGGCCTGCCCCGGTCCCAGGGGCCTTATGGCCGTCCCGCCAATCCCCAAATGGGTCAGGGGGCGAACCGTCCCGTAGGCGGACAGCAGCAGTTTGGCCGTCCAGCCGGCGTGCAGGGACAGCAGCCCTTTAATCGCGCTGGCGCGCAGGGCGCATCGGCCCGTCCCGTCCAGGGCGGCAGGCCTCAGGGCGGCGGCAATCGTCCCATGGGCGGCGGCCGGAACCGGGGCCCTGAATTGACCCCTGTGGTGGAAAAGGAACGGGTCAGCAATTACGATCCAAATAAAAAGCAGTATATCCGGCAGCACGATCCGGAGCATGTGGCGAAGAACCGTAAGCAGCTGCAAAAGGAAGTTTTCCGCGGCGACGACGACGAAACCGTGCGCGGCAACAAGAAAGTCCGCGGCAATAAGAAGCAGCTCTCCGCCCAGCAGATGATGGCTCCCATCAAGATCGAAAAGGCGTTCATGACGGCGGAAACGATCACGGTGAAGGATTTGACTGAGCGCATCGGAAAGCCTGCTGGTGAGATTTTAAAGAAACTGCTGATGCTCGGTATCATGAGCAATATCAACTCCGAATTGGACTATGATACCGCTTCCCTGGTCTGCTCCGAATTTGGGGTGGAGCTGGAAATGAAGCTGGATAAAACGGCGGAGGACGCCCTGTCCGAAATCGACGTGGATGACTCCGAGGAAGATTTGCAGCCCCGTCCCCCCGTCATCACCATCATGGGCCACGTGGACCACGGCAAAACGTCCCTGCTGGACTATATCCGCAAGGCCCACGTCACTGCCACCGAAGCGGGCGGCATCACCCAGCACATCGGTGCTTATACCGTGAAACTGAACGGCCGTCAGATCACCTTCCTGGATACCCCCGGCCACGAAGCATTTACCGCCATGCGTATGCGCGGCGCGCAGGCTACGGACATCGCTGTTTTGGTGGTGGCCGCGGACGACGGCGTGATGCCTCAGACCATCGAAGCCATCAACCACGCCAAAGCGGCGGACGTGCCCGTGGTGGTAGCCATCAACAAGATGGATAAACCCGGCGCAAATCCTGACCGCATCATGCAGGATCTGACCAAGTACGATATGGTGCCCGAGGACTGGGGCGGCGATACCATTATGGTACCCGTCAGCGCCATCACCGGACAGGGCGTGGACGATCTGTTGGAAATGATCCTGCTCCAGGCCGATACCATGGAGCTCAAAGCCAACCCCAACCGCATGGCCAAGGGCGTGATCATCGAAGCCAAGCTGGATAAGGCGAGGGGTCCTCTTGCCACTGTGCTGCTTCAGAACGGCACGCTGAAAATTGGCGACAATATTGTGGCGGGCATGGCCTCCGGCCGCGTCCGCGCCATGGTGAACGATCTGGGCGAGCGCGTGCAGAGCGCTGGGCCTTCCACGCCTGTGGAGATTTCCGGCTTTACCGAAGTGCCACTGGCGGGCGATGAAATGTTCGCCGTGGCGGACGATCACCTGAGCCGTCAGGTAGCCCAGGAACGCCGTGACAAGCTCAAAGCCGCCCGGGCCAACACCACCAAGGTCAGCCTGGATAACCTGTTCGCTGGGATCGCCGAGGGCAAAGTGCAGAACCTGAACATCATCATCAAAGCCGATGTGCAGGGCAGCGTGGAAGCCGTAAAGCAGGCGTTGGAAAAGCTCTCCAACGACGAAGTGAAGGTGCGCGTGCTGCATTCCGCCGTGGGCGCCGTGACCCAGGACGACGTGAACCTGGCCTCCGCCTTCAACGCCATCATTATCGGCTTCAACATCCGGCCCGATTCCACCGCCCGGGACGCCGCCGAGCGCGAGGGCGTGGATATCCGCCTGTACCGCATCATCTATCAGGCCATCGAGGACGTGGAAAAGGCCATGAAGGGCCTGCTGGCGCCCGAGTTCAAGGAAAACCTGCTGGGCCACGCCCAGGTGCGCAATACCTTCAAGATCACCGGTGCGGGCACCATCGCGGGCTGCTATGTCACCGACGGAAAAGTCCAGCGCAACGCCTCCGTGCGCCTGCTGCGGGATAACGTGGTGGTGTTCGAGGGCAAGCTCTCCTCCCTCCGCCGCTTCAAGGACGACGTGAAAGAAGTGGCCTCCGGCTACGAGTGCGGCGTGGGCCTGGAAAACTACAACGACGTCAAAGAAGGCGACGTTGTGGAATGCTTCGTAATGGAAGAGATTGAGAGGTAAGGGAAGAATTGGCGGGAAACCTTTCTTTCAGGTGAAAGAAAGGTTTCCCGCACCCTTCCAAAGAAAGCCTTCCTCGGGATGAAGGGACATAAGTTTCTGTTAGTCGATTCCCCGTGAAAGGTGAAAACATTTTGAAAGGATAAAGCATTGAGCAGCTTTCGGATTGATCGCATATCAGAGGAAGTGCGCCACGCCATCGACGCCATCATCCGGGACATGAACGATCCTCGGATAACAGGTACTTATGCTGTGACCCGAGCGGACGTCACCCGGGATCTACGGTGGGCTAAAGTGTATGTGAGCGTGCTGGAGGAGGACAAGGCGGATGAAATGATCAAGGCGCTGAAAAAAGCCGCAGGATACATCCGTCACGAGCTGGGTGTGCGCGTTGATTTGCGCTATACCCCTGAATTACTGTTTGAGCGGGACCGCAACATCGCCTACGGCGCGCATATCGCCCAGGTGCTCAAAGAAGTGGCCCCCAGAGAGGAAGAAGAAAATGACGATGGCGCAGAAGCATGATTTCTGCCCCGAAATGCTGTCCGCCCTGCAACACGCGAACAGCATTTTGTTATGTACGCACGCGCAGCCGGATGGGGACGCTATCGGCGCGACGCTGGCCATGGGACTGGCCCTGCGGGCCATGGGCAAGCGGGTGACCCTTGCCGATGCCGACCCGGTGCCGGGATACATGCGCTTTCTGCCCGGAGCGAGGGATTTTGTTCAGCCTCAGGCACTGAAGGGCAAAACCTTTGACGCGGCGTTTGCCATCGATACCGCCACGGTGGAACTCCTGGGGACCTGCAAGGAGGCCTTTTTTGCCGCGCCGGTCACGATGCTTATGGATCATCACCCGGACAATCCCCGCTATGCGACGTACAGTGTGGTGGATGGAAAAGCATCGGCGGCGGGGTGCGTGGTATACAGGTGCATCAAAGCTCTGGGCGTTCCGCTGAACCCGGAAATCGCCGCCTGCCTGTACTGCGCCATCAGCACGGATACGGGCAATTTCCGCTACCAGAACACCAATGCTGAGACCTTTTCCATTATGACTGAGCTGATGAATGCGGGGCTCGATCTGCCCGCCGCGGCCCGTCCCATCCACCAATTGCGGGAGGAGCCTCACGTGCGGCTGCTGGGAAGGGCGCTCAATTCCCTGAAAATTTTTGCCGGCGGGAAATGCGCCTGCATACGGCTCACCCAGGCGGATTATCAAGCCGCTGGAGCGCTGCCGGAACACAACACCAACATCGTTAATTATGCCATTGAGATTCCCGGCGTCGTCATGGCGTTTCTCGCTGAAGAACGGGAAAACGGACAGGTGAAGGCCAGCCTGCGTTCCCTGCCCCCTTGGAACGTAGCGGCCATCGCTCGCGATTTCGGTGGCGGCGGGCATATGTTCGCTTCCGGGCTGCGGCTGGAAGGAACGCTGGACGCGCTGTGCGCTGCGCTGGAAGAGAAAATGCAAAGCTTGGTCGAGGGCAATCCATGAATGGGTTTATCAATCTGCTCAAGCCCCCCGGCATGTCCTCCGGGGCGGCGGTGGCGGTGGTGAAACGGCTTACAAGAGAGAAAACGGGCCATGCTGGCACCCTGGACCCGGAGGCGGCAGGGGTGCTGCCCATCATGGTAGGAAGAGCCACAAGGCTGCTGGACTGCTTCTCCGACCACAGCAAAAGCTATGTGGCGGAAATCGCCTTCGCCGGGGCTACGGACACCCAGGACGCCCAAGGCGTGATCATCGAGGAAAAGCGGGGCGTGCCAGACCGGCAGGGTATTCTTTCGGTGCTGCCGGAGTTTACAGGAACCATCATGCAGTGCCCACCCGCTTATTCCGCCCTGAAAAAGGACGGCGTGCCTCTCTACGCTCTGGCTCGGCAGGGAAAGCCTGTGGAAACGGAAGCAAGGGAAACGGCGATCCGCAGTATAGCGTTGGGGGAAAGAACGGGGGAGGACGGCTACATGCTGTCTATTGACTGCGGCAGCGGCACCTATATCCGCACCCTGTGCCACGATATCGGCCAAGCCCTGGGGGCCCCTTCGCATATGCGATTCCTGCTGCGCACGCGCCATGGGGCCTTTGCCATCGAAAACGCTGTGACGGTGGAGGAAATACAAAACGCCAAGGAAACGGGCGGGATTGAAAAGTATCTTTTGCCGCTGGATTATCCCTTAATGGGATTGCCCGCGTTACGTTTGCCGGAGCGATATTGGAAGCTGGGGCGGAATGGGGGAAAGCTGCCCGCCGGGCTGCTGCCGGAGCTGAACGAAAAAGAACGCTGCCGCGTGTGCGAAAAGGAAGAATTATTAGGCGTTGCCCACAGAGATGGGGATATCCTGCGCTTTGACGTAGGCTTGACGGGAGGATAAAATATGGAGATTCGGGAACAATTATCCAAAATCCGCTGCTTTTTGCTGGATATGGACGGTACCTTCTACTTGGGGAATCAACTGATCGACGGTTCCCTGGATTTCCTGGCAAAACTAAAAGAAACAGGGCGGCAATGCCTGTTTTTGACGAATAATTCCTCCAAATCGGCGTCCTTTTACAAGGAAAAACTGAAAAAGATGAACGTGCCGGAGGAATTCCGAAACGTGCTGACCAGTGGCCAGGCAACAGCCCGCTATGTGACGGAGCGTTTCCCCGGAAAAAAGGCTTTTCTGCTGGCAAACGCCATCGAAACAGAGGAAATGCGGGCCTTGGGCGTGGAAATCGATCAGGAACACCCGGATTATGTGCTCATCGCCTTTGACACGGAATTGGACTACAAAAAAATGACCATGCTCTGCGATCATGTGCGGGCGGGCCTGCCCTATATCGCCACCCACCCGGATTTCAACTGCCCCACGGAAACGGGCTTCATTCCAGACATAGGGGCCACCATCGCCTATGTGAAGGCCAGCACGGGCCGGGAACCGGATCTGATCATTGGAAAGCCTTACAGCGGCATCGTGGAAGAAACCCTGCGGGTGACGAACCTGCAAAAGCAAGAAATGGCCATGGTGGGGGACAGGCTGTATACCGATATCGCGACCGGCGTGAATTTCGGCATGCTGTCCATTCTGGTCATGAGCGGGGAAACCACCGCCCAAATGGCGGCGGAATCGCCTATCAAACCGGGCCTCACCTTCGGGCGGCTGTCGGATATGATCGAATATTTGTGAGATGGGAAAGGACACTTAAATCATTAAGCGATACGAAGCAGGGGATCATCCCCTGCCACGGTATCTGGGGCCGCGGAGGCCCCAGCGTGCCCCTTGTTTCTTACTTACTTAAGGTGTTATTTCCATAAAGGAGGCCCATGAAGAAGCTGTTTCGCCGATTGCTGATCGGCGTGTTCTGGATCGGCGTTTGGTGGGCCATCGCCTTAGCGGTGGGCCTGCCCAAACTGCTGCCGGGTCCCCTGGAAACGGCGGAAGCTCTTTTTCAGCTGGCGGGACAGGAATCATTCTGGCGCGGCGTGGGATTGACGCTGCTGCGGGTGGCGCTGGGCTATATGCTGGCGGTGTTTGCGGGAATAGTCCTTGCAGCGGGCTGCTGGCGGTTTCGCGGGCTGGACGCGCTTTTGTCCCCTCTGCGCACGGTCATCAAGGCGACGCCCGTTTCCTCCTTTATTCTGCTGGTGTGGCTGTGGCTCAAGCGCGCCCACGTGCCGGTGTTCATTTCCTTTTTGATGGTGCTGCCCATTATCTGGACAGCCGTACAGGAAGCTTTGGGGACGGTGGACGGAGATTTGCGGGAAATGGCGAATGTGTACCGGTTTTCCCGCTGGCAGAAATTCAAATACCTGTACATACCCAGCGTCAAGCCTGCGTTCATGGCGGCGGCGCTTACTGGATTAGGCTTTGCCTGGAAAAGCGGCATTGCGGCGGAAGTCATCGCCCTGACGCCTGATTCCGTGGGAAAGCATTTGAGCGACGCCAAGAATTATTTGGAATACCCTGATCTCTTTGCTTGGACGCTGACGGTGATCCTGCTTTCCATGCTGTTGGAGGCGGCGCTGAAATACGCGGCGCGACACGGAAAGGGGGAGAAAAAATGATCCGTCTTTCAAACGTCACCGCCGGGTATCCCGGCAAGACGGTGCTGCGGAACCTTTCTTTTTCCCTGCCGGAAAAGGGCGCTGTGGCGGTCATGGCTCCCAGCGGCTATGGAAAAACTACGCTGCTGCGGGTGCTGGCGGGGCTGCTGAAGCCGGAATCCGGCACGGTTTCCGGGCTGGAAAACAAAAGAATTGCCTTCCTGTTTCAGGAAGACCGGCTGCTGCCCTGGCTGACGGCAGAAAAGAACGTTTCCATCGTGAGCGACGGAGAAAAAACCCGGTTCTGGCTAAATGAAATGGAAATCGAAGATCCTGGCATATTTCCTCATGAAATGAGCGGCGGCATGCAACGCCGTGCGGCCCTGGCCCGGGCGATGGCGTTTGGCGGGGATATGCTATTGCTGGACGAACCCTTCAAGGGACTGGACGAAGCTCTCCGTGCCCGTATCGCCGCCCGCATCAAGGATCAATTCCCCCTGACCGTGCTTTCCGTGCACGATCAGCAGGAAGCAGAACTCATGGGGGGCCAAATCATACGGCTGGATGAAATCATGAAGTAATACTATTCAGAGTTATGCTGTAAAGGGTGGTTTTCAAACCGCCTGAATACAGCATAGCTGGCGGCTCATCTGTGGCAGGAAGGGGTTTGCAGCTATGCAGAACCCATCACCGAGCCTTTATAGGCGAATTATACCACAGGAGGAGCGAAAAATGAATACGATCTTTGAAGCAATGGGCGGAACTTATTCCCGGAAGGGCGGATACTTGTATCCAAATATTACTGTGCCCGAAGAAGACAAGGAGCCCATCGGGAAGTATGGGCGAATGAGAAGGCGGTATCTAGAAGATCATCGGCCAGTGCTCTACAGCCACTTGGTTTTCACCGGCAAGCTGTTTTCCCATCTTCGGGAGATTGACAGAACGTGTCACGAACGGATGGAACTGCTGGTCCGGCAGATGGCCGAAGTGGAAGGCGTAACCGAGAACCTGAAAGCGGAGAACCAAATGGAATGGGTGCGCCGGATGAACAGCATCCACAACCGCGCTGAAGAAGCGGTGCTGCAAGAATTGATCTACGAATAACAAAATATAAAAGGAAGAAGCTCGGTTGGAAAGGAAACTCCAGCCGGGCTTCTTCCTTTTTGGCATTTACTCATCCTTCAGCGCTTTGTTCTGGCGAAGCGCCGCAACGGTGGCCTGCGCCACGCTTTTGACCACTCGAATTTCATAATCGTCGCACCCTTCGAGCACGGCTTGAATATCCCGTTCCATCTGCACCCTGGCCCGGATAAGATTATCACAAAGAAGATCGTCTACTGTGACGGATAAAGCGTTGGCGATGTTCACGATGGTGGTCAGGCTTACTTTTGTTGTGCCTGTTTCGATATTGCTCATGTGGGAGGGAGAAAGATCGATTTTTCCAGCCAGCGCTTCCTGCGTCATGTCCACGTTGATCCGGGCAATCTTGATTCGTTTGCCAATGGCTTTGTAATCCAACTCCATTCTTTTTCCCCCTTCGCTGCAATTTTTCTTATTGTAACTACGGAGAGAAAACATTATAATAATCTATATCCGTATTATACGGCTATAGAACATATCAAGGAAAATTCTTTGCAGCAACAGGAGAAAGAAATGATTATCACGTTCTTGGGTCATTCGGAATTGTCAGATGAAGAAAAAGTTCGGTCATGGCTTTGTGACACACTCCAGGTATTGACAGAACAAGGCGCACATCAATTTTTGTTTGGCGGGTATGGAAGATTTGACAGTCTGGCCGCTTCCGCAGTATTGCAGTACAAGAATTCCCATCCAGATATTGAGTCAGTACTCGTAATTCCCTATCTGAACAGAAAAACAGAAGCCTTCCAATACGATGCCATAGTCTATCCTTCTTTAGAGCATGTTCCTCGAAGGTACGCCATTCTAAAACGAAATGAATGGATGGTTGATAAAGCGGATATGGTAGTTGCTTATGTGACGCATGATTGGGGTGGAGCGGCAAAAGCATTGGCTTACGCCAAGCATAAGAATAAAAGGATTCTGAACTTTCCATGCTCCCTGAAAGGAGATGAAAAGTGTGAAAAATAGAAGAAAAGCAATGAAAAAGGGTTCTATTTTCCTGCTTTGCTGCATAATATTCATTGCGGGGCACTGTATTCTATTCCTATCTCCCTTAAAATGGTATTTGCGGCAGGATTGTCTGTGCGGGAGGGCATATTTCCACTCTGGAGAAAGTTTCGTTCCAGATGAGATGCTGTTCAGGGAGATCGGGAACCGGGAATTATCGGATGGTGTGGTCACGATACTTGCAACGGACTGTGAGAGGCACCATGTTCATGTCTGGATCACGATTTGGGGAAGTACCTCCTATTCTGTGCGCGGGCCGGAAAACTGAATGGACAGAAACGCCAGAAATTAGGAAAAACAGTCCGATCTCCCGTGTCGAAAAATTTTTTTCAAAAAAACTGAAAAACGTGGAAAAAAACGGGCTTTCTTGTGCCCTTATATATAGAGGGGTTCAATTTCAGACAGATTTGGAGATGATTTTATGAACGAAAGAGCTTATGATGCTATGAATTTTGAAGAAAACGGCTTCAACGACACCGATGATTTTGAAGAAACTGGGAATACCCCCGACTCGGAAGCTGCTGGATATATGGAAAGCGAACCGCAGGGCCGGGATGACGGGGGCAGGACTGAGAACGAGAGGGAACAGACGGCTGAGGAAGAAAGCGGCTATCCGCCTGTCAAAGAAAATAACGGCCAGGATGATCCGCCTGAAATAATCTATTATCAGCGTGAGGGGCAAAAGGGCGGGATGCTGAGATTGAGGTTCAAGCCTGATAATTTCATGTATATGCTCCCGCTGTTTTATATGCTGCCCAAGGAATTTGTGGCTCAGCGCCCCGCCTACCTGGAACTGCCGCGCAGTCCAAAGCAGCTGCTGAAAGAGAAAAAATATATCGACATGGTGATGGGTAACTATACTTTTTTTGAACTGGTAGCGGACAGCTACGCCTGGTGCGTGTGGAAGCTATTGAAGGTGCCGGATAAGAAAGGCGGGTACAAGCCCATTCCTGGAACATGGGACCATTATTCCGAATACTTCCCCATTTGGAAGCTGTGCTACTATATTTCTTCCGCTTTCAAAGTGGAATTGCACGAATTGTTCCAATGGGATTTGAAGTTCCTGTTCAGTGCTCCGAAAGACAATGAAGCGCCATGGATTCCATACGAACGGTTTGCGGTGATGGTAGAGTTCATGACAGAGCGCATCATACAGAAGAACAATTTGCAGCCCACCATCGACTGCGCCTGGGAACATCGGCAGCCGGAGGATTACAACGGAAAGAACATGTATTTCCGGGACTATCAGCGCTCCTGGTATCACAACCGAAAGCAGGCTCCCGTGTCCATGGACGAGCTGATGAAGGATCACGCCAGGAACGGCACGGATATCAATGGGAACGCGGGCTTCGACATTCCTGATCCCAAAGCGGAGTTTGAACAGGAGGTCGTTGAAAAGGCGGCCATCGACCAATTCAAGGAGGGCTTGTCCGAAACGGATATGCGGATCCTCAAAATGCGGCAAATGCGTTTCACTCTGGCAGAGATCGCGGAAGCCGTGGGATTCAAGACAGCCAGCGCGGTCAAGAAACGGATCGACAGGATCGCCGTTCAATATACGGAATTTTCAAGTGAAGCGGCCGGATAACGCGCACCTGTCAGCGAATGAAAGCAGTCATGATGATTCTTCATGGCTGTTTTTGTTATACAAAAAATCGACACGTCGGTCCAAAAAGTCCGATGTGGGGTAAGAAAGGAGGAATTGAAATGCCCAGGGAACCTTTTGAGAATCTCCCGGATGTGCTGAACGCGAGCCAATTAGCGGAAGCGCTACACCTGTCCCGGAGCGGGGCGTACAATCTGCTGAATCGTGCGGATTTCCCCACGCTTCATGTGGGCGGCAAGAAGCTGGTCATGAAGCAGGCGCTGGTTGACTGGATGCGCCGGAATACCAACGACGCAGTAAATGGAAGGGAGCAATAATACATGGCTGTTCCACAAAAAACACGACAAAACGCCCTGCGGAAAACGGCGAACAACGCAGAAAGGAGACTATACTTGTTATGCAAAAGGCGTATCAGAGCGCCGGTGAGATCACCCGGCGGATTGGCGGAACCAATTACCGCGTCAAAATCCATTATCGGTCCGACGCGAAGGAAAACATGCAGGAAAAGGTGCTGCGGCTGATTCAAAATGACCTGGATTTTTCGGAACAAAAGGACGAAACCAGCTTCCCAAATGGCGGGGACTGTGGTACAATGAAGGTGCCACAGATGAGCCGTCCAGCCTGAAAGGAGTTCACCCATGAACAACAGGCAGACGGAGAATAAATGCACGGCGCTGTACGAGCGTCTTTCTTGTGATGACGACCTGGCAGGCGACAGCAACAGCATAACGAATCAGAAAAAATACCTCGAATTGTATGCCGCCGAGCACGGCTTTTTGAATTGTTTCCACTATACGGATGACGGCTGGAGTGGCGGAAATTTCGAGCGGCCGTCCTGGAAACGGCTGATTGCGGACATTGAGGCGGGTAAGGTCGGTGCGGTGCTGGCAAAGGATATGAGCCGCATCGGGCGCGACTACCTGCAAACCGGATACTACACCGAGGTGTTCTTCCGGCAGCACGGCATCCGCTTCATCGCAATCGGAAACGGCATTGACAGCAACGACCAGAACAGCAGCGAGTATGCCCCGATTCTAAATGTCATGAACGAGTTTTATCTTCGTGACTTCAGCCGGAAGCAGAAAGCGGCATATCAGGCCCGGTCCCGGACAGGGATTCCCACCACGAATCATGAAATCTACGGATACAAAAAAGACCCGGAGCAGAAGCATCATTGGCTGATAGACGAAGAAGCGGCCGCCGTAGTGCGGCGCATCTTCCAGCTTGCGGTCAACGGCAAAGGCCCGGTACAGATCGCCCATATTCTGCGGGACGATCATGTTGACCGGCCATCGGTGTTTTTTGCGAAGAAGGGGATCGGCATTCGCAGAAATATAACGGACATGAACCGGCCTTATGACTGGTCGCCCACGTCGGTCATACAGACGATTGCCCGGCCCGAATACATGGGGCACAGCGTCAACTTTCGCTATCATAAAGAATCCTACAAGGACAAGATGGCGGTGATGCAGGAGCCGGAGGACTGGGTGATTATTGAAAACACCCATGAAGCGATCATTGACCCGGACACCTGGCATCTGGCCCAGCAGACGCGAAAAACAGTTCATCGAACGGACAAGACGGGCATTGCCAATCCCCTGACCGGGCTGGTGTTCTGCGCGGACTGCGGCGCGAAGATGTATAACCACCGGGGACAGCCCAACCCGCGAAGGGAAGATGGCGGCATTGATCCCGTGTCCGGTCTCATGCCCAACGACAATTATGAATGCTCCACCTATTCAAACACGATGCACCACCTGGAAAAAGAATGCAAGCGGCATTACATTTCCACGCGAGCGTTGCGGTCCCTGGTGCTGGAAACCATTCGGCTGACCAGCCAATATGCTATTGGCAACAAGGAGGAATTTGAACAGAAGGTTCGGGAAGCATCCGAAACGCGCCAGAGCCAGGCGGCAAAGGAACTGAAAAAGAAGATCGCAAAAGCGAAAAAACGCGCCGCCGAATTGGACGGGCTGATCAAAAAGCTGTATGAATCCTACGCCACCGGAAAGATTACAGAAAGCCGATTCGATACCCTGATCGCGGAATACGAAAAGGAACAGGCTGAGGTGAAGGCGCTGGCTGAAACGGAACAGGTTCAGCTGGACGCTTACGAAGCCGACACCGATAAAGTTGCCCACTTCCTGGCGCTGGCGAAGAAATACACCGATTTTACCGAGCTGACCCCGCAGATGATATACGAATTTGTGGATAAAATCCTGGTTCATGCCCCGGAGAAGATCGACGGGGAACGGACACAGGAAGTAGAAATATATCTCAAATACATCGGCAAATTCGACGTGCCGATTCAGGAAACGCAGAACGAAGAAAACCCGGAAGCAGAAAAGAAGCGCAAGCAGCGGAAATACAACCGGGAATATCAGCAAAAGCGGAAACAGGCAAAACTGGCAGCGGAAGCAGCCAGCCAGCAAAAATCCGCATAATGAAAACAATACCTTTGGAGGCGTGAGGAGCAATCTTCACGCCTCCCTTTGATTGGAGGAAAAGAAAATGGCAGCCACAAATCTATTCGCCTTACACGCGGGCAAGGACGGAAGCCCGGCAGAGGCGTTACGCCGCATCATCGGATATATCGACGACCCCAAGAAAACAAACAACGAAGAACTGATTACCGCCTATGAGTGTGAACCGCGGCTCTATGGAGCCGACTTCCTGCTGGATAAACGCACATACATCCAGCGCACGGGTCGGTTGCGCGGTAAAGACGATGTGATCGCATACCACCTGCGGCAATCGTTTGTTCCTGGCGAGATCACCCCGGAAGAAGCAAACCGGCTGGGAAATGAACTGGCGATGCGGTTCACGAAAGGCAACCATTCTTTTATCGTCGCCACGCATACCGATAAACACCATATCCATAACCACATCATTTTTAACGCCATCAATCTGGACTGTGACCGAAAATTCCGGGACTTCCAGGGCTCGAAAAAGGCGCTGGCACGGCTCAGCGACATGATCTGTCTGGAAAACGGCTACTCCGTAATCGAGCATCCCATGAACAAGGGGAAGAAATACAACAAGTGGCTGGGCGAGAATTACCGGCGCACCCATCGGGACGAGCTGCGGGAAGCTATCGACATTGCGCTGATGGAAAAACCGCGAACCCTGGAAGAATTGCTGAAGTTGCTGGAAGCGACAGGTTGGGAAATCAAGCGCGGAAAGCACATCTCTTTCCGTAAACCCGGTCAGCAGCGTTTCAAGCGGTTGGAGTCGCTGGGGGAAGAATACTCGGAAGAAGCGCTGACAGCCGTATTCAAAGGGAACCGTGCGCATAAACCGAAACGGAATTACCACGGCCTCTCCAAGCAGAATGAACGGCTGGCGCTGCTCACCAATATCCAGGCCAAAATGCAAAAGAACGGCTCTCCCGGATACGAGCGCTGGGGCAAAACGTACTACCTGAAACAGATGGCGAAGACAGTCCTGTATATGTCGGAGCACGACCTGGACTTTGAAACGCTGAAAAAGGAAGCCTCCGAGAAAACGAAACGGAACAACGGCTTGCTGGATCAGCTGAACGACATGGAGAAGCGCCTGAAAGAAATCAGTACGCTGAAAATCCATATCACCAACTATATCCGCACTCAGGATGTATACCAGGAATACCATAAACACGGCAACTCCAAAAAGTTCGCAGCCGCTCATGAGCAGGAATTAGCCATGCATCGGGAAGCAAAAAAGGCATTTGACGCGCTGGGGTTGAAGAAGCTCCCCACCATCAAGGCCCTTTCCGCCGAGTACGATCAGCTGGTCGCTGAAAAGAAAAAGCTCTATACCGAGTATCGGAAAGTCCATGAAGAAATGACGGAGCTGCTCACCGTCCGGGCCAACATGGAGCAGATGCTCAAACAGGATGAAGCCATTCGTCAGGAGGAAAAGAACCGTGCGACTGTCCGCTAATCACTCCAGCTGTACCCCTCCGGCACCCGCCAGAGTGAAGGAGCGTTTTGAAAAAACGCGCAGCCGCATGGTTTACCATGCGATCTCGGGGGCTTGGGGACGCTTCCCCAACAAGCCGCATCGTGAATTATGGTATCACGATGCCCCGCTTGCGATTTTTATCGGAACGTTCCGATAAAAAGGGTTATCGGAACTCAAATATTATCGGAACTTTTTTCTAAAGGCCTTATAAAACAAGGAAAAAGCCGAAAAAAGTTCCGAT
>JAFXMP010000342.1 GCA_017530275.1 Clostridia bacterium | reverse complement strand
TTTATTTTTGTGATGCAAGTATCTTTCCTGCAAAAATCCTCATGGCTTTTTCAGCGTCGGCCTCCATGGCGTTTTGCGCGGCCAGGGCCAGGTCGTGGAAGAAGGTTACGTCTTCCTTTTCCAGCAGTTCCTTGACCGCGGTCACGCCCGCTTTGGACATGTAGCTGTAATAGTTAATCTTGCGCAGGCCGTTTTGAATACCGGTGCGGTAATCCTCGGGTGATACGCCGCTGCCGCCGTGCATCACCAGGGGCAGGCCGGTCTTTTCCGCAATGATTTTCACCCGTTCCAGATCCAGCACAGGCTTGGATTTGTAGATGCCATGGGCCGTACCGAAGGAGGGGGCCAGGGCGTCGATGCCCGTTTCCTTGCAGAATACCACCGCCTGATCGGGATCAGTGTATACCGGACCGCTGCCAGCGGATGCGCCACCTTCCCGGGAGGCCAGCGCACCCAATTCCGCTTCCACGCCGCAGTTGTAATGCTTCACCATGGCGACGGCTTTCTTCGTGTTCGCCAGGTTTTCTTCATAGGGCAGCAGGCTTCCATCATACATGACGCCGGTGAAGCCGATGTCCAGGGCCTGCTGCATATAGGAAAGGGTTTCGCAGTGATCCAGATGCACGCAGACGGGCACTTTTGCCTTTTTCGCCGCTTCCACCATGACCGGGCCGATAACAGATAAGGGAGCTACGGGCTCGTGGAGCTCGGCGTGGGAAAGGATCACCGGCACATTCAGCCGTTCCGCAGCGTTCAAAACTGCGTTGACGCACTCCAAATTAGGGGTATTGAACGCGCCCACCGCGCACTTCTTTTCTTCCGCTAATTTCAGAATCTCCACCAGATTCACAAGCATAACTTTCTCCTCCTGTTACATCAGCGGACGAACCGCCTGATACACCTTCCTGTACCGTTCATAAATCCGCATATACTGTTCATGGCGTTTGGGGTCGGGCAAGTAAGATTCCCGCTGCCGTACCATGACAGCGGCTGCTTCCTCCAAATCCTTGAATACGCCTACTGCGACGCCGGTGAGCATGGCGCTGCCCACAGTGCCTGCGTCGGAGGTTTTGAGGGACATGATGGGCAGATTCAGAATATCCGCCTTCATCTGCATCCACACCTTGGATTTGGCCCCGCCGCCGGTGGCGTGGAGCTTGGTAAAGCGAATGCCGGAATCGGCCAGGGCATCGTAGTTCAGCCGCATTTCATAGGCGACGCCTTCCATGCAGGCCCGGTAGATTTCGGGAAGGGTGGTTCCGGCAGTTAGACCCAGAATGGCTCCCTTGGAACCGGTGTCCATGTAAGGCGTGGCCGCACCGGCAAAGTGAGGCAATACAAGAAGCCCGGTGGGCCTTTGTTTGTCATACTGCTGCTCCAGCAGCGCGTTTACGGATATTCCCTGCCGTTTGGCTTCTTCCTGCTCCGCTTTGGCGAAGGTGTTCACGCACCACTGAATCAGCGCGCCGCCGGTGTAGGAAAAGGCATAAGCCACATATTTTCCGGGAATCACATAGGGCACCACGGAAAAGTACCCCTTGCGCATGACGCTGATATCCGGCAGGCTGTCGTAAATCGGCGTCAGGCATTCCACCGTGCCCGCGCCGTCCACGGCGGTTTCCCCGTCAAAGGCCCCGGCTCCCACCGCTGCCGCCACCTGGTCATGGCTGACGGTGACGATCCGGCAGGCGGGGTTCAGACCTGTCTTTTCCGCCGCCGCTTTCGTGACGCATCCGGCAACGGTGCCGGTTGGCACGGGCTTGCTGAGCAGGAAAATTTCAATCCCCGCCGCGTTCAGGATTTCTTCGCTCCAAGTGAGCTTTCCAATGTCAAAGGCCATGGAGCGGGTGGCCAAGGAATAATCGATTTGGGCAACGCCTGTCAAATGCCAGGCCACATAATCACCGATGAGGAAAATGTGCTTGGCCTGCTGATACACCTCCGGCTGATGCCTTTTCAGCCACATGATCTTGCAGACGGAATACATTTCATGGGGAGCCAAACCGGAAATCTGGGCGATACTTTCCGCGCCAAGCTTTTCCACCAATGCCACGCATTCCTCCGCGCCTCGGGGGTCGGTGTACAGCATGGCGGTGTGCAGCGGCGTGCCCGCATCGTCCGTCATGACAAAGGTTTCCCCGAAGCTGGTTACGCCGATGCCGCCGATGTCGGGGTACTGCGTCACCATTTCCCGGATGGCTGCGTATACGCTATCCATCACCACGGAAATGTCGATCTCGTGGCCGCTGACCTGGCGGCGCACCGGATAGTCCCGATACGCCTTGCCTAAATCCTGGCCCTGCTCGTCGAAAACCGTTAGTTTACAGCCGGTCGTTCCAATATCCAAGCCTGCGATTTTCATGCGTCGATCTCCACCCAGTCATAATGCAGGTAGGTAGTGAACGCTTCTTTCAGCACATCTTTCACATGGCCTTCGCCGATGGAGGTGTGGTGCTTGAAGCCGCCCCGAGCCAATTTAATCAGCTTGTTCTGCAGGTCGTCGATTTCCGCCACACCTGCGCAGCCGAAATAACCGTCCTCAATGGGATCGTCAGTGAACCGGGCTTCGGAGGCGTAAATCACGATCTTGCCGTCCTTGGTCTGGCAGTTGGAAATGGTGATGGGCATGGGCTTGATGCGGCCCTCGTTGCAGCCCCAGCCGGAGCCCGGATCGGTCTTATCGAACATCTTGTGGTTGGTGACAGTACCCTTGCAGGTCATCAGTCCCTGGGCCACGGGGCCGCAGTGGAACAGGATCACCTTGTTTTCGTCGTCGCCGTAATTGTTGTTCCAGTCCAGCACGGCGGTGGGCTTTTCGGTGGCCAGGTTCATGGCCCGCATGGTGAGGGCAGAGCACATGTCAATTTCGCAGCTGGCCACAATGCCCCGGTCGTTGAGTTCGGACAGGATCACGCAGGGGCAGATGCGCAGATGGGCCTCCATCTCGTTCCAGCAGCGCAGGGCCAGGGCGTCCAGATGATATTCTTCGATATATTGGTCGATGACCACCGCCAGCTTGCCCAGGTTCAGCATGTTCATTTCCGGCACCTGGGAAAAATCGGTGTAGTTTTTCAGGTGTTCGATCTTGGCAACCACCGCGGGGTCGTTATCCTGCATGGCGGCGATCTTATCAAACACCTCGGACAGGTCGAAGGATTCCACGTTGATGCCGTGCTTTTGCAGGGCGATTTCGTCAAAACGCACGGTTTTGAAGGCTGTGGTGCGGGCACCGATGCAGCCTAAGTTGAACCGCTTCATGCCGTTCACCACCCGGCAGATGGCGGCGAAGTCCTTTAGGTTTTCCTGGAATTTGGGAGAAAGCGGATGCACCACGTGGGGCTTTAACACCGTGAAGGGCACGCCGTACTGGGTGAACACATCGGTGACGGAGAACTTGCCGCAGTAAGCGTCCCGGCGGTGGGCAAAGTCCATCTTGCCGATTTCATCGGGGTATGCCTGCATCAGGATCGGCACGCCCGCGTCCTGCAGGGCGGTGATGGCCCCGTTTTCATCGGCAAAAATGGGCATGGAGAAAATCACGCCGTCGTATTCGCCCTCGTGTGCTTTCAGCCACTTGGCGTACAGCAGACCCTCGTCCCGGGTTTCAATGCCGCCGTAGCGGGTCAGCTCCTTGTCCATCATGATGTAATCATAGCCCGCGTCGGTGACGGCCTTCACCATATCGTCCCGGGCCCCATAGATCAGTTCCCCGGGCATGAAGCCGCGGTTGCAGAAAGCCAGCGCGAAGGTCATTTTCTTAGCCATTGTTTTTCTCCTCCTCAAAAGAAATCGTCACAGTATGCTTTTCTGTTTCAAAGGATTTGAGTACCGGCAGGGTGCCGTTTTCCCGCTCGTCGTGCCGGCCCATGATATAGCAATTGGTGGGTTCCAAGCCCAGCACATAATCCCCCGCAGCCATGCTGCGCCACTGGGAGAGGATGGGTAAGGTGTCGCCGCTCCAGGTCATGGTCATGCGTACCTGTACAACCGGGTTGATGAGCACCGCCCGGAAATCCCGCTTCATTTTCTGGAAGAATACTCGCTCTTCCTCGCAGGGAACAGGCTTGTCAAATGCACATTCCCGTCCCAGGCCCGTTTTGGCGAACTCCGTCCGAGGAATGGTTTCCCGCTCCTGTGGCAGGATCAGCTTGGCTTTTTCAGACAAAAGCGGATAGCCGAAATTGCAGTGGTAAATCTGCATGAATTCCTCGTCCCTGGGGGTCAGGTTGGTGATTTCGTCCTCCACCGTGACGGCAGCCCCAAACGCGGGAATCCGGATTGTGCGCCGGTTTTCCAATACATGTCCGAACAGCGCCGTTTCCCGGATCACACCCCGGACGATGATTTCATCACCGACCATTTCCGCGCACACCTGCTCTGCCGCCAGGGAATGATACCGCCCATGGAGCGGGTGCCATTCCTCCTTGTCCCGATTGGCAGGCCCGGCAGAACGCAGGCCGCAGGTATAAAGCAGACCGCCGGGAAAGGTGTTCACAAACTCGTTTTCATAGGGCGTGATCACAGCGGGGCTGTCGTACCCGTTCTTGCTCATCCAGCTCATGTTGACGCCTTGATACCGGCATTGCCCGATGTCCAGCCCCGCGTCCGGCAGGACATCCAATTCCAAGCCGCCCGCTGTTTTTACCTCGATGATCTCCGTGCCTTTGGCTTTACCCTCCGCCACGGTCATGCGGCGCAGGGTAACCAGCTGTCCCGGATGGCCGATATAGCCTTGCTTGATTTCATACGGAATACTCATCATGCTTTCTCCTGCTCAGCAGCTGATACTGCATTGCTTTAAACCATCAGCAGAAATTGTTACCGTTCCATGGCCGCGAACAGCCATGAGGGCCCTGCCACGGTAAGTGCTATGCTGTTTTTCACGGAAGGATTCTATACTCATGGGGTCTCCTGATCCGAATCCCTCTAACACGCATCCATCTGTTTCGGCATGAACCAGGTGCTCGCCGTCCATGACAGGCAGCCCCTGCTGATCAACTACCTGGATTTCAATGAAAGTCAGTTTTTTCCCGGACCAACCATGAATGAATAATTGAGTGGCTGGCCCTGCAGTAGACAGACAGTCACGGCCAATTTCCTGTTCTCCCTGGTAAGCAACGGCTTCCAGTTTTCCGGGCATATAGACCGTTTCAAAACCCACCCGATGGTTTTCCAAAGCTGCTCTTCCGATTTCTTTCCCATCCTGAAGCAGTACCACTGAATCGCCTGGGCTATAAATTTCAATATGCACAGGCTTATTTTCAAAGCCATTCCATGTCCAGCTGCGCACGGTCTCCGTTACCGCCCAGGGTGTGTTCTTCGCATCTGCTCCGTAATACTGTGGAAGCTGAACAGAGATATAAGGATTTTTTCGCAAACCAAATGTAATCTCACGCAAATAGCTCAATGGCCTGCGGTAGCCAGTCAGATCAATATCCCCACAATAGGCAAGAAGTGCCGGATAGGGGGTGGAAAAGGTCATCTTTCCTTGATAATTGGTAATCCCAACGCCTGTTTCTCCCAGGTAGTCCCAGCCCGTCCATGTAAAGTCGCCAAGATTGGCGGGATCACTTTCCGCATATTTCCAAAGCTGCGGAATGCGCGGAGGATTTGTTTCGGAGCCGAAAATAATGCGGTTGGGATTCTTTTTTGTATCAATCTCATAAGCGGGGAGCATGTAGTTGTAGCCACAAACATCCAAATGCGAGAAAGGTTCCTCCAATCTGCCCGCAATCAGGGGATGTGCGGTTTGTTGATTCATTTTTCCGGACAAAAGTGTCATTAAATCGTTGATATCACCCGATTGGATGGCTTTTTGAATCACGGCAATAAAGTCTTGAATTGTTCCGTCTGGTTTTCCGGTTACGCGAGCGATTTCCTCCTGCCCCAGCAAGCCCATATCCAGCATCATGGCAATGCCGTCATTTCCCGACGCCATTCCGCCGTTTACCGCATTGGTAACCAGACGGGAATCATCCAGCTTCCGGAAGCAGTCGGAAAGCAGCCGGGAAATATGAGCGCCTGTATCGGTATGCAAATTGGTGATTTCGTTGCCAATAGAGTACAGAACCACACAGGGATGATTGTAATCCTTCATGACCGTGTATTCGATTACAGCCTTCCAATGCTGATCAAAAGCGGCTGCGTCGTCGAATTCCGTTTTCTTTACATCCCACATATCAAAGGTTTCTTCCATCAGCAGCATACCGGCCTGATCGCAGGCCTCCAGAAGAGCTTTGGAGGCAGGCTGATGAGCGATGCGCACGGCATTGAAACCCGCCTCCTTCAAACGCTGAATGCGCCATTTTTCTGAATCTGCTTCACTTGCTGCGCCTAAGATGCCCAAGTCGGCATGGATACACGCGCCTCGAAGAAGCACCTTTTTCCCATTGATGCGAAGGCCGTGAACCGGGTCCGCCTGGATATGCCGGATGCCAAATTGGGATTCCGCCATGTCCAGCATATGATGTTCTCCGGCGGTTCCGTTTTTACGGGACATATATGCTTCCATGGTTTTGATTGGCTTTTCGTCCGTAAGCGCAACGCGGACTGTGTAAAGATACGGCTGCCAGACATTCCACAGCTTCACATGGCATGGATAAAGGCGCTGGGAAATTACAGGGTTTTCTCCCGGGAACAGTGTTACAGGGGTGCTTTCACGGCAAATTACGGCGCCACCCTGATCAATCAGCTCGGTTTCCAGGCGCACATACGCGATTTCGCTGTAGCTATGGATCAGCGGTGTCTCAACAATTACCTTGCTTACATCTTCAGCACATTCTGGCGAAGAAACGCGAATGCCCTCCACGGCAATATGCGTTTTTTCGCTTGTCCACAGTGACACAGGACGATAAATGCCGCTGCCTGTATACCATCGCGCATTGGGAATTTTGTCGTTCTTTGCAATTACAGTCAGCTTGTTTTCACCGGGCAGCAGTTCTTGACTTAAATCTACATAGAAGCCTACTGTCCCCAGCTGGTTTTGATAGATCGTCTTATCGTTGAGCTTGACCTCTGCGTCGCGGTATATCCCCTCAAATTCCAGGATGCTGACCGGTGAAGGCTCGGCAAGAAACTTTTTTTCGTAGGCATAAACACCGCCAGGGAAATAGGCTCCCGCAGTGCCGCTGGGATTCCCAGGTTCCCGCTGTTCAGACAGCATTGCATCATATGGCAATGTGATCTGTTTTCCGTTTAGTGTCCATTGCTCGTTCCAGTCCAACCGTTTCATGAGCGTACCTCCTTACATTTCTTGAAATTTTAATGATGAAGCGGTTCATCCGCCTTGTTCCGCATTTTCATGGGCAAGGAAAGATATACTTGCGTGCCCTTTCCCAACGATGAGGTGATGGACAGTTCATAATCTTTTCCATAGTAAAAATCCAAACGCCGCCTGGAATTCCATATACCAGTGTGCCTTCCGGAATTGTCCTCCAGAACCTCCCCTGATTGAATCTTTTGCAGCGTTGCTTCATCCATGCCGCAGCCATCGTCCACAATGGAAATGAACAGCCGATTATCCTGGGCGCGAACCTGAATAATAATCTCTGTTTCCTTTTCGGATTGCAATGCGTACTTCACAGTGTTTTCCGCAAAATTCTCGATGATAAAGCGCGGAATCATTGTGTTTTCTACAGATGGATCCAACCCGAAGGAAAAGGAAAAACTCCCCGGGAAACGCATCCCTTGGATTTTCATATAGGATGTGACAAAGTCAATCTCGTCTTTTACGGTGCTGAATTCAGCGTCTGAGCGGAACGAGTAGCGAAAATACTGCATTAGCAATACTGTAAAATCGCAAATCTCCTTTGTTTTTCCCACTCTGCCAAGGCTGTATATCGTATTCAGTGCGTTGAGATACATATGCGGGTTGACCTGTAATTTCAAATTGATGGCCTCTGTTTTTAATTTTTCAATTTCCTGCTCATATGTTTTGATGCGTAAACTATGAATTTCTTCTGCCATGCGATTAAAACCCCTGTTCATAAACTCAACATCAGCCGTATTTGCTTTTTCCGGCAGCCGGATTTTCATATTCCCCTGGCCCAATTGATCCATTGCTTCCAACAAACGGGATACGGGACTGATCAGAAGCTTGTCTGACATTTTGAAAATCAACGGAAGCGCTGCAAATCCCAGGAGCGTCAGTATAACAAGCGCCCAAAACAGGAGCGGCAGATGGCCGGCAAAACTGTATTCCTGCTGCGTTTCAAGATATTCAAAGAAAGAATAATGGCCAAATTCCAAGGGTTGACTTATGAAAAGTCCGCTTTTATTGATTTGCTCGGTTTCCGGGCTCAGGTCCCAGGCTCCATTCCGAAATGCCGCAATTCTTTTACCTTGTCCATCCATGAAGCCCATTGTTCCTTTGGGCTCTATCGCGTAGGCATAGAAATTCTCCAGTCTGACCCCCGCATCCATGTAAATTCCAATGGAAAACCGTTGAAAATGATGCGTCATGCCAAGGAAAACATATTGATCGAACGCGCATATTTCCTGTGTTTGTGTAAAGGGTACGGGAAGCGTGTGCTGCCGTATCCATCCTTCAAACGTCTTCTGTACGGAACCGCTGTAATGCGCGCTATTCTGAAAAATATACAGAATGTCATTTGTGTGATCCCAAGCATAGCCGAACCCGGCACTGTTTTGATCCTGGATGTGTGAGATGATGTTTTTGCAGCTTACCGCCAGAACAGATGGATCCTGTGTGGGATTTACAAGAATTCGTCCAAAAGAGTCCGTAGAAAAGTAATAAGTCAGCGCCTGAGAAATACGGGCCATTTCATATGAAAGATCATCAGCGAAAGCGGCGGTCTGCAGCGTATGATCGGCACGGTTTTTTTCCGCGTATTTTCCATACAGCGCAGAACTGTAAACCACTGCCAGAACATTGATCGGCAGGATGATCAGCATACAAACAAGAACCCATCGGAAGGACAAGCGCCGAATATAATGCTGATAAATCTGTTTCCACTGTTTCTTCATCGTAACACTCCAAGGCAAGAACAGTGCTGTCACAG
>JAFXMP010000341.1 GCA_017530275.1 Clostridia bacterium | reverse complement strand
GCGGACAGCATGAACATGCGGATGTCCTCCGGGTTGTATTCCTTCAGGATGTCCCGCACGGTGAAGAAATTGCCCAGGGACTTGCTCATTTTTTCGTTGTCGATATTGATAAAGCCGTTGTGCATCCAGTACCGGGCGAAGGGCTTGCCGGTGGCGCACTCGTTCTGGGCCACCTCGTTTTCGTGGTGGGGGAACAGCAGGTCCTTGCCGCCCGCGTGGATATCGAAGGTTTCGCCCAGGTACTTCATGCTCATGGCGGAGCATTCAATGTGCCAGCCGGGCCGGCCCAGGCCCCAGGGGGATTCCCAGGCGGGCTCGCCGGGCTTCTGCGCCTTCCAGAGGGCGAAGTCGGCGGGGTTCTTTTTCACGTCGTCCACGTCGATGCGCGCGCCGGCCTCCAGGTCGTCCAGGTTCTGGCCGGACAGTTTCCCGTAGCCCGCGTCCTTTTTGGTGTCGAAGTAAACGTCGCCGTTCACTTCGTAGGCGTAGCCCTTGTCCTGGAGGGTCTTGACGAGGCTGATGATTTCCCCGATGTGCTCCGTGGCCCGGGGGTGCACCGTGGCGGGCCGGATGCCCAGGGCCTTGGCGTCCTGATAATACTCCCTGATGAAGCGGTCGCCCAGGTCCTTGACCGTGATGCCCTCCGCGTTGGCGCGCTTGATCATCTTATCGTCGATGTCGGTAAAGTTCTGAACGAAGGTGACCTCATAGCCCCGATGCTCAAAGTACCGGCGCAGCACGTCGAAGGTGATGAAGGGCCGGGCGTTGCCGATGTGAAAATAATCGTACACCGTGGGGCCGCAGGCGTAGATGCCCACCTTGCCGGGATGCAGGGGTACGAATTCTTCCTTTTTCCGGGTCTGGCTGTTGTAGATCTGCATGATGATCCTCCTTTATGTGTTTTTTTCCGTGTTTTTTTCCGGGGGAAACCTCTCTTTGGAGGAGTAAGAGGTGATAAGGAACCATTCTGAACCGCTTGATTTACAGCCGACAGACCGCAGTGCTCATGGCAAAGAAATCGAGTAAAATCAAGCATCGGAGTGTAATAAGGAGGTACAGAATGGATATCACCTATCACGAAGAGAACGGTTACCTGATCCCCAATGTCGTAGTTGGATGCGATACCACCCGTCCTATCGGCAAGTATGGCCGGATGCGGAGGGAGTATCTGCGGGAGCATCGTCCGGTTTTGTTTGGTCTCATGGTTCAGAACGGAACCTTGTTTGACCACTTGATCGAAACGGAAGACGCCGCACAACGCAGGCTGGAAGCAATTGTTCCCGCGTTGGCCAAGGCCGCAGGAGCCACGGAAGCGCTCAAGGCAGCCGATCAAATGAAGTGGGTCGGCATCATGAACGCCTGCAAAGCTCAAGCGGAAGAAGTGATCTTCCGGGAAATCATCTTCGCATAAAGGATAGCACAAATACATAACCTCGGCAAGCCGTCAGGAAAGATTTCTAGCCTGACGGCTTTTTCTATACCCAAACATCAATTTGAAAGCCGATCCATACGGCGGAAAGGAAAGCATATGAAAGAAACGATGAATAACAACTTTGGAACAGAGGAAAAGGTACTGGTCACTGCAATTGACCATGGCTTTGGGAACATGAAAACGGTCAATACCTGTTTCAAGACGGGCGTGGTGGCCTATGATTCTGAACCGACATTCAAAAACAATCTACTGATCTATCAGGGCCGGTATTTCAAGATCGGAGAGGGACACAAAGAGTTTATCGCCGACAAGATTCAGGATGAGGACTATTATATCCTGACTCTGGCAGCAATTGCGCGGGAAATGAATATTCGGAAGGTATACTCGGCGAAAGTGCATATTGCCGCAGGTTTACCCCTGACTTGGGTACGAGAACAGCGGGAGAGCTTTCGGAAGTATCTGCTGCAAAATGAAGCGGTAGACTTCTCTTATAATGGAAAGGATTATCACGTCCAATTCGTAGGCGCAGATGTATTCCCCCAAGGCTTCGCGGCGGTGGCAAACAGGCTGGGAGAGTTTTCCGGGGTGAACATGCTTGCGGATATTGGCAACGGCACCATGAACGTGATGTACATCAATGATCGGATGCCCCAGGAGCAAAAATGCTACACGGAGAAGTTTGGCGTCAACCAGTGTATGCTGGCGGTTAAGGAAAACCTAATGAAGCAATTCGGCGTGGCGGCAGATGAATCGGTGATCGAACGGGTATTCCGCTTTGGAACAGCGGAAATCAGTGAAAGGTTCCTGGCCTCCATCCGGCAGACGGCGACAGCATATGTGCAGGGCATTTTCCGTAAGCTACGGGAACACGAATATAACCCGGAATTAATGCGGCTGTTTGTGGTGGGCGGCGGTGCCTGCCTGATTCGGAACTTCTCGGAATATGATCCGAAGCGGGTCATTATCAACGACGATGTATGTGCCGCAGCCAAAGGATATGAGACGATGGCAAAGCGGAAGCTTACAAAGGCGGGGATTGCCGTATGGTGAAGGAACGGGAAACGATCAATACCAATATCCGGCTGAACCTGGCAAATCCTGATGATCGGGAAGCCTGGGAGCATTTACAGCGCATGGACAGAAAGAAGTACAAATCATACAGCCGGATGGTGGTGATAGCAGTCAACAATTATTTCAGGAGAGTAGAACGGACAGAAGCTGATCCCTACCTGGAGACCCGGGAGAAGGAAGATGCTTTTCTGCAATCGGTATTGGACACGGTGGAGAAAGGCGCGAAGGAGGCCATGCCGATGGTGATTCTGAATACGCTAATTGGCTTGCTTCAATCAGCGGCCGGGAACGGACAGATTACAGCGAATCCGCAGTCTTTTCTTTCGAGCAACGATGATGAATCCAGTAAAAACGACAAACAGGAAGCCTCCCTGGATGACGCCTTATCCTTCGCAGACAATTTCTGATCCTGCCAATCCTGTATATTCAATCCCAAATTGGCAGGATTCCTTTACGTGGTGCTGTCACTATCCATCCGAACAAACAGCACCACATTTTTTCTGCCGTATTTCGGAAATAAGGCAGAAAAGAGCTTGAGATATGGAGAGAAACCAAGCATTTCAACAGAGGGAGTTGATGTTTATGACAGAAGCCGAGAAGAAACTGCTCCAAGCCCAGCACCGGCTGGAAGAAGCCCAGGCT
>JAFXMP010000340.1 GCA_017530275.1 Clostridia bacterium | reverse complement strand
TATTTCGACCTGAATGCCATGGACTGGCGGATCGCCTCCTATACCGAAGCGGACGGCCTGGTGTGCCGTTTCCGGGGGGCATATCCCTTTTCCGGGAACGGCTACGCCTGCGTGCGGCTGGAAAACGGGAACTACGGGCACATCGACACCCGGGGAAACCTGCTGTTCGACGACGGTTATGTGACCTGGACAAGCAAATTCGGCATGGAAACGCGGCAGATCACCCAGCCCTACCAGTTTTTCGGGGACTATGCCTGGATCGAGGAAGCCAACGTGTTGATCGGCCCGGACGGAACGGCGGCGCTGGCAATCCCGGAGGGATGGAAGCCGGTTTTTCAGTGGGACGACGAGATGAACGACGCGAAGGATTATTACGTTTCTCCCGGCGGGGTGGTGGAAATTCAGCAGCCCGTAACAGGCGGATACAGAAGCACCCTGATGAACCTGAACGGGGAATGGCTGCTTGACCCGAAAGAATTCGGAAACTGGGGCGACTGGCAGATGCCGGAATGTCACCGATTCTTCTCCGAGGGCCTGCAGCCGGTGTACAGGATCACGGGGATCAGGGAATGGCGCACGGTGCACAACGCGAAAACCGGCGATTATCAGGAGCCGGTGTATGAAACCAAGGTGGGCTATATCAACGAGGCGGGGGAAACGGCGGTCGATTTCCTCTACGATACCGGCGGCGCGTTCATCAACGGCCTGGCGCTTGTGGCGAAAGGAGAGCAAATGGGATATATCAATGCTTTGGGGGAAGAAATATTCTTTTGGGCATACTGAACCATGTCCCATTCTCATATGGCATCATATGGCAAAATGTGCTTGAAAGAGGCATGGTGCAAAGCACGGGGGAGGGGAGCCGCACGCAATCATGTATCCGGAAGCTGAAAACCGCACAGACGAAAACGCTCCGGTTTTTCCGCGGTATATTGAATCCCGTTATCCCGGAGCAACTCGCAAAAAGCATCCGCGTACCGGCTGTCGTTATTGCGCTGCATGATATTGACGCTGAAGACTTCGCCAACGGAGAAGATCTCCGCAGAGATCCCGCCGCTCAGCGTCATATCAAGATAGGGAACCACATTCTCCATGTACCGATCCAGGCCGCTCCAGGGCACGCGGCCGGTGTAACTGACCTCATAGGTGTTTTGCCCGATCCCGTCCAGGACGGCTTTCCGCCGTTCCAAGCGTCACCGTTCTTCCTTCCGGGGACAGGACAAACGGAAGCGTGTTCGGCTCGAGCACGTATTCTTCCCCCCGCCGCTTCAGCCTTACCGAAAAATAGGGGAATCGGACGGCGGCTTTGGCAAGCGCTTTTTCCAGGCTCTGCGGCTGCACCGGTTCCTTGAGCGTTACCGCGATCCTGTGCGTATTCACCATATCCGCCCCTGCCGCGTATATCAGATTATTCACCTTGAAGTTCATTTGTTTTGTTCTCCGTTTTCAGCGTGAAATCCGCTTCTTTCCCGGCTTGATTGCCCGCTGGGGGCAGACCAGGATGCACAAATGGCAGCCCACGCAGTTTTTGCCGTTCAATACCGGGCGGCGGCGTTCATCCAGGCGGATGGCCTGATGCCCGCCGTCCGCGCAGGAGATGGCGCAGCGCCCGCAGCCGATGCAGCGCTCCCGGATGAAATGCGGGAAGATCACCGTATCCCGCTCCAAAGTGTCCGTGGTGGGGCTGAGCGTATCCAGGGCGAGGCCCACGGCTTCCCTGACGCTGCCAAAGCCTTTTTCCGTCAGATACAGGTTGAGGCCGGCTTTCAGATCGTCGATGATCCGATAGCCGTACTGCATCACGGCGGTGGTCACCTGGATGGAACCGCCGCCCAGCAGGATGAACTCCAGCGCATCCATCCAGGTTTCCACGCCGCCCATAGCGGTCAGGTGCATCCCGCTCAATGCAGGGTTCTGGCCCAATTCCGCGATGAAGCGCAGGGCGATGGGCTTGACCGCGTTGCCGCTGTACCCGCCCACGGCGCTGTGCCCGTGCACGGCGGGGGCGGACACATAGGTGTGCGGATTGAAGCCCACGATGGATTTGATGGTGTTGATGGCGGCGAGGCCGTCCGCTCCGCCCCGTTTGGCCGCCTCCGCCGCCGGGGACATGTTCGCCACGTTGGGGGTCAGCTTCGCCAGCACGGGGATATGGCAGGCCTGCTTCGCCGCGCGCGTGAAGCGTTCCACCAATTCCGGCACCTGGCCGATGTCGCTGCCCAGGCCGCCTTCCGCCATGTTGGGGCAGGAAAAGTTGAGCTCGATGGCGTCCGCGCCGTTCTCCTCGCAGAGCCGGGCCAATTCGCCCCATTCCGCTTCGTTCTGGCCCATGATGGAGGCCAAGATGAATTTGGTGGGATAGTTGGCTTTCAGCCTGCGGAAGATCTCCATGTTTTCCGCCACACTGTGGTCGGAAAGCTGCTCGATGTTCTTAAAGCCCACGATGCTGCCGTCGCTGCCGGAAATGGCGGAGAAACGAGGCGACGCCTCGTGAATATCCAGGGTGCAGATGGTCTTGAAGCACGCGCCTGCCCAGCCCGCTTCAAAGGCGCGGGCGCACATATCGTAGGTGCTGGCCACCACGGAAGAAGAAAGCAGGAAGGGGTTCTCCAAAGGTATACCGCACAGGTCGCATTTCAGCCGATCCTCATTCTCCGGGAGCGGCGTTTCGCATTCCGGCTTCACCTGATAATACAGCCGGTTGACCGCATCCCGGATGGGCACCTCTCCCGCCCGGACGCAGGCCCGCTCGCAGGGAGCGGAGCAGGTGATGCAGAGATTTTGCTCCGGCAGCCTTTGGGCGGCGCATTGCTCGTTCTGGAACCAGACGCTGCGCAGCAAATCGGCGGGCTTCACCTTTTCGCAGACTGCGTCGCAGGGGGCGTTCTGGCACAGGGCACAGCGGATCATATCCGATCTGAGAATAATGGGTTCAACAGGGATCATGCGCTCACTCCTTTCCTTCCCCGTGCAGCGGCGGAAGCTCGTGGATATCATAGGTTTCATAATAGATTACAACGCCGTTTCCGCATCCCCGGACAATTCGATCAGCGCGCCGGTAGCGATGTGATAATCGCTGGAGATGATCGCGAGCCGGGTCACCTGGGGCCAGTGCTCTTCCAGCAGGTCAAAGGTGAAGATGGCGTTCTGCGCCGTGGTAATGGACTGATCCTCCGCCAGGATGCGGGCGGGATCGACGCCGTTTTCCCGGAGCCATTCCGCCGTTTTCCCGGCTTCCGTGGCGGTGGGGTCATCCGCCGCCGTGCCGCCGCCGGTGCAGATTTTGATGATTTTTTGTTCTGTCTGCATCATAAGCATCCCGCCTTTTCTATGCTTGCCGCTTTCGCTTTATTTGGAGATTGCGATTCGCTGCATCCCATTTTCGTCCGTCTCAAACGGTTCAAAGGTATCGTTCACTGTGCCATACCTTCCAGCTGTGGCCGTTTCCACATTGGGAAATGCTTTCAATGCGATCATTATATCATCAATCGTTTCATCTGTACAGATAGAACGGCTTGATCAGAATCATGAACATCATTCATTTGTTTATTGCGCCCGTCAATGTATGAGCATAATCCTTTTTATCCATTTCAAACAGCAATCTCATTTGTTTTGCCTGCATGAAACCGGATCATTCTTCATGCTGCCGCTTGACAAGCGCGCCGTACGTTTCCGGCCGTCTGTCCCGATCATCAATATTCGTAGGATCGGTTTGCTTTCGTAAGCCTGGCGGTATAATCGCACCCTTTTTCTTTCACATCTTCCGGGTTCATCGGATAATGGATATTGTACAGGATTCCTTTGCCTCCAAACCTGTTTTCCAGAAAGTCCTTCTCGATATGCCCGCCTATCACTTCCATGCACACCATCACATGGTCGTCTCCCGGAACGATCTCCTTCTCCCACATATATCTGCATTCCAGGTTCATGAAGCACTCGGCGACCATTGGCGCTTCCACCCAGGATGCTTTCTCCACGGTAAGCCCCGATGCAGTGATTTCATCCGCCTCAAACTGATTGTTCCGGATGGTCTGCATACAGGCTTCGTATAAATCGGGAGACATAAAATTGAGCACCGCCGCTTTCTTTTCATGCAGGCTTTGGCAGAGATGCCCTTGCTTATTCACGCTGGAGAGGATCGCATAATATCCGCCGCCATGATTTGCGCTCGTAAAGCACGCCCATGCCTGCATGGTTGCGTTTGGCTGCCCGTTGGATTTGTAGGTCGTTACAAGAAACAGCGGCGTTGGTATTCCCATCACAAACTCTTTCCAGTCGAACCCAAAGTTTTTTGAAAATTCTCCGTAGGTTCCCCGCATGGATTCCGGCATATCTTTGTAATGATACTTTCTTTCCATGATCTCAATTCCTCCTTTTCAAATGCCCATCTTGCCCATGATCCCGTCCGCCGTGACGCCGGGATGGGTGACGTACAGCCGGGCGATCTGCTCCACCAGCGCCCTGTCCATGCCGTACTTTTCGGAAATGTACGAAACGCCGTTCCCCTTCTGTGTTTCCTTCATCACGATTTCGATTTGCTGCTTGATATTATGTGGATCGGCCTTCGGCGCGGTTTCTTTGGGCGCGTGGGGGATCTCGACGCGTTTCACGCTCCAACCATCATCATTTATAGTCAGTATGGCCAGCGTGATGGGCTGATGGAACCGCCGCGGCCCGCAGCTGCCGGGATTCAAAAGCAGCGTGCGCCTGCCGCCGGGATGATCCACCCACGTTTCGCTGTACTGGTGGGAATGCCCGAAGATTACGAGATCGTAGGATGACATATCCTTGGGCAAATCCTTCTTTTTGTGGGTCATGTACACCCGCAGCCCGCCTATTTCAACATCCAGAAACAGCGGCAAATGCTCCGCCCATTCCTTGTCGTTGTTGCCCCGCACCACGCTGACCGGGGCGAACTGCGAAAGCTGATCCAGGATCTTCCGGCTGCTGACGTCCCCGCCGTGGAGGATGCAGCCGCATCCCGGCAGCAAGGCAAGCACTTCCGGGCGGAGAAGATCGTGGGTGTCGGATAAAATGGCGATTTTCATGGCTTTGTTTCCCTGCTCTTTGTTTGTTGAGGATGTATAGAGCACCCGTTTTGTTGGAGAAGGAATAAAAGTCCCGGCTTCCGCAATAAATATTGCCGATGACCTTGGCGTTTTCCTTCAATTCCAGCGCGTAGAACTCGTCCGAGCCGAGTCGGGCTTTCAGCTGTTCCCGGCCATTCTCGTAGGTAATGCCCGGGTATCCCTCAAATTCGTCGTCCCGAAGCTGGGACAGGAATTCATAGAGATCGTCGTAATCCGATTCGCGGAATGGTCTCAGGATAAGACGTTCCGTTATCATTCCTTCCATATTTTCCTCTTGGGCGTTATTCATTTTCCGTCTTCAAAAACATGATCCGCCCTTTCGCCTCCCGTGCGGAAACGGTGATCGTATAGGTGCCCGTTTTGGGAATTTCCACGTAAAAATCCGCATCATCCCCAGCGGCGCGGTCATCGGCCCGATAGACCGGTTCTTCGCTTTCCATGCCGATGAGAATATCTACGTGCCCGCTTTCGATCCGCCAGGAGACGTGAAGGATATCGCCTTCCTCAAGTGCCATGGTCTCAGAATCGGTCATATTCATCCGTACAAATTGCAGGGAAAAGCAGTCCGGATCGCTGATCCGGTCTCCATCGAACCGGGTCTCAGGCTGTCGTGTGAATATCAGAATCCCGGCGGCTATGATCAGTGCAATCCCTGCGAAAAACAAAATGATCTTCTTTTTCATGAATCATCCTCCCTCCATGGTCCTCAGCGCTTTCTGATCCAGTCATCCAGGAACTGCATCTGTTTTTCCGTGTGGAACCAGTGCTCGCCGCCCTCCATCACAGTCAGCGCCGCATTGTGCCTTTCGGCAAAGGCATGAACGGTCTCAAAGCTTGTCAGATTGTCATTTTTCCCATAGAGGATATGCGTCGGTACATCCCAGCTGATCGGATGGCTTCGCACATAGCGGAGATACTCCCAGGACAAATCTTCGCCGAATTCGGTGTGAATCACGCCTTTTGATTTCAGCTCCGTCTCTGTCACGCCCGCCCATTGCATCATGTCGCCGATCAATCTTTCCATATCGACAATGGGTGAAATGAAGTATGCTTCACGGATCATACCGCCGATTCCGGCGTTCATGCTGAAATACGCGCCGATGCTGTTGGCGATCAGGATGATTTTTTTATCTTCGGTTTTCAGCTTTTCTACTGCGGCATGAATCTCCGCACCGGTTTCCCATGGCGTGAATGTCCGGTAGTCCAGGCCGAAAACCTCGCAGCCGGGAAACAGCGGCTTATAGTGCTCACACTCCGCCGCACTGCCGCCTTTTCCGTGAATGTATAATACAAAACCTTTCATATTCTTGTTCACTTCCAATCCTCCAATATCTCTCTTCCAGCCTGGATGTATCTCACCTTTTCTTGTGGTTACCCTCGTCTCATCCTCCTGCTTTCGATGCATCTTTACGTCGGCTGCGCCGTCAGGCTCTGTTATGTAGTGCCCATTTGTCAAAAGGAAAATGAGCGCACAATGAAAGAGCCATAAAAGCGCGCTACTCGGCAATGACCAGTCTGTTATTCGGGGATTGGTTACCTCAGGATCATGGCTCGCCGGGTTGTGCTGCTATCTTCACTCGTGAATCACTTGTGTGTCACCATAGAACCATCGCAGATCACTTTTCCTTCCGCTTTGCTCCTATGGCTCTTTCATCGTGCGCTCCTTCCCTTGGGCATTGTCATTCATTCCTTTGCATTATCGAGTGGCTTTTCAGTCCTGCTTCACGCGATGTTTCCCGTCATCATTCCCCATATGAAGCAGGCAAGCTCCCTCGCTATTGCTGTTGCTGCTACGTTAGCATCATGCGCCGTATGTTTTGATAAAATGCCGGCTGAACGCCTCCACCTGCCTGAGTGCCTCCTCCGTTTTCTCCGGCTCCCGGTCGCACAGGTGGATCAGGGCGGAGATCGGCGCGGTGTAGGCGAAGACCAGCATCGCCGGATCATCCCGGCGAAGCAGACCCTGATCCATCATGCCAGTAAAAACTTGTGTAAACATCTCCGTAAGACCGGTGAGAAAATGCTTTGTGGCAAGATCTCTGGCGCATTCGTCCCGGAACTGCTCAAGCGTCAGCACCTTGCGCGTCATGATGATCTTCTCATCATGCACAGTGAAGTTTACCATCTGCATCGTCATCGTGACAAGCCCTTCCAGCGAATCCGGTATAGGCGGCAGATGCTCCGCCGACCCAAAGTGGTCCGCATAATAGGTAATCATCTGATCCAGCAGTGCGTTCCAAATCGCTACTTTGCTCTCAAAATGCTTATAGACCCCGGACTTCACAAGCCCGAG
>JAFXMP010000339.1 GCA_017530275.1 Clostridia bacterium | reverse complement strand
TACCGCCACCAGCTGCACGCCGCGCTTGGCGATCATGTAGCCCGCCACGGGGCTGTCGATGCCGCCGGAGAGCAGCAGCGCCGCCTTGCCGCCGGTGCCCACCGGCATACCGCCTACAGCGGGGTACACAGTGCAGTACAGATACGCCTGATCCCGGATCTCGATGGACAGGATATGCTGGGGCTTGCGCACGTCCACCTTCAAATGGTCTTCGTTGCGCATGAGCACGTATTCCCCCACCTTGGCGTTGATCTGGGGGGAATCCAGGAAATAGTGCTTGTCCGCCCGGCGGGCTTCCACCTTGAATGTGCCGGAAAGGCCCCGCATCAATTCGTTGGCCTGCTGGCAGATGCCCTCGAAGTTGTCCTTTTCCATTTCGATGGCCGGGGCGATGGAGTGCACGCCGAATACCTTGGACACCCGCTGCATGCAGCCCTCCAGGTCCTCCGCACCGCTGATGAAAATACGGGCGTCATGCAGCCACACGTCGCCCCCGAAGGGCTTGGCGGCTTCCTTCACCCGCTTTACTAAAGCCTTGAGAAAATAGGGCCGGTTCAGGCCCTTCAAATAGATTTCGCCGTAGCGAACCATGAGCAGCTTACGCATGGGCATTTCCCTCTTTTACCGTCGTTGATATTTGGACAAAATAGCGTATTGGCGCTGAATGGCCTGTACCGTCTCCCGCATTTCCTCCGTTGTATTCTCCGGACACAGGGAAAAGCGCAGGGCGGTTTCGGCGTACTTCTGGGGCGTATTCATAGCCTTGAGCACGGCGCTGATCCGCTGCTTATAGGAGGAACAGGCGGAGCCCATGCCCACATACACCCCTTCTCCTTCCAAGGCGTGAAGCATGGTTTCCGAGCGCACGGGAGGCAGAGACACGTTTAATATATGGGGCGCGGAAAACTCGCTGTCCGGTTCCGGGCCGTTGACGCGGGCTTCGGCAATCGTTTCCCGGATCAACTGCCACAGCAGCAGCTTGTTTTCCCGCATCCCGTTTTCTTTGGGATACGCCTGGATGGCTGCCAGCAGGCCCGCGATACCCGGGGTGTTTTCCGTGCCAGAGCGCAAGGCCCCTTCCTGTCCGCCGCCCAGTTGACGGGGGTTCAGCTGCACCCGTGGCCCCATGACCAGCGCGCCGACGCCCTTGGGGGCGTGAATCTTGTGGCCGGACAGGGCATAGGTATCGGCCCCGCAGGCTGCCATATCAAAGGGCACCCGCAGGAAGCCCTGCACCCCGTCCACATGGAAATGGGCATAGGGCGCTTTTTCGTTCCGCAGTTTGCCGATTTCCTTCAAGGGCTGGATGACACCCGTTTCATTGTTCACCTGCATGCAGCAAATGAGCATCACGTCCGAGGATAGCAGCTTGTCCAGCGCGTCCAAATTCACAATCCCCTGATGGTCATAGGGAATTTCAGCGGCTTCCAGCCCACAGCTTTGGCAGGCTTCCTTTACAGCGGGATGCTCCCCGGCGCTGTATAATACCTTGCCCTGCCGCACCTTGGCGGCGCGGCCTAAAACTGCCAGGTTGTCCGCTTCCGTGCCGCCGGAGGTAAACACCACCTTGGACGCCATAGGCGCGTGAACGGCCTTCAGAACTTCATCCCGGCAGGCCCGCATGGCCTTTTGTGCCGCTAAAGCCGGGGCATAGAGGGCGGACGGATTATAGTATTCCTCCCGCATGCACCTTACCATGGCCTCGGCGGCTTCGGCGCATATACGGGTGGTGGCGCTGTTATCCAGATAAATGGACATCGTTCGATCTCTCTCCGTGATTTCTTGAATCGATTGAGAGAGTTCAGAGTGCAGATTATTGTGTCTGTGAAAAGGCGAAAGACCACTTTTTCGCCGCTATATCAATCTGAATTCTGAACTCTGGACTCTGTACACCGTATCAGTTGTTTTGCCATACGCCTTGCGGCAGGTTGCGCTTGATCAGAGCGATCATTTCCTCGTTGGGCTCGATGATGATGATGCGCTTCTGCCCGTCCTTCTGGTAGTAGAAATACAGCAGCTCCGCGTCACGGTTCAGGAACCAGTTGGTGCGTTTGATGCCCTGCATGTTGATATAGCGGTTGAAGGAGCCGGAGGACACCAGGCCGCAGGCTTCCAGGTTTTTGATGTTCATGGTGCCCAAGTTTTTGCGCTTTTTGTTGTTGAACACCTGCGCGAAATCCAGCTGGCTGTTGGTGAAGGTGTATTCATATTCCAGTTTGATGCGGTCCTTGTAAATATACATGAGCACGGCCAGTCCGCCGAATACCACCAGCTGCGCCAGGGTGATAAAGAACTCCAAGCCGAAGCCGTACTGGCTCAGCACGGCGGTAATGGACGAGAATTGCAGAAACGCCATGAAACCCATCAGGATCAGAGCGATCCAGGCGAAGATATAAGACACCGTCTGCGTGGCTTGGTTCCGTTTGGTGACGACCTGTTCCAAGAATTGATCCATCATAAGAAAACCTCCCGTTTTATCATAAAAAATGAATTACAGCATCAACAGCAGCGTGATCGGAACAGCCACGACCAGTCCGCCCAGCACTTCCAGCGGCGAATGGCCAACCAGCTCTTTCAGCTGTTTCTCCGTAATGGGTTTGCCTTCCACCAGCACATGGTTGATGATCTGGTTCAGCACCTCGCCTTGCCGTCCCGTTTCCCTGCGAACGCCCATGGCGTCATAGATCACTACTGCGGCTAAGGCAAAGGAAATCGCGAAAGCAGTGGAGGCAGCGCCATCCTGAAAGGCAATAGCCATCGTCAGGGAAACAACGAACGCCGTATGGGAGGACGGCATGCCGCCCATACCGAAGCATCGCCGCCAGTCCAGCTTCTTATCCAACCACAAAGTGATCAGCACCTTGATGAATTGGGCTACCGCCCAGGAAATCATGGCGCATTTCAGCGGCCCGTTGGACCATAAATCCACAAAAAACTGCACGTAGCTCGCCTCTCGTCTTATTGTACACGATGCAGGGAAGATTCAGCAATATCCCGGAGAAAGCCGCCCGCGCTGCCGAAGAGCTCCAGCGCCTTGACCGCGGCATCGATATGAGCGGCAGCGTCTGTTTTCGCCTGCTGAAGGCCTACGCAGGAGGGCCAGGTGAGCTTTCCTTCCGCCGCGTCCTTTCCCAAAGTTTTGCCCATGAGGGCAGGGTCGCCCTCCACGTCCAGGATGTCGTCCACAATCTGGAAAGCCATGCCCAAGTGAAAGCCGTACATCCGGCCCGCTTCGATTTGCTGATCGTCCGCGCCGCCTAAGATCAGCCCGGAAGTGACGGGGGCGGTGAGCAGAGCGGCGGTTTTGCCCTTTTGGATTTCTTCCACAAGCGCACGGTCCGGGGCCGCGCCTTCATTGGTCACGTCCAGCACCTGCCCCCCTAACATGCCGCCTACGCCCGCAGCTTTAGCGATTTCACCCATGGCGCGGAAAGCACGGGGATGACCGGATTGGGCCATGATTTCAAAGGCGTGGGTCAGCAGGCCGTCGCCCGCTAAAATCGCCATGGCTTCGCCGAAGACCACGTGATTGGTGGGCTTTCCCCGGCGGAGGGTATCGTTATCCATGGCGGGAAGGTCATCATGGATCAGGGAATAAGCGTGGATCATTTCCAGAGCCGCGGCAAAGGGTAGGACTTCTTCCGCTGATCCGCCCGCCATCTCGCAGGATGCCAGCAGAAGGCACCCCCGCAGCCGCTTGCCGCCAGCCAGCAGACTGTAGCGCATGGCTTGACGCAGCCTGTCCGGCGCACCCAAAATAGGAAGAGCCTCCAGATAAGCTTCCAGACAGTCCTTGTATCTTTGCAGCGTTTCTTTCGTACTCATGGCGCGTCCTCCATCGGTACGGTTTGACCTCCGGACAGTTCTAACATCCGCTTTTCCGCCGCGTCCAGTTCTTCGGTCAACTGTTTGGACAGCTTCATGCCCGCCTCATAAGCGGCCAGGGCCTCGGTCAGAGGAAGGGAACCGTTTTCCATTTTTTTTACTAAATCCTCCAGCTCTATCAGCCGGTCCTCAAAGGATGCTTGCTTCTTCGCCAAAAGGATCCTCCTTCCACTTGTCCAGGGTTTTCACCCGGAGAGTACCGTCCTGCAAAAGCACGGTCATTTCCTCTGCCGCCTGATCCACCTGGGTCACGGCGGCCTTGCCGTCCAGCAGGATGGCGTAGCCCCGATTCAGGGCCTGCCGGGGACCGAGCGCATTCATCTTATCGGTCAGGGCGGCTGTTTGAGCTTTCAGCAGGGCCATTTTTCGCTCAGTCAAGGCTTGCAGGCGATGCCCCAGCAAATCGGCTCTGGCCCGGATATCCCGCAAAAGAGCGGCGGGATGGCGGGCGGCCAGCCGTTTTTCGCACAGTGCAAGCCGGGACCGCCGGGCCAGGATCAGATTTTCGCCGGCCCGTTCCAAGCTTTCCCGCATTTTCTGAATCGTAGCAAGCAGCGCGTCCTTTTCCGGCACGCACACCTCTGCCGCCACGGAAGGAGTGGCGGCTCGCACGTCCGCCGCCAGATCGGCCAGCGTCACATCCACCTCATGGCCCACAGCCGACACCACCGGTACCGGACAGGCGGCGATGGCGCGCACGACGATTTCCTCATTGAAGGCCCACAAATCCTCCAAGGAACCGCCGCCCCTGCCCACGATAATTACATCAACTTGAGGCAAAGCGGAGATTTCCGCGATACCCTGGGCGATGTCCTCCGCCGCGCCCTCGCCCTGCACCTGGGCGGGCCGCAGGATGATCTGCATGGCGGGAAAGCGGCGGCGGGTCACGGTGGCGATATCGTGGATCACCGCGCCGGAACGGGAGGTAACCACGCCGATGGCCCTCGGCAGCAGGGGAAGGGGCCGCTTTTTCGTAACGTCGAAAAGCCCTTCCTTCATCAGCTTGTTTTTGAGCGCTTCCAGCTTGAGGAACAGCTCGCCCACCCCGTCCCGGGTGATGGATTCGGCGTAAAACTGATAGCTGCCCCGCTCGGGATACAGGCCCACCGCCCCGGTGAGCACCACCTTCATGCCGTTTTCCGGGCGAAAATCCAGGCGCATGTTGTACTGCCGGAAGCATACGCACTGGATCATGCAGGTTTCGTCTTTTAAGGTGAAATACCAGTGGCCGGAAGCGTATTTCTTGAAATCGCTGATTTCTCCCCGCAGGGAAAGGAAGCGCAGGGCTGGATCGCTGGCTAACGTGCGGCGCACATAATCATTCAGTTCGGATACCGTCAGCGTCCAGGGCATTGCGGACCTCCTTTTGATGGAAAGAGTGGAGAGTTGAGAGTGGGGAGTTGAGATAAAAGAGTGTTCGTTGCATGAGAGCCGTATTTTGACCGGCCAAATGAATCTCAACTCTCAACTCTTAACTCTCAACTCTTTGTTTTTATCCTTTCCGTTCCGCGGCTTCGACGGTGTTTTCCATCAGCATGCAGATGGTCATTTTGCCCACGCCGCCGGGCACGGGGGAGATGTACCCCGCCACCTTTTCCACGGCTTCAAAATCCACGTCGCCCACCACTTTGCCGTCCACCCGGTTGATGCCCACGTCCACCACGGCGGCTCCGGGCTTCACCATATCGGCGGTGACGAACCGGGGTTTGCCCACGGCGGCCACCAGAATGTCCGCCCGGCGGGTGTGGGAAGCAAGATCGGAGGTACGGGAATGGCAGAGGGTGACGGTGCAGTTTTCATTCAGCAGCAGCATGGCCACGGGCTTGCCCACGATGTTGCTGCGGCCGATGACCACCGCATCCTTGCCCTTGAGGGGCACGCCGCAGGCTTTCAGCATATGCAGGATGCCCTTTGGCGTGCAGGCCACCACGCCGGGCTGGCCGGTGAACAGCTTCCCGGCGTTTTCGATATGGAAGCCGTCCACGTCCTTTTCCGGCAGGATTTTCGCTAAAGCCTTGGCTTCATCCAAATGCTTGGGCAGGGGAAGCTGCACCAAAATGCCGTTAATGCGTTCGTCCCGGTTCAGGCGGTCGATTTCCGCTTCCAGTTCTTCCTGGGTGGTTTCAGCGGGCAGGCGCAGGGTTTCGGACAGGATGCCCAATTCCTCGCAGGCTTTGCCCTTGTTGCGCACATAGACTTGACTGGCGGGATCGTCCCCCACCAAAATCACCGCTAAACCTACCGTGCAGCCCGCCGCTTTCAGGGTAGCCACCCGTTCTTTCAGCTTTGCCATCTGCTCTGCGGCTAAGACTTTGCCATCCATCAAAACTGCCATGCGCATTCTCCTTGTAAATCAGTCGTTCATGGGTTTCTTTGTTAGATACAGCACGTATGTATCCTGAAACACGATACGGTTTCCCGCTTCCAAAACCGCTTGACGCAGGCCGCTGAACAGTCTGCTTTTGTCCGGTTCGGGAATCACGATATGGTCGCAGTGCGTTCCGCAGAAAGCCATGTATTCATCGGCGGTAAATACCCGCTGCCCGTGGTATTCACGCTTTTCAAAGTCCACATATCCATAATCCGGCGCTTTGGTATAAGAGAAAGAACCATGCCTGTATTCCGTTTCCGGATGAAAGTATTGGGCGTACACCCTTTGGATTTTCTGAAACAGCGCTTCGTTGGGCGTCCGGTAATCGCCTTTGGTCAGCATCATGGCCAGGGTACCGCCGGGCTTCAGCAGATCAAACGTTTTTGAAAAGGCGATTTCTTCCGGGATCCACTGGATCGTGGCGGCGGAATAAATGAGATCGAAATGCTGGCCTTCAAAATCGTGGATGATAAAGTCGTCGTTCACGATATGAAAGTTAGGGCGGGAGCCGTACTTGCGTTTCATGAACTGAAAAAGGTGTTCCCCCAGTTCGATGGCGTGATAATCGCAGCCGGTATCCAGAATGGGGTCCGTGGCCTGCCCGGTGCCGGGTCCAAGTTCCAATAAGGTTTTTCCCGGACCGATCCCGGCATAAGATATCAGATCGGAAAACAGCGCCGGACAATAGCGGGGACGGTAACGGTCGAACTGCTCGGGAATGGTATCGAAAACCTTCCTGAATTCCATCTTCAGCCTTC
>JAFXMP010000338.1 GCA_017530275.1 Clostridia bacterium | reverse complement strand
GGGCCAAAGAACGGTTTCCCCCAGACCCCCTTCCAAGAAAGCCATAAAGAGATTTTTTCGATTGTATTTCTTGTTATCACCAATTGTAGAAAGGATGCTGACCATGCAATACCGCAACGACCGCTCCGGCAATCCTCTCTCTATCTTAGGCTACGGCTGCATGCGTTTTACCGCCAAAGGCGGGAAGATCGACCTGGACAAGGCGGAACAGGAAATCATGGCCGCTTATCAGGGCGGGGTGAATTACTTCGATACCGCTTACGTGTACGCGGGCAGTGAAGCGGCCCTGGGCGAAATCCTGGCCCGCAACGGCATCCGGGACAAAATCAACATCGCCACCAAACTGCCACATTATCTGCTGAAAAAGCCCGGCGATATGGAAAAATATTTCCAGGAGCAGCTTCACCGCCTGCAAACCGATCATATCGACTATTACCTGATGCATATGCTCACCGACGTAAAATCCTGGGAACGCATCAAGGGACTGGGCATGGCCGACTGGCTGGCAGACAAAAAAGCCAGCGGAGAAATCCGCCAGGTAGGTTTTTCCTATCACGGCAATTCGGATATGTTCTGCCGGTTGATCGATGCCTACGACTGGGATTTCTGTCAGATCCAATACAATTACCTGGACGAGCATTCCCAGGCCGGTGTCACGGGCCTGAAATACGCATCTCAAAAGGGCCTGCCCGTCATCATCATGGAACCCCTGCGGGGCGGCCGGCTGGTCAATCATTTGCCCCCCGACGCGGTGAAAGCCTTTGCCGCCGATTCCCGGCGCCGCACCCCGGCGGAATGGGGCTTTCGCTGGCTATGGAACCAGCCAGAGGTGACTTGCGTACTGTCCGGCATGAATTCTCTGGATATGGTAAAAGAAAACCTCCGCGCCGCTGATGAAGCGCGGCCCGGGGAGTTCACGGAACAGGACTTTTCCCTCATCGAAACCGTGAAAGCCGCCATCAACGCCCGCATGAAGGTGGGCTGCACCGGCTGCCGCTACTGCATGCCCTGTCCCCATCAGGTGGATATCCCCGGCATCTTCGCCGCCTATAACCGGTTTTACACCGACGGGAAAATGGCGGGCTGGCGGGAATACTTCATGTGCACCGCCCTGCGCAAAAACAGCACCGGCGCGGGCATGTGCGTCCAGTGCGGCCATTGCGAAAAGCACTGTCCCCAACAAATCCCCATCCGGGAAAAGCTGAAGGAAGCCAAAAAGGTGCTGGAATTCCCCGCTTATCCCATCGTTATAAAGGCCGTAAAAACCTTCATGAAATATTGAGGCGCAAAATGGACACGCAGCGCTACGACGATATCCTGCATCTTCCCCGTCCCGTCTCCCCTACCCGGCGGCATATGCCGCCCCTGGAGCGGGCCGCTCAGTTTTCCCCCTTCGCCGCCCTCACAGGCTACGACGCCGCCATCGGCGAAGCCGCCCGAATCACGGAAGAAAAAACGGAGCTGGACGAATGGGAACTGGCGGAACTGAATGAAAAGCTGCGGCGATTGCTTTCCGCGAAGGATCATCCCCTGATCACCGTCACCTATTTTCAGCCGGACAGCCGCAAGCAGGGCGGCGCGTATATGACCGTCACAGAAAAACTGAAAAGGATCCGGCTGCCCGAACGGGAAATGGTTTTCATGAATGGCGCTGTGATTTCATTAGACGCCATTTCCGCCCTGTCCGGCCCATTTTTCACACAAGGAAACGAAGACCTATGAAGCTGTATTTCGCTCCCCTGGAAGGGTTCACCGACGCCATTTACCGCCGGGTGCATCACGCCGTTTTCGGCGGGGTGGAAAAATACTTTATGCCCTTCATCAGTCCCTCCCAAAGTTTGAGCTTCACCAGCCGCCAGCAGGCGGATTTTTCCCCCAGGGAAAACGCCGGGGTGCCCGCCGTGCCCCAAATATTGGCGAAGGACGCGGACCGTTTTCTGGAGATGGCCCGGCTGCTTCGGGACGCGGGCTACCCCGAAGTGAACCTGAATTTGGGCTGCCCCTCCGGCACCGTGACAGCCAAGGGCAAAGGCGCAGGCATGCTGCGGGACCCGGACGCGCTGGCCCAATTTTTAGACGCAGTGTACGATAAAGCGCCCCTGCCCGTTTCCCTGAAAACCCGGGCGGGGTACGACAACCCGGATGAATGGCCCCGGCTGCTGGAAGTCTTCTGCCGCTATCCAGTCCACGAGTGGATGTTGCATCCCCGCACCTGCCGGGAATTCTATCACGGCGCGCCTCACCGGGATTTTTACCGCCAGGCGGTGGAAGCGGCCCCTTTCCCGGTGATTTACAACGGCGACCTGCTCTGCGAGGCCGACTGCAAGGAATTTGCGGAAAGCGCTCCCGGCGGCGCGGGCTGGATGCTGGGCAGGGGACTGCTCACCAATCCCGACCTGGCTCAAACACTCCAGGGCGGCGAAAGGCTGACGCTGGAATCCCTTCGCGCCTTTCATGACCGGCTGTATTATGAATATCTGAAATATTGGCCGAAACACGCGGCAGTGGGCCGGATGCATGGACTGATGGGGTATCTGCTCTACGCCGTGGACTGCCCCTCCCCCGTCCGCCGCGCCCTGCGGAAGGCCACCACGGCGGAAGAATACACGGACGCCGCCGCCCGCCTGTTTACCGAAAGTACCCTGCTGGATGACCCCCGTTTTATTCCACCACCCTGAGAAGGAGATCAAAATGCCTATTCGCTGTCTTTTCTTCGATGTCGGCTATACCCTGGTGGACGAGGCCGCCGTATGGGAAGCCCGCTGCCGGGAACAGGCAGCCATGCCGGAGGCCCGCGCTCTGGGCCTGACCGCCGGGGACATTTACCGTGAAATCGAAGCGGCTTCACGGCAATACCTGCCCCAATTCCGTGCGGTGGTAAAAAAATTCGGCTTTACCCAAGCCGCGCCCTTCCGGGGCGAGTTGGAAACCCTGTACCCAGAGGCCCCCGCCATCCTGGCGGCACTGTCGCAAAAATACGCCTTGGGCGTGATCGCCAATCAGGCCAAGGATTTGAAGGAGCGCCTGCGTGCATGGGGTATTCTGCCTTACTTCACGGCAGTGGCATCTTCCTGGGAGGCGGGCTTCCTGAAACCTGATCCCGCCCTTTTCCGTTACGCCCTATCGCTGGCCGGATGCGAACCGGAGGAAGCCGTCATGATCGGCGACCGGCTGGATAACGATATTTTCCCCGCTAAAGCCCTTGGTATGAAAACCGTGTGGCTGCGTCAGGGCTTCGGCGCATTGCAGACCCCCAAAGGTCCCGAATACGTGCCAGACAATACCATTCAATCCCTGACGGAGCTTCCCGGTATCTTTTTATAAAGACCGGCGAACAAAAACGGCGAAGGAGTGATTTCCTTTGCCGTTTTTCGCAATTTTTTGAATCAGCGGAAAAATTAGGATTATTCCATGAAATGTCTTGCCAAGGGGCCGCTGGCGGCGGTGACTGTGCCGCCGGAAAGCAGATAGCGCTTCATGCTGCGCTGTAAGGCGGTTATTTCCGGCAGCGCATCCAGGGAAACATTTTGCTGCTGGGGCGGAGCCAAATGATACACCCATTGGAGCACGGCTTCCCGTTCGTCCGCCGTCCCTGGCGTCAGATCGAATGCCTGCTGGAAACGCAGGATGCGGGAATCAGAGGGCAGAAGTTCTTTCAAGGCGGGCGAGAGCAGCCAGGATTCGCAGGTCATAGGCGCGTCCTTCCATTCCGGGAAATATGCTGCGAGGAATGCTTTCGCTCGGTCTATGGATTCATTGAGCAGAGAGGCTTCCAGGCGGCAGTCCGAGGGAATGTGCAGGGCAATGGACCGTTTACCTCCCTCCTGCAATAGTTCGTATTCCAATTCGCCCAAACGGAACAGCCGGGCATTGATCTGGCGGGTGGTCCAGAATCCCCGGTCAAAGCCGTATACACCGTAAGACTGGAAATGCTCTTGGATAAAACGGGTGAAGCACTTCATGGTGTCGATGAACACGTCCCGGGGCAGCGGATTCCAGGGACCGTTCCAGTTGTTCTTCACGGCTGTAAGCAGCTGCCGCGCCATTTCGGCAGCCCCGTCGTTTCCGTCCTCCGGTGGGCCGCCGGAATAATCCTTCAGTCCGCCCCAGGCGAAATCCATCACCCGCAGTGCAAAGGGCCGCGGCATCTGAATGGCATGGAGCAGCCGTTCCAGGGAATCCTGGATCAGCATGCCGTCATTGACGAAGAAAACCTGCTCCATCCTGGGGGCGTGCCGGAGCCGCTCCACGTATTTTTTCTCTTCCTCCGCTTTATCCTCCGCCATACGCCAGAGCGATTCCGGTCCGGGGATCAGCCCCAAGGCTTCCACCTGCCGCATTTTCTCCCGCAGCGCGGTTTGAAAGGAATCCCAGTCGGGCAAGCCCTCGGGATGCAACGCTTTCATGGCAATGGCAGCGGCACGGGGGAATAGCAGATATGCCGCACGCTGCGTGTTGGTGATTCCCTCGGCCCACAGGGTGCATTCCAGGCCAAGCAGATTATCTTCATGCCCTTCCGCGTAGTCCGGCACCAGCGGAGCTTCCCAGATATGGTAGGCGTCGATGCTGGAATAGAGGCGGTTGATGTAGTAGTTTTCCACATCGGAGCAAATCACCTGCCCGCCGCCCTCCATAAATGCCCGGGTTTCCTCTTTGTTGCCCAGCCAATGCTGCACGATGAAGTGGGGAGGCAGGCCGCCGCCCTCCAGCGATTCATTCCATACGATTGTTTTTTTGCCTTTTTGCGCCAGATATGCCCCGATCTCCAGCACCAGGGAGCGCTGCAGGGCGCGTTCGTCGGCGAGCCCTTCTTTTTGCATGCGTTTTTGGCAGTCCGGGCAGCGCCACCAGTGCATTTTCACGGCCTCGTCGCCGCCGATGTGCACTTCGGGACCGGGAAACAGGTCCACCACCTCGTCCAAGATATCCTTGAGGAAGCGGATGGCGCTTTCCTTGCCCGCGCAGATCAGGTTGGGGAACACGCCGCCGTGGGTCATGACGCGGTAGGGATAGGGTTGTTCTTCGATTTCTTCGCCGGAAAGCCTGGGCAGCGTGCGGCGGCAGCCAAACTCCGGATAGGCGGCCAACATAGCGCTGGCATGGCCAGGCACCTCGATTTCCGGCACGATCTCAATGCCTTTTACCCTGGCAAAGGCAACGATATCCCGCACTTCCTCCTGGGTATAAAAACCGCAGTTATTCTCTGTTTCAGAGATGGCGTCCCCAAAATAGGTAGGGCCGCGCACAGCGCCTACTTTTGTCAGCAGCGGGTATTTTTTGATTTCCAGCCGCCAGCCCTGATCATCCGTCAAATGCCAGTGCATGCGGTTCATGCCGCAGGCAGCCGCCGCTTCGATGATGCGGCGCACGTCTTCAGCGGGCATGAAATGCCGGGCCGGGTCCAGCATAAAGCCCCGGTAGGGGTACGCTTTCTTTTCCATGGGTTTCGTCCTTTCAGCAATGTTTATTTCTGCTATGAAGATACCATATTTCCCCTGTTTTTTCAAGCGCGGACACAGAAAAAGCCGCGGTATGGCTTGCCAAAAGACGGTTTTTGCTTTATTATAGGATTGGAAAGAAAAACACTGCGTTCAAAAGGGTTCCATATCAATACGCGGCAGGCATCGCCAAGCCGCCGAAGGGGGTAATTTTCTATGGCAGCAATTCCGCGTTCCGAGCATCCCCAGCCAGACCGGCTGCGGAAAAACTGGCTGTCGCTTAACGGGTCCTGGCGTTTTGCTTTTGACGAAGAGAATGTCGGCAAAAAGGAAGCCTGGTATCGGGAAAAGAAGTATCCGCATGAGATTCAGGTGCCGTTCGCTTATCAAAGCAAGCTGTCCGGCATTGATGACCAGCGGCATTGCGACGTGATCTGGTATGAAAGGGATTTCGCCCTGCCGGAAAACCTGCGTTCCCTTCGCCGCCTGCTGCATTTCGGCGCGGTGGACTACCGGGCCGACGTCTGGCTGGACGGGCAGTATTTGGGCAGCCACGAAGGGGGATATACGCCCTTTTCCTTTGATATCACCGATTTGACAGCGGATAAAAACTATTGCCGCCTCACCGTTCGATGCGAAGACCGGCTGGATTTTGATCAGCCCCGGGGCAAGCAAAGCTACCGGCCCGAACCCTTCGCCTGCTGGTATACGCCGGTGAGCGGCATTTGGCAGAGCGTGTGGCTGGAGGGCGTAGGGGAATATTACCCTGTGGATTTCAGGCTCACGCCGCACATTGAAACGGGGTCTGTAAAGGTGGAAGCGGAACTGAACGCCGTTCCCCCACGGGGCAAGCTGCGGCTCACCGCCCGGTACAAGGACAAGGCGACAGCCCAGCAGGAGGTCACGATCACCTCGGACCGGTTCATTCAGACCGAGCTTTACATGAACCACGATGAAACTTTAGAGGGCATTCATATGTGGCGGCCCGGCAATCCCGCCCTGTACGATCTGACACTGGAAACACTGTCAGGCGAAAATGTGTGCGACGCGGTGGACACCTATTTCGGTTTCCGCCGGATCGATGTGAGCGGCGGCCACGTGATGCTGAACAATGATGTGTTCTTTCAGCGGCTGATCCTGGATCAGGGCTATTGGCCGGATGGGCTGCTCACCGCGCCCAGCGACGAAGCGCTGAAAAAAGACGTGGAACTGACCTTGACCATGGGTTACAACGGGGCCAGGAAGCACCAGAAATTTGAGGACCCCCGGTATCTGTACTGGGCTGACCATTTAGGATTGGCCGTTTGGAGCGAGCTGCCCAGCGCCTACTGGCTGCGGGACAGCGAAAAGCGAAACATGATCCGGGATCTGTCCGAAGCCATCAAACGGGATTACAATCACCCGTGCATCATCACCTGGACGCCGCTGAACGAAAGCTGGGGCGTGCCATACATCCGCTTCCAGAAGGAAGCCCAGCGGCTGGCAGACGCGCTGTATCATCTGATTTATACGCTGGACGGCACCCGCCTGGTATCGGGCAACGACGGCTGGGAGATGGCGTCCACCGATCTTGTGACCATTCACGATTACACCGCCCGTCCAGAGGACCTAAGCCGGAATTACCAGGACCGGGAAGCGCTGCTACGAGGCGCTGTGCAACCTGGCAGCATGATATCGGCGGAAGGTTACGATCACAGGGGAAAACCGATGCTGCTGACGGAATACGGCGGCATTGCCATGGCAAAGGACACAGGGGGCGGAAGCTGGGGCTACAGCGAAGCGGAAAAGGATGAAAAGAGCTTCCTTGCCCGGTTTGAGGCCATCACCCAGGCGTTCAAGCATATGCCGGGCTTCCAGGGCTACTGTTATACCCAGTTGACAGACGTATTTCAGGAAGTGAACGGCCTAATGGACATGGAACGCCGCCCCAAGGTCAGCATCGAAGCAATCAGACAGATCAATTTGAAACGATAGAAAGGGGAAAACAGCATGTACCGCATATTGGAAAAGCATCCCGAGCTCCGGCCTTTTGAAGGGGACATCAACCTCCGCATGGACTGGTACTTAGGCAAGCGCCGTCAGTTGATCGGTGACAACGGGACGCTGAAGGATTTTGCCAACGCCCATCATTATTACGGCTTTCATTACCAGGATGGCGGCTGGGTGTACCGGGAATGGGCCCCGGCGGCGGATCAACTTTACCTGACGGGGGACTTTAACGACTGGCACTGGACTGATACGCCCTTGAAGTGCCTGGACAACGGCAACTGGGAAATCTTCCTGCCCGGCGATACCCTGAAAAAGGGCAGCAAAGTGATCACCATCGTAAAAAACGGCGATCAGCTGACCCAGCATTTGCCCCTCTACACCCGGCGCGCGATCCAGGACTGGCAGAACGGCAGCTGGTGCTGCGAGGTATGGGACGATCTGGAGCCCTTCCCTTGGACCGATCAGGATTTTTCCAGCAGGGAACCGGTGCTGATCTACGAAGCCCACATCGGCATGGCAAGCGAAGACTACCGCATCGCTACCTATCGTGAATTTGCCGATAACATCCTGCCCCACGTAAAGGCCACGGGCTACAACACCATTCAGCTGATGGCGGTAATGGAGCATCCCTTCTACGGCTCCTTCGGCTATCAGGTAAGCAACTTCTTCGCCGCCTCCAGCCGCTTCGGCACGCCGGACGACCTGAAATACCTGGTGAACAAGGCCCATGAAATGGGCATCCGGGTGCTGCTGGACGTGGTGCATTCCCACGCGGTAGGCAACACCCTGGAGGGCATCAACCTGTTTGACGGCACCTCCTGGCAGTTCTTCCACGACGGCGCGGAGGGCGACCATCCCGCCTGGGGCACCAAATGCTTCAATTACGATAAGCCCGAGGTGCTGCATTTCCTATTGAGCAACCTTAAATTCTGGATGGAGGAATACCATTTCGACGGCTTCCGCTTCGACGGCGTTACTTCCATGCTATACCACGATCACGCCCTGGGCACCAATTTCAGCAGCCTGGACATGTATTTCACCATGAACACCGATTTGCAGGCTGTAGTCTATCTGATGATGGCCAACGAGCTCATTCACCAGATCAATCCCCGCGCTTTGACCGTGGCTGAGGACATGAGCGGCATGCCCGGTATGTGCGAGCCCGTGCCGGAGGGCGGTATCGGCTTTGATTTCCGCTTAGGCATGGGCCTGCCCGATATGTGGATCAAGCTGATCAAGAATGTGAAGGACGAGGACTGGAACCTGGGCTACATCTGGCGGGAACTCACCTTCCGCAACGCGCCTACCGTGGCCTATGTGGAAAGCCACGATCAGGCCCTGGTGGGGGACAAGACCATAATTTTCCGTTTGGCTGACGCCGCCATGTACGATTCCATGCGCGAGGATTGCCACACCCTGGTGATCGACCGGGCCGTGGCCCTACACAAGATGATCCGCCTGATCACCTTGGCGGCGGGCGGCACGGGCTACCTGGCCTTCATGGGCAATGAATTTGGCCATCCGGAATGGATCGACTTCCCCCGCCCCGGCAACGGCAACAGCTTCCATTATTGCCGCCGCCAGTGGAGCCTGCTGAAAAATCCCGATCTGAAATACAAGGACCTGTACGCCTTTGACCGGGATATGATCCACGTGGCACGGGATTACCGCATTTTTGATCAGGAATACCCCGAATTGAAATGGGTGCACGAGAGCGACCACGTGATCGCCTTCGAGCGGGGCGGCCTGCTGTTCGTGTTCAATTTCTCCCCCGATCACAGCTATACCGATTACGCCATCCCCGTCAGCGAAAGCTCGGATTACCGGGTGCTGTTCTCCAGCGACGATTACGAGTACAACGGCTATGGCCGGGTGAACCGCGAGCCCATCAGCGCCTGGACCCCGGAAATGAAAGGAAGCCACGTGCGCCTGTACCTTCCCGCCCGGACAGCCATCGTGCTTGCTCCCGCGAACCGCTGATCGCTATCGCCCTTTTGGCATTCTCGCAGGAGCTGCGGGAATGCCTTTTCTTATGGTCCTTTGATTTCGCTTTCTTGCTTTCCTTCTTTCAGGACAACCATGGCCTCCGGGTCATATTTACGCGCCATGGTGTGCGCGGCCTTTCGGTTGGCTACGGTGTCGAAGATGATGGAAAAATCATAATCCGGCGGGTACAGCTCGGCGGCTGGCACCAGCAGCTTCAGGCGGTTGTGGCGCACCGTCATTTTTTGACCCTGGAGCTGGATGATCACGTTGCCTTCGTCGTCTGCGGGCCGGTATACAATGGCGTTCTTTTTACTGGGAAGCAGCATCACGCTGTCGCCCATGGTAAAACGCTCAAAATTGGTTTCCGCTTTTGCCTGTATGCGCTGCAAGCGGCTGCCGGGAACGCGCATCATGGGCTGATGTTTCTTTTCCGGAACGGCGGCAGGCCCGTGATCTGCCACCTGCCTCGCCCGGGAAAGCAGCCCTTCATCCAGCCCTAAGCGGCGGGCGATTTCGATGGCGCAGCTTTCGCCGCTCATGCCCAGCTCCAATCGGTACAGCGGCATGAGGGATACCCAGTCAAAGGCCATCCGGGCTGAAATCACGTGCTCCGTCTGCTCCGCCCACTGCTTGATCTGCGGATCGTGGGTGGTCACCAGAAAGAAGCAGTTGCGCCGGAGCAGTTCTTCTAAGATCGCCGCGGCCAGACCGGAGCCTTCCGCCGGGTCCGTGCCGCTGCCCAGCTCGTCCAGCAGCACCAGGCTGTCCCGGCTGCATTGGCGCAGAATGCGGATCACGTTGGTCATATGCCCGGAAAAAGTGGAAAGGTTCTGGCCGATGCTCTGGCTGTCGCCGATATCGCAGAATACCCCATCCATCATGCCGATCACAGTGCCCTCCCGGCAGGGGATGTGCAAGCCGCTTTGCGCCATCAGAGTCAGCAGCCCCACGGTTTTCAGGCAAACGGTTTTTCCGCCGGTGTTCGGTCCAGTCACGGCGATGCCGGAATCGGGCAGGGACAGTGTAAGGCTTAAGGGAACGCAGGTTTCGCGGTCCAGGAGCGGGTGCCGGGCTTCCACCAAGCGGATGATCCTCTCCCCCGACACCTCTGCCGGGCGGGCGTCCATTTCCGCGCTCAGCTTGGCGCGGGCAAACAGCGCGTCCAGGTCGGTCATGGTGCGGATCGCTTCGCACAGCGGTGTTTCTTCGGAGGCGATGCGGTCGCTTAAGGTCCACAGGATGCGCCGTTCCTCCGTATCGATCTCGATGGAAAGTCCTTCCAATGTTTGCCGGAGCGTCTGCGCCGCGGTTGGCTCCATGAACACGGTATTTCCCTTGGCGGAGGCATCCACCGCGCGGCCGGGAAATGCGCTCTGATAGCGTTTCAGCACGGGCACCACATAGATGCCGCCCCGCTGAGTGATATAGCTGTCCGCCAATTCCTGCTTGTGGCGGGCAAGCACCTGGTTCAGTTTTTCCCGAATTTCCTGTTCGGCCCGCTCCCGCTGACGGCGCAGGCTCCGCAGAGTAGGGGACGCGTCGTCTAAAATCGCGTCCTCCCGGATGGAGCGTTCGATTTCCTCTTCCAGCGCAGTAAGATCTGGCAGCTGGGTATGCCAGGATGCAATGCCGGCGTTAAACACCTGCGCGCCTTGCAGATAGCGGCGCATGCGGCGAACGGTCACGCAAAATCGCGCAATCTGGCTCAGTTGAGACGGCAGCAGCATGCCGCCCTGGATGGCTTGGGTCAGATGGGCTTCCGCGGCGTCTGTGTCAGCCAGCGGAGGAAGCCCCGCGCCTTCCAGCACACATTTCGCGGCGGTGGTTTCCTCCATGCGGGCCTTACACAGGCCCTCGTTCAGAATCGGCGCGGTTTCCGAAAGCCGCTTCTTTGCCTTTTCGGAAATGGCGTGGCTTTGCAGCATTTCAATGATTGTATTAAATTCAAGCGTGATCATATCCTGTGTCATGTTTGTCGATCCCTCTTATTCTTATCTATATATGAGCATGAATAAAGGACGGGGACTGCGGCGCAGTGGGAACGGCAAACAAAAAAGCGCCCGGAATCCTTCTGCTCCGCGTCATGGCATCAGCAAACAAGCGGTCATGTCACCGCGTTTTTTGATCAGCCATGATCCCCGTTACAGAACCGATTCCAAACACTACCTCCACAGGATTGCCCGCTCATGGCGGGATCTCTGTATAGATTATTATAGTGAAATGAAAAAGTTTGTCAAGCGCAAAAAGAAAACCGGGCGCAGGCAGGCAGAAATTCCAGCTTGCATGCATCCGGTTTTCAGTTTCAATGTTTATTTGCTCATGAGTTTATCCAGGGATTTCCGCATCCGGTTCAGGGTTTCGTCCTTGCCCAGCAGATAGGCGATTTCAAAGGCACCGCCGGGGGTGGATTCCTGGCCGGAAATGGCGATGCGCATGGGCCACAGCACCGCGCCGTTCTTTTTGCCCCACTCTGGGATTTTCACCATCACCGCGTCATGGATGCTCTGTTCCGTCCAATCGGAAACGCCCTCCAGCACGGGCAGCAGCAGGGGCAGCACTTCCTTGGCTACGCTCTCATCGCTCTTTTGCTTCTTGTTGAAGAAAATGGCGGTATCATAATCCGGTATTTCAGCAAGGAAAGCGATCTTTTCCGGGATGCGGCTGAAAATGTCCGTGCGGCTCTGCATCAGCTCAGCCAAACGGCGGTAATCCATGCCCTTTTCCGCCAGGACCTTGTCAAACCAGGGCGTCGCCATTTCCAGATACTTATCAAAGTCCATCTTCGCCACGTACTGGCTGTTCATCCACTCCAGCTTGGTCACATCGAAAATGCCGGGGGACTTGTTCAGGTGCTTCACGTCGAAGGCTTCCACCAGCTCGTCCATGGTGAAGAATTCCTGATCGGTGCCGGGATTCCAGCCCACCAGGGCCAGATAATTGACCAGCGCTTCCTTCAAAAAGCCCTTGCTGATGAAATCGCTGTAATAGGCGTCCCCGTCCCGCTTGGAAAGCATATGCTGGGCGTCCCGCATGACGGTGGTCAGGTGGATATACCGGGGGATTTCCCAGCCGAACGCGCTGTACAGGAAATTGTACCGGGGGGTGGAGCTCAAATACTCCATGCCGCGGATCACGTGGGTGATGCCCATGAGATGATCGTCGATCACGTTAGCGAAGTTATAGGTGGGCATGCCGTCCTGCTTGATGAGCACCATATCGTCCATGCAGTCGCTGTTGGGGAAGCTCATTTCGCCGAACACCAAGTCGTTATACGTGGAAGTGCCGTCCGTGGGCGCGTTCATGCGGATCACGTAGGGCACGCCCGCGTCCAATTTGGCCTGCACTTCCTCTTTGCTCAGGTTCAGGCAGTGCTTGTCGTACTTGAACACCTCGCCCTTGGCTTCCGCCGCCGCCCGGCGCTCGTCCAGCTCTTCCTTGGTGCAGAAGCAATAGTAAGCAGCGCCCTTTTCCACCAGTTCCTTGGCGTAGGGCAGGTACAAATCCTTGCGCTCGCTCTGGATATAGGGGCCGAAATCACCGCCGATATCCGGGCCTTCGTCCCAAATGATCCCGCAGTCCCGCAGAGTATCGTAAATCACCTCGGTAGCGCCCTCCACGAAGCGCTCCTGGTCGGTGTCCTCGATGCGCAGGATGAATTTTCCGCCGTTCTTTTTGGCGAACAGATAAGCGTACAGCGCCGTGCGAACGCCGCCTAAGTGCATGAAGCCCGTAGGCGACGGGGCAAAGCGGGTGCGAACTTGTGTCATAGAGAAACCTCCTATATTTTTTTGCGGGGGAAACCATTCTTTGGGGGCCAAAGAATGGTTTCCCCCGCACCCCCTTCCAAGAAAGCCATATGGAAAGGAGTACGATTTTCCTTAAATTATGAAAACACTCAGGCGATTGGAAACCAGTAAACTGTGTCCTTTCCCTCGGATTCCGCGCAGAATTGTCCGCCTGCCTTGCGGTACAGCGCGTTAGCCCCTACGTTGTTCTGATAGCAGGTCAGAAAGATCTTATAATATTCCTCCGCTGCGCAGGCTTCTTTCAGCTTCATCAGCATTTGCGTGCCGATCCCCTGGTGCTGATATTCATCCAGTACGCCGACCTCATGGATATACAGCATTTTCCTGTGGGTATTCAGTCGTTGCAGGGCATAACCGTAGGCAAAACCGACGATCCTGTTTTCCAAAACCGCGGCGAACAGCCAACAGTCCGAGGAGCTTAGGAACGCCTGGAGGCTGCTTTTTTCCGCGAAGCCTTCCCGGAAATCCCTGTTCATTGCAAGGGCCAGCGGCAGATCGTTCGATGAAAGTCTTCTGTATTCTATCTTACTCATTTCTGGGGCTTATAGCTGTCCTTCAAGCTCACCACACGGTTGTAGACGCTCTTTTCTTCCGTGGAATCCTTGTCCTTGCAGAAGTAGCCCATGCGAAGGAACTGGAAGGTATCGCCCACCTTGGCGGAAACCAGGGTGTGCTCGCAGTAGCCGTTCACGATCTGCAAAGAATCGGGGTTCACGAACGCCGTCACGTCCTTCTTGTCCTCGGCGGCGGCGGTGTCCCATTCCTCGGTCATCAGCTGATCATACAGCCGGGCCTCAAACGCGGCGCAGTCGTTGGCGTCCACCCAATGAATGGTGCCCTTCACCTTGCGGTTGGCCCCTTCGCTGCCGGAACGGGAATCAAGATCGATGGAGCATTCGATGCGCTCGATCTCACCCTTTTCGTTCTTCACCACGTTTTCGCACTTGATGATGTACGCGCCCTTCAAGCGCACTTCACCGTCGGGCTTCAAGCGGAAGAACTTCTTGGGGGGCACTTCTTCAAAGTCCTCCCGTTCGATCCAGATTTCCTTGCTGATGGTCACTTCCCGCTCGCCCAGCTCCGGGTGATCGGGATGGTTTTCCATTTTTAAGGTGTCCGTCCAATCGTCGGGCACGTTGGTCAGCACCACCTTCACGGGGTTCAGCACGGCCATGACCCGGGGCGCGGAATCGCCCAAGGCGTCCCGCACGCAGGCGTCCAGCATCTGCACGTCCACGGTGGAATCGGCTTTCGCCAGGCCTACCTGCTCCACGAAAGCGCGGATGGCGCTGCCGGGATAGCCCCTGCGGCGCATGGCGGTGAGGGTGGGCATGCGGGGATCGTCCCAGCCGGAAACAAAACCTTCCTCCACCAACCTGCGCAGGTGCCGCTTGCTCATGACGGTACGGGTGATGTTGAGGCGCGCGAATTCGATCTGCCGGGGGCCGAAGTAGCCCTGGGCGTCCCCTGCCCTAAAGCCCGCTTTTTCTACGAACCAATCATACAGCGGCCGGTGATCCTCGAATTCCAAGCTGCACAGGGAGAAGGTGATGCCCTCGAAGGCGTCGGACAGGGGATGGGCAAAATCGTACATGGGATAGATGCACCAGGTGTTCCCCGTGCGCCAGTGTTCCTTATACAGGATGCGGTACATGGCGGGGTCCCGCATGTTCATGTTGGGGCTCGCCATATCGATTTTCGCCCGCAGGATATACCGGCCCTCCGGGAATTCCCCGGCTTTCATGCGCCGGAACAGGTCTAAGCTTTCTTCCATGGGCCGCTCACGCCAGGGAGAATTCTTGCCGGGGGTGGTCAGGGTGCCGCGATACTCGCGCATCTCATCGGCGGAAAGCTCGTCCACATAGGCCAGGCCCCGCTTGATGAAATCCTCAGCGATGTCGTACAGCCGCTGATAGTAATCGCTGGCGAAGAACAGGCCGCCCGTCCAATGGAAGCCCAGCCATTCGATATCCCGCTTGATGGCCTCGGCGTATTCCATGTCTTCCTTGGCGGGGTTGGTGTCGTCAAAGCGCAGGTTGCACAGGCCGCCGTATCTTTCCGCCGTGCCGAAGTCCGTCACCAGCGCTTTGCAATGGCCGATGTGGGGATAGCCGTTGGGTTCAGGGGGAAAACGGGTGTGCACTTGCTGAGCACGCCCTTCCCTCAAATCCTGATCGATGGCGTCCCAAATAAAATTGGTGCGTGCATTCTCGTTTTCCATACGCTCAACCTCCCTAAAAAATCATACTGCAATAGCGCGTCAAATGAAACGCTTGAGACATTATATCCAAAATAATGCCAAAAGGCAAGTAAAAACCGGCAGTAAATCCAAGAAAGTATCTCCTTTTCAGCGTTATTTCAGCGAGATTCGTTCATTTAGTTGGCTCCTTGACAACAAGATAGAGAAATATTATAATACATTCGTTAAGTAACATAGGTTATTAAATCCCGCGTAAGGAAGTGGAAGGATGCTAAGGTTAAGGCCATATCAGGGTACTGACGCGGATGTGATTCTCTCCTGGCCTATGGACGAAAAAGCGTTTTATCAGTGGACAGCCGGTATATTGGGCGCGTATCCGCTTACCAAGGAACGGTTTTCCCAGTTAAAGGCCTTGACCCGTTTCACGCTGCTGGATGAAAATGAAGTAGCGGGCTTTTTTACGCTGCGGAATCCCAAGAATACCCCGGAGGAAGTACGGTTTGGCTTCGTGATCGTCGATCCCCGGAAACGCGGAAGAGGTTACGGGAAAGAAATGCTGCGCCTGGGGCTGAAATATGCCTTTGAGATCTATGGCGCGCAAAAGGCCACCCTGGGCGTTTTTGAAAATAACCCCTCCGCGTATTTCTGCTACAAAGCGGCCGGTTTCAGAGACGTAACCGCCGAAAGCCAGGAAACGTACACCGTGATGGGCGAAGAATGGAAATGCCTGGAACTGACGACAGAGGAGGGGTGACGGTGCGGATACCGGAAAGCTGCGCTCAATGCCTGTATGACCGGCAGCGCAGGCGGATGCCGGATGACGCGTATCTCTCCGAAGTGCGCACCCTGCTGGACACGCGCGGCGAAAACGACACGTCCCCCTTATTGGTTTACCGGTTCAACCAGGCTTTTTCAAGGCGCTTTGGCGCGTCGGACGGCTACGCGGAGATCAAACGCCGTTCCAACGATCTGGTGCTGGGGATGGAGGATCAGCTTCGGTCCCGGATCGCGGCGGCGGATGATCCCACAGCGGCGGCCCTCGCTTTCGCACGGGTGGGAAACTACATCGATTACGGCGCCATGGATACCGTGGATGAAAATACCTTCCTGGGCCTTTTTGAGAAAGCGGGCCTGCGGCCGGAGGAAGCGGAGGTCTACGAACACTTTTTATCCGCCTGCGAAAGCGGGAAGCGTTTTTTGCTGATCGCCGATAACTGTGGAGAAATCGTGCTGGACCGGCTGCTGCTGGAGCAATTAAAAAAGCGCTTTCCCCATCTGCGGTTTCAGGCGCTGGTGCGCGGCGCGGAGGTGCTCAACGATGTGACGCTTCAGGATGCGGTTTATATCGGTATGGATCGCGTGGCGGAAATTCTTACCAACGGCGCGCCCATCGCCGGAACAGTTTATGAAATGCTGCCGGAAGCGGCCCGGCAGGCGCTGAACGAGGCGGACGTGATTCTGGCGAAGGGACAGGGCAATTATGAATCCCTTACCGGTCAGGGCTGGCACGTTTTTTATGCCTTCCTTTGCAAATGTGAGCTGTTTACATCCCGTTTCCACGTTCCCGCGCTTACGGGCATGCTGGTGGAAGAGCAGGGATCATAAAAACAAAGTGTGTCGAAAACACGAAATAAAAATCTCTCTGACTCGAAACGGGGCAGAGAGTGATTTTTATAGGGATTTAGTGGCAGAAGTCTGCACAAAATGACAATAATCTGAAAACCTTTTTATGGCTTTCTCGGAAGGGGGGCTGGGGGAAACCTCTCTTTGGCCTCCAAAGAGAGGTTTCCCTCAGTATCTCCTCTGGTTCAGCCATTCTGCCGTTTGCTGTCCCGGTTGAGGCGCTTGAGCTTATCCGCCAGGGTCTTTGTGGTCTGGCCGGGCTTCATGCGCCACAGCCAGTTGCCGCCCACAGTGCCGGGCCGGTTCATGGTGGCCCAGTCGTCCAGGCCCAGCACATCCTGCATGGGCGCCATGGCGATGCGGGCTTTGCTCTCAAATACCGTACGGATAAAGGCCCAGGGCGCGTCCTTCAGCTTTTCAAACCCGGCGATTTCCTTGGCGCTGGCCAGTTCTTCCTTGGTACAGTTCTTGACCCGGGCCAGGGCTGTCACATTATCATGGGTGCCGGTGTAATAGGCGGTGTTTTCAGGAACGTTTTCCGGGATATGTACATTGGAATCATCCGCGCCAAAGGCGAAGGACAGCACCTTCATGCCCGGATAGCCGGTAAAGGCGATCAGCTCCCGCACTTGGTCAGTCACCAGGCCAAGGTCTTCGGCCACGATGTCCAGCCCCGGCAGCTTCTTGTTCAGGGTGATGAACAAATCCTTCCCCGGCCCATCGATGTACCTGCCCGTTTTGGCGGTCGTGGCCCCGTGGGGGATGGAATAGTACCTGGCGAAGCCGATGAAATGGTCCACGCGGATCATATCGTACAGCTTGCTCAGGTGGCTTAAACGCTTTACCCACCAGCCATAACCCTTCTGCTTGAGGTAGGACCAGCGGTACAGCGGATTGCCCCATAACTGGCCGTCCTCGGAGAAGTAATCCGGCGGCACACCCGCCACCCGGCGGGGCACCCGGTCCTTGTCCAGCTGGAATACCTCGGGGTGGGTCCAAGTATCGGCGCTGTCCTCAGCCACATAGATGGGGATATCGCCGAAGAGCTTGATGCCCAGACCGTTCACATAGGCTTTCAGCTCAGCCCACTGCTGGGCAAAGATATACTGACACCACAGGTGAAAGCGGATCTCCTTGTTCAGCTTCTTTTCATACTTTTTCAGGGTTTCCGGGTCCCGCATGCGCGCGCCTTCATCGGGCCATTTCGTCCACATTTGCAGATCAAAATGCGCCTTGATGGCGGCGAACAGGGCGTAATCATACACCCATTCGTTTTCCTCCTGGAATTGCGCGATGGCCTTTTTCAGCTTCCTCTCGGACTGGGCGAAGGCTTTGCGCAGCAGCCGGGTTTTATACTCCTGCACCGCGGCGTAATCCACCTGCTCCAGGTTTTCCGGGGAATACCTCTTTTCCCCTTCCAGATCCAGATAGCCCGCTTCGGCCAGCTTATCCAGGGAAATCACCATGGGATTGCCCGCGAAGGTGCTGGGCGACTGGTAGGGCGATTCGCCGTAGCCCGTGGGGCCCATGGGAAGCACCTGCCAAATACCCATATTGGAGGCATGCAGAAAATCGGCGAATTCATAAGCTTCCTTGCCCAGGCTTCCAATGCCGTCCGGGCCGGGGAGAGAAGTAATGTGCATCAGGATACCGCTTTGGCGCATACAGCTTCGTCCTTTCGTAGATGAAATAAGCATTCTTGTTACGCCCCGCCGCCTGCTGACGGCGGGGCAATTATATGGATCAGTCACCATAAATGAGGTTCTTCGTGGATTCCTTATCAAAGAAGTGCATGACCTTGCCTTCAAAGGTAATGTACAGCTGCGCGCCGTATACCATGGCCTTGCGCTGTTCGGCGGACAGGTTGATGGTGGGCACGCGCACGATCAGGCGGGTTTCGTCCGAGGTATACACGTGCAGGTGCAGCTCGCTTCCCATCATTTCGTTCACTTCCAGCTTGCAGGGAATGGCGTCCTCGGCGGAAGCGTCGGTCAGCGTGATATGCTCGGGGCGCACGCCCAGCAGCACCTTGCGGCTGCCGATGCCCTTCTTTTGCAGCTCTTCCGCCTTGCTGCCGGTCACTTCGATCTTCGCGCCGAAGGGCTTCACGTAATACTTGCCGCCGCTGCATTCCAGCTCTGTTTCCATCAGGTTCATCTTCGGCGCGCCGATGAATTCCGCCACGAACACGTTCCGGGGCTTTTCAAACACTTCCATGGGCGTGCCCACCTGCTCGATGTAGCCGTCGTGCATGATCACGATGCGGTCGCCCAGGGTCATGGCCTCGGTCTGGTCGTGGGTGACGTAGATGAAGG
>JAFXMP010000337.1 GCA_017530275.1 Clostridia bacterium | reverse complement strand
GAAACCGCCTTCCATCGTACCATCCCTTTGGAACGTCGGCTGTTCGGCGTGCCCTACGAATGGTATGAACAGTACGGGGTGGAACGGTTGGGTTATCACAGCGCCTCTCACAGCTATATTGCGGATGTTCTGAACCGGGAAAGCAAGGAATACGATGCTATCTCCTGTCATTTGGGCGGCAGCTGTTCCGTGTGCGCCATCCACAACGGTGAAAGCGTGGATACCAGCTTCGGTATGTCTCTGGAATCGGGGCTGATCCATGCCAACCGCGTGGGAGATATGGACCCTGGCATGATCACATTCCTCAAGCACGAAGGCTTGTCCGATGAGGAAATACAAAATGGCTTTCAGAAAAACGGCGGTCTGAAAGGCATATCGGGCGTCAGCGGCGATCTGCGTTATGTGGAGGAGGCCGCAGAGCAGGGCGACCGCCGGGCGCAGCTGGCTATCGGCAATTTTGTTTCCGGTATCGTGCATTACATCGGCGCATTTTATCTGGACCTGGGCCGATTGGATACGCTGGTGTTCACTGCCGGTATCGGTGAGCACTCCGCCACGATCCGTAAAATGGTATGTGACAGATTAAAGCCCATCGGCGTTATTCTGGACGAAGAGAAAAACAACGCCTGCACGGGAAACGCCGTCATATCGGCGGATACGTCTGCTGTACGGGTTCTTGTGATCCCCACCGACGAGGAATTGGGGATCGTGCGGAAAACGTATGCAATGAAATGAGCATCACATCAACATAAGATTGACAGCCGCCCCACGAAGAGGCGGCTGCCTTTGTATCCGAGAAAAGTATTACTGTTCTGTCATGCTTTCAGCTTTTGCCTGGGCAAAGAATCCGCGGGTTTTCCCATTCACAAAGGAATCCTTGTGAATGAAGAATTCGCCGCTGAGCCGTATATCATCGGATGCTCCGCCAATTCCAACGATAAATTTTCCTTTTTCCACTTTCCAGCGCATCCCATTATCCAGGAAAGCAAGCTGACTGGCAGGAAAAGAGAAGATGATACGTTTGCATTCGCCCGGCTGCAATTCCGTGCGGATAAAGCCCTGCAATTCTGTCACAGGCCGCACTCGGCTGGCATATTCATCGCCGATGTATAGCTGAACGACCTCCTCGCCTTTTCGGTCGCCAGTATTTTGCACCTCGCAGGAGATTTCAATTTGGTCTCCGCAGCGAACGGAAAGATTCTCGTAAGAAAAGCTGGTATAAGATAACCCGTGGCCAAAAGCGTAGCGCGGCAGATGGCTGGCATCCACATAGTCGGGAAAGCCGATGCTGTACATTTGATGCCAGGCGGAGCCGTTTTTATGGTTGTAATAAATCGGGATCTGTCCCTCGTTTCGCGGCACGGTGACGCTGAGCCTTCCCGCGGGATTATAAACGCCAAGCAGCACATCGGCAATGGCCTGCGCGCCTGCTTCCGCTGGAGACCAGGCTTCAATGATCGCGTTCAGCACCCGGTCAGCGGTATCGCTGGAAATAGGGCGTCCATCCAGGTGTACACCTATGATCTGCTTACCGGCGCAATCCTTTTCCAGCAGCTTCAGAAACGCCTCCTGGCATGCAGGCAAACCGATATGCGTCGAGTCCAGACCCTCGCCCATGGAAGAGATCGTTCCCATGGCATATTTTCCGCCCAGCATCAATATGATCAGATCAGCTTCCCGGGCTGCGGCCAGCGCCTCGGAAAAATGCGAAGTATCGTCACCGGCAAAGGGATAGCCATAAGCATATGTGATCTCTGCGTCAGGTAATCGTTCCTTCAATTCCTGATACAGGCTGCGGATGCCGGGCTTCAATTCTTGCAGCAAGGATAAAAATTCGGGACGCGCCTGTTCGATCTCCGTGCCCGGCACCTTATCCACCTCAGCCTCCACATAACCCGATTGCGTGCCTGAGATGTTGGCGGAGCGCCTGGCGAGATCGCGCTCCAGGAAGCTGAAAAAGGTATAACCGCCGAAGAAATACCGGGGATCGTCTGCCTGACAGCCGATCACCGCGATCTTCTTTGGCTGATTCAGAGGAAGCACATCGTCATTTTTCAGCAGCACCATGGATTCTCTTGCCGCCCGCAGAGGCAATTCTTTGTTTTCGACGTTATGAAAAGCCGCGTCGATCTGTTCGTCGTTTTCAGAGGCGTATTCCTCAAACAGACCCGTGGCGAATTTCGCCTCCAGCAAACGCAGCACGGCTTGATCCAGCACGCTTTCATCTATTGCTTTATCACGCAGCATCGCAAGAAAACGGTCGTTAAAGCAAGTCGGCTCCGGCCATTCGGAATCCATGCCCGCCTCCAGCGCCAGCTTGCCCGCCTCCTCGCGGGTTTCGGCGATTTTCTGGAACATGTGCATATTGAACACACCGCTGTAATCGGAATAGCAGGCTCCCCGGAAGCCCATTTCACCCCGAAGCAAATCGGTCAGATAGGCTTTTGATCCGTGAACGGGCTCGCCGTTCAGCGTATCATAACAGGGCATGACGCCGTCCAGCCCGGCCAGCGTGATGGCTGCCTGGAAGGGCTTGGCATAGACCTCCCGCAGCTGCCTCTCGGAAATCTCGCACTCCGTGGATTGGATGCCGGCAGGCACATTGTGATAGGCCAGGAAATGCTTGGCTATGCATTGCGTCCTCCTCGCCCCCTCCTGTGTTTCCATCGCGCCTTTGGCGTAGGCAGTACCCATGGCGGCTACCAGCGTTGGATCTTCGCCATAAGATTCGCCGTAGCGTCCCATGCGGGGATCACGGGTGACATCCAATACCGGGGCCAGCGTCTGATTAACGCCTACCGCCCGTTCCTGCCGTCCGATGAGCTTCCCAACCTCATATTCCAAATCGCTGTCAAAGGTGGCTCCGCGACCTATGCCGGACGGAAAGGAGGCCGCGCCGCGCACCATTGTGCCGGTCAATCCTTCCATGTGAACAGACGGAGGGATGCTGTGCGGACTGGCCTGTGTCAGCTGAGCAAGCACGTCATCCATAAAATGATAGCCATCCTGCAAATCCTTGGGGCTGGCCATGCATCCGATTCCCTGGGGATGATTGCTGCCAGCATTCTTTTGGTCCGCTGCCCTGCGGGGCCAGAAGCACAAAAGCTGCTGATACTTTTCCTCCAGCGTCATTTTTTCCAACAGTTCCATGGCGCGTTTACGATTTTGCATTCTTTGCTGTTCGGTCAGCATAAAAATCCTCCATGCAAATACTTTCGCATTTTGTAATGGAATGCCGCCCAGACTGACGCTGCAATCTGGGCGGCATGGGAATGGCGGTTACTTTGCCAGAGCGGGGCCCCAAACGCCGCGTTCAGCGGTGAAGGTGTCCTTGAGCTGTGCGTTGGCTTCCGCCACGTACTCAAAGCTCATGTTGTAGGCATCGTCAAGAGAAGCCTCGATGACATTGCCGTTCCCCTGGGTGATGGAAAACTTGTAGTTTTCAAACTTCCAGGTGCCGCTTTCCTTCAGGCCGTATTTTTCAAAGCCGAATTGGTAGGTGCCGTCATCGTACACATCAAAGGTAGTGTATCCGCCGATAAAGGAGAGAATGATCTGCGGTTCAGGCTTGGCTTCTTCCTTTGCTTCCACACGGCCAAGGGGCAGCGTCACTTCCATTGCTCCCAGCTTGGTATCAGGATTCACATAAATCAGCACGATCGTTCCAACGGACATATCCAGTTTTGCTACGATTTCACCGGCGTTTTCAAACTGGAATGTAATGGAATGATCAGCGTTCATGGTGTAAGTGCCCTGGTCGATCACAGCGGAATTGCCATACACGGAAGCGATCACGTCGCAGGTTTCGTCATCGTAAAGCGTCGCAGTCACCGTAGCATCCACATTGTAAGCATCCACATGGAAGGTTCCCTCTGCGCCGTAAAGAGCGGCAGGCGCTTCCTGGGCGGCGTTGACAAGCTCCGTTTCTTCCCCATCGGCATTGGTATATACAGCGGTTTTCCCATCCGCGGCAACGGTCAGCGAAACGGTATCCTCATCCTCGTCAAAGGGCGTCAGGGTGTAAACCTTCGCGCCGTTTTCACCGTCAGTAATCGTCCAATTGCCGTCGATAAAGTAAACCATCATATCGGTATAGGTTTTGTTATGGTTCAGCGCCACTGTGCAGGAAGGATCATCCGTCACAACGAAGGTCAGGTAAGCCTGTCCCGCTTCTTCATCATACGCAGTCTGATATTTGCCTTCAGTATCCAGGTGATAGAACATGGGACCGCTGCCGGAGCCGGTGATCACCTTGCAGTCGTTGTAGAGTACTTTGCCATCCCAGCCGCAGACATCAAGCTCGCTGCCGTCCCAGTTCAGGAAATGGATGGTATAGGGCGCGGTGCCGGTGATCTTATCCCCGTTGCCTACGACCGTATCGCGATCCGGATAACAGGCGTATTCGTAGGGTACTTCTTCCACGGTATACAGACCGGCAAAGTTGATGCGGTTATTGGACAGGCCAGCATAAAACACGGAACCCAGCACGGGGTCGTTGTCATAGAAGTGGAAGTAGAAAGTGTAATCACCGTACCCGTCGGCATAGAAGGAGTAGCTGTAGTACTGACCAGCGGGCGTCTTGTCTTCCGCATGGGCCAAACCCACCAAACCAAGCGCCAGCGTCAGGGCCAGAATCATCGCCAGGATCTTTTTCATTGTGTGTTCCTCCTTAATCTTTCATGATATCGACGTTCAGGGTTTTCCCCTGCCAGGTCACAGTGCCATAGCTTGAGGGTTTTCCGTCTTCCGCGATGGAAAAATCCACTTTTGCCATGCTCCACATATTGGGCTGAATGAAACGCAGCCGCAGGTTCATTTCACCTGCTTCCTTGCCGGTGGCGTTTACATGCGCCTCATAGGTGCAGCCGCCCGCGTCACGAGTAAAGGTCTCCGTGCCGTTGTAAGTGGTCAGTCCGTCTTCACTGTAATGGTCGTAAATGCTCTGCGTGTTCTGACCCTCCTGCGTCATCTCAAAGGTGCCGCCAAACATGCCAACCGCATGGACAGGGCCGCGGAGGGGCTGCTTGGGTTTTTCCTCCATGGGATCGATGGCATAAGGAATATCGGACGGAACATCCACCGCTGCAACAGGCTCTCCGGGCTGATAATCCGGGATCTCCACGATGCGCAGCCGGCTCTTGTCGGCATCCAGCACGTTTTCATACGTGCGCTCCACCCACAGGGCTTTTTTACTGCTTGGATGCCAGGACATGGGCGAATGATATACCCATTTCTCTTCGGGATCGGACAGATCCGCACCCATATACAGTTCTTCCTGCATAGAACGCTGGATATCGATCAGCGCGGGGCCGATATTTACGCCGGGTGTGGAACGCCCGGCGGCCACGGAAAGCATATAGACCGGGAGCGTCGTGCCCCGCAGACTGACGCTCATAAAGGGACGGGGAAGCCATGCCAGCACCGCGCAGTTGGTTTTGGGTGAAAACCGTGTGGTCATCACCATACCCAGTCGTTCGTCCGGAGAAAAGATCGTCGTTTCGTCATAGCACGCGGTGCGCGTGATTCTGCGCACACCTTCGCCATCCAGATCCTGGATCACGCTGTCTGCGATACGGCTGCCTTCCGCAATGCCCGCTTCCGATACAGCCAGACCGCCGCGGATGAACTGCTTGAGCTCACCGCCACGGACAACGCCGCGCCTGACCGCTCCCGGATGGACTTCATCAGGCACCAGGAAATCCAATGTGCTGATGATTTTTACATCTGCAAGCTCGTAATGATCTTCTTTACGTACCAGGCGGCCGATGCGGTTCGTGGCCCCGTCAAATCCGTTCAGCGCGGTCCATGCCATGTGGGTGCAGGAAGGAGATACGATGATCTCTGACCAGCGCATGGCGTTGGGATTGCTTTGATCCGAAATAGGCGGATACAGGAGCGGGACGCATTCCGCTTTCTCACAGTGATCCACATCGGGGGCACATTCGATAATCCAATCGCCCAGCAGGATGCGTTTGCCATCGGAAAAGATCATGAAACGGATGCCGTTTGCGCCGGACTGCGTGGGGATGTCACGGGCAAAGAACGGGTGGAAATCGCTTCCGTCATCGTTGACTGTCGCCAGCCGGAAGAAGGAAGGGCTGTCTCCCTCCTCTCGGTAGGTGACCAGCACGGTACCGGTGGTGGTATAGGTGCCGCTTCTCAGCTCTTTGACGCAGCCGGGCATGGGAACGGCGGACAAGCGGGGAGTTCCGAATATTTCTGCCATTTCATGCACCTCTTTTCGTTATTCTTTCACAGCACCGGCCATCATGCCCTTCTCCAGCGTTTTCTGGAAGAAGGGGAACACGATGAGGATGGGCAGCGTGGCGATGACGATGACCACGAACTGGATCAGATAGCGGGCATAATCAGGGTTGGCATAATTGAGGAAATCAGAGCTTTCCGACGCGATCTGTCTGATCCACAGCTGTAAGGGCCAGAGGTTTTGCTGTGTAGTCACATAGATGGATGCCTGGAACCAGGCGTTCCACGCCAGGATGCCGGTATTGATGAGGGAAACGGACAGAAGGCCCATGCATTGAGGCAGCATTACCTGCGTCATGATGCGCAGATGCCCCGCGCCGTCCAGCTTGGCTGCTTCCACCGTGGCTTCCGGCACGCCTGCAAAAGCGCGCACGCCCATCAGTACGAAAATGGCGTTGGTTCAGCCGGGAATGATCAGCGCCCAGCGGGTGCCGGTCATGCCCAAACGGCGCACGTTCATGTAGGTGGGCACTGTACCGCCGGAGAACATCATGGTCAGCACCAGGATGATCGTCAGCGCGGGAGCCAGCTTGGGCTTGCGGCTGAGCACATAACCGCCCAGCATATTGATCACAAAGCCGAAGGCCATCTGTCCAACAACATAGATCAGTGTATTTGCATAGCCCAGCAGAATACGGCTGTCCCGGAAAACGTAGCGATAACCGTCCAGCGTGGGCTTTCCCAGCGGCCATATGACCACGCCTTCATGAGCCAGTAGCTTTTGCCCGTCCGAAATAGAAGAGATCAGCACATGCCACAGGGGAACGAGACAGCAAAATGCGATCAGGAACAGCAATGCGCAGATCAGGATCGTGGCGACTGTTCCAAGCCCGGATCGTTTTTCTACCATATCGTTCACCCCCTCAATACAGCGCGTAGCCGGTGGCTTTCTTGTTCGTCCAGTTGGAAATCACCAGCAGAATGGTGGCGATTACGGACTGGAACAGGCCGGAAGCCGTGGAAAGGCTGTAATCCGGCACGCCGCCGAAGGCCATGCGGTAAGTGTAGGTGTGCAGACAGTCGCTGGTTTCATAGGTCAAGGGCATATACAGCAGCAGCACCTTGTCAAAGCCTTCACGGAACACCAGGCCGATTTTCAGCGTAAGCATCATCATGATCATGGGCAGGATGCCGGGTAACGTGATGTGCGTCAGCCGCTGCCAGCGGTTTGCCCCGTCAATGGCCGCCGCTTCATGGAGATCACCGTTGATGTTATAGATGGCGGCAATATAAATGATGGAGCCCCAGCCTGCGCCTTGCCATATTCCAATGCCGGTATTGATGAGCCAGAACACCGGCACGTCGCCGTTGGCAAGCCAGTTTTGCTGCTCGAAGCCCAAGGCTGTCAGGAGGCGAGTGATGCCGCCGTTCAAGTCCAGAAATTGGCTGGCCAGGGAGCAAACCACCACCGCGGAAACGAAGTTGGGCAAGTAGGTGATGGTCTGTAACACACGGGTGCCTCGGCTGGGCTTGATGGACGTGATCAGAAGGGCCAGGATGATAGGCGCGACGAAACCCAGCGTCAGGTTGAACAGCGCCATCGCGCCGGAATTGCGCAGCGCCAGCCAGAATTGTTCGTCCTCGAACAGTTCAACGAACTTTTCGAAGCCCACCCATTCGCTGCCGAACAGCCCCTTTGTGACCTTGTATTCCTCAAAGGCCATGAAGATGCCGCTCATGGGGATGTAATGGAAGATAACGAAATAGGCCAGTACAGGAAGAAACAGCAAATAGAGGATCCAGTTTTCCTTCCAGTCCCGCTTCCACGGGTTTTGATCCCGCAGGAGCCGAGGCTGCTTTTCTGCTCTTACAGTCATTGCGCTCACCTCGCAAGCGTATCCAGGGCCTCTTGATACATTTTTGTTACCTTATCCACGCCATATTTTTCGATGGTTTTGCAGAAGTTTTTCCAATCGGTGTCATTGTCGATATCGAAGCCCTTCTGCCCCAGGATGAACTTGGGGACGTTCTGACTCATATAGGTCACCACATTGTTTTTGATCTTGGACAGTTTGCTGCTGTCCTTGGCGGAGATCAGATTCGTTACGTTGCTTTGCAGATAGCCCGTGCCGGTGTAAAGCCGCCACAGTGCAATCGCCTCCGTCAACACGGCGGGACGGAACGCCTCCGAATAACGGAAATGATTGTTATACCTGTACCCGCTGACCCGATTGAGCATCATGGCGTTGAGCAGCAGTGTATCAACCTTTTTATTGTGGTAGATATAGGTTTCCCCGTTTTCTTCCTGCAGCTCGTAGATGCCCTCTGTCAGCCCGAATTTGGCCATGGTCTGATACCAGGGCGTATCCTTTCCGGACGCTTCCAGGATTTCCTTGGAAAGGCCCACGGAATGAATGCAGGCGCCTTCGAAGGAATAGAGCTGGTCGATGAATGACAGCAGCACAGCCAGGTCTTTCTTTGCGGCGTTTTTATTGATGGCAATGCCGTCATTCGCACGGCAATAGGTAAAGAAAGTATAAGGCTGCACGCCTTTGACCGAATCGTCACCGTAAACGTCGTTGATCGGCTGCGGCGCTCCGCATACCCAGATACCTTCTGTCAGCCCGCCATCGTGCATATCCATCTGATTTCCGACTTCCGCCTGGCGGCCTTGCCACATGGGAACAGCGCCTTGATGGACCGCGGTGGAATTGATGGCAAAAAACATATCGCCGGAGCGCTGGGCGAACGCCTTGTCCAGCCAGCCATTTTTATACCAGGTATTCATGCAGCGCAGATAGGCTCTCATCGCCTCCGAGGTCGCGCCGAAAGCCGCGTTGCCGTTCTGATCCCGATACCAGTTGGGACCGCCGCCCCCAAACGGGCTGAACATGTCCCCCGCCTGATTGAAGCCCTGATAATAGATGCTGATGCAGTAACTGTTCTGAATGCCAAGAGCCTGCATTGCCTCGGTAAAGATGCCGAACATCCACTCCCAGTCGGAAATGTAGATCGGATACGTGCCTCCGCTGGGGAAAACGACATCATCCTGCATGTTGCCGTTTTCATCATAGTTGTATGTAAAAGGTTCGCCTGTCACGGGATTTTTGCCGTATTTGGCGATCCAGTCCCGACGGTAGCAAAAGCCCTCGAAGGGATCAGCCGGGATTTCATCCATGGACATGATGGTCAGCAGCCGCTTTTCGCCGTCCACATAGCTGTAAGCAAAGCTGGCCAGTTCCGGATCGTTTTCAATCAGGGCCATGTAATTGGGCATATACTGCTGGATCAGCTCAGTCAGATCCATGATATAGCCGTCTTCCAGCAGCGTTTCCGCCGTGTAGTCACAGTAAGCCAGATTAAATACGTCTGTCAGGGATTCGGTGGACAGCATGTTGCTGAAGTTTTCCCGCTCCGATCCTGAAATGCCGGCCTGGAATTCCAGCTCCAGCTTTTTGCCGGCATAAGTGCGGGTTTCCAGCAGATACTGGATCACGGGATTTTGGCGGTAGTTGTCGTAGTAGGACGTATCCTCGTTGCGGGGAATCCACCAGGAGAAGGTCACCGTTTCCTCCGCGCAGCCTGCGGGGACCAACCCGCACAGCAGAACCAGCGCGGCCAGGATACCGATCATTCGTTTCATCATGCTTGCAGCCTCCTTTGCTGTCGTCAGATGGGAATACAGGAACAGCTTTCTTGCTGATCTTATTATATTGAAATAACAGCATTGACGTATTTGATATATTGATATAAAATATACTATATTTATTTATTTTGGAGGGATATGGGATGAAATCGCTGGAAAAATTACAAAGATTTTTCCGTTTCAGCCTGACGCCTATGAAATGGGTTTCCTTCGGGGGCTCGGAAAAGCTGGGAGATACTGATCCAGGAAACTGTTTTACAGCAATTGAGCCTGCTTTGCTGTCAGCTGACGTACCGGCAGCCTTTACCGTTTCCCAGGAACACGTGGTTTTTATCCTGATTCAGCTGCAGGATGGATACCTTTTTCTGGGGCCAGCCCCCGTGCTCAATATCAGCAATGAAAACATCAGCAGCATCCTGGCCTACGCGGCGCAACCCGTGGAAAAAAGCAATGATTTGATTGCGAGCCTTCGTGCGACTCCCTGCCGTGATGTAACGCGAACACAAAGCATGGCGGAGTATATTCTGTACGAAGCCTTCGGCCAGAGCATAGAACGTTGGGATTACGTTCAATATCCCAAACCCGCCAAATCTTCCCCTGTGCTTCCGTTGCCCACCGCTGCATTGCCGGAGTATGATGATTATTCCGTTCATCGTTTTACTTTCGGCCGCCAGATGATGAATGCTATTCGTTTCGGTAAGGTGGACGAGCTGGAAGAATACTTTGGGAAAATGGGCGTGATGTTCGCCAGACTTCCCAATCAAGTTCCGAGTGTGGATGCAATGCACGATAAATTCATTTTCACGCTGGCAACATCCGCCGCTGCGGCAGTATTAGGCGGCCTGACACCAGCCGCGGCAGAATCATTGACGGATCACTACCTGGCCACGCTGGGCAAGGCAAAGGGCTATCGGGATATTGTACGCCTGTTTAAGCTGATGATGATCGATTTTACCGCCCGCACGGCGCAAGCGCAGATGATTCAGACGAACGATGTTTTTGTGCAAAGGGTGCTGCGCCAGATCGAAAAGCATCTGCATGAAAAAATCACGCCGACAGGCATCGCGGAGCAGCTGCATGTCAGCGTGAGCTATCTTTGCAATATGTTCAAGAAGAACACGGGGAAAACCGTTTCGACCTATATCAACGAACGGAAAATAGCGGAAGGGAAATATATGCTGCTTCAGCCGGGGGCTACCGTCACGCAGACAGCCATTACCCTGGGCTATTCGTCCGCCAATTATTTCAGCACCGTATTCCGTCAGGTCACCGGGCAAACGCCGGCGCGCTATCTGGAAAGGCAGCGTGAAATGGATTAGCCGATGGTAATGACCTCCATCTCCGCGATGCCCGGCGTTTCAACGTACAGCGTTCCGTTTTCGTCTTTGCGCACCGGCAGGTCGATCCCCGCGATCTGCGCCCGAACCTTGCTCTCTTCCCGAAGCTCAGGAAGCGTCACGCGGCAGATCGGAAGGGACACGGCGGGGAAAAAGGTATTGTAGAAGCAGCCGGTATTATTGGCGATATACAGGGCAGTCCGGCCATCCTTCAAAACAAATTCATTCACCAGAGCCATGGGCGGCAGGTCGCTTTGAAGCGGCGCAATGCCGCACGCCTGCGTCAGCACATCCCGCATCAAAGCGGCAGAGGTCTGGTAGCCGTAGGTATCATAGAGCTTGCCGGGACACCAGGGAATCGTTACCTGTCCATGCCACTCCGCCCAGGCGGGCTGGTTCTCAACGGGTGCTTCCACAGGATAGCACCTCTCTGGCGCGCCGAAGGGCTGAGGCGGCAGCAGTTTGCCATGTAGCTTCGTTTCCTCCCGATAGTCGCGGAAGCAGTACAGGTCGTCCAGGAAGGTAAGCCCAGTATTCAGCCGGGTCGCCTGCTCATCATCATAGAGCAGATAGGAGCCCCGGATGTTTTCCCGCATTTCTTTTGCGTTGGTCATCCCCAAGAAATTCAAGTCACACCGCCCGGACACCAGAAGCCTGCCGCCGTTTTGAACGTATGCCCTCAAGAGAGCCGCTTCTTCCTGCGTGGTTTTTGCAGCATCCGGCAGAATGACTGCCCGGTAACCGTCCAGCGGATGCCGGGGCAATTCTTCCTGCATGACCACGGAAAAGCGGATATGCGCTTCCGTCAGCATGCGGAACCATCCCCGATACTCTGCGGCCTCCTGCGTAGGGTAAACCAGCAGAACATCGGCCACAAGGCGGCGGGAGGGGGCGAAAAGCTCCTCATGGGCCTGATGCAGGGCGAACATCCGCCGCACAGGCGCAAAGCCGGTTTTATCCTGATGATTATCAGCCCGTCCAATCATATAATAATCCGCTTCCCCGCCGCTGCACAAGCTCTGGGCAATGCGGTAGGATTGCTGACCGGGCGAGATGGCGCAATGCCTGCTGGAGAAATCAATATAATCCACCGTTGTATTGGAAATCCGCGTCATGGGATAGCTTCCCCGCAGACGCTTAACGTTTTCCGCTGCGGTGTAGGGCCACTCGGATGGACGGTTGACGCCGGTATTGCTTTCCGCACGCCAGAATCCGCCCTGTTCCACGTCCCGGTGCAGGCAAACGTGAGGATACCTTGTTTCAATAAACTGCGTGATTTCATGGCGGCATTTTTTCTCATAGATCCGCTTGAATTCCATATAGGTTTCATCCGGCGCGTCGGGAAGCGGCTTACCGCAGAACTCCCGGTATTTTTCCGCGCAGACTTTGCAATGGCAGAGCCCGTAGGAACGATAGGAATAATCCTGGCTGATAAAGCCGGACATGTTCAAAAAGACGCCGTCAAAATCATAGTTCGTCAGCATCTCATCCAGGATCTCAAAAGCCTTTTTGCGCTGATACTCTCCTAAAACGCAGGCGTGGACGTCCCCGTTGTAAAGGATCGGTTCGCCATTCGTCTGACGAAAAGCCCATTCCGGATGCTGCTCATAGACCTCCCTGCGAATTTTGGAAAAATCGCACCGGGCGATCACGCGGATGTTTTCACGGTGACAGACTTCGATCACGCGCTCCAGGCTGTCGCCCGTCAGACAAGGATTTTGAAACTGAAAATCCAGCTTCGTCGGATAGCTGGCAATGATCCCGCCCGCGTTGATCATGGCGATCGTGGCGTGAAACGCTTTCATTTCGGCCACATATTGTTCCGCATCCAGATCGGCCATATCAATTTCCCGCAGGTTGGTTTGTACCATGCGCCAGGGCTCGTCCCGCCACCAGTAATTTTTTCTGCTGATGCTCATTCTGCCGTTCTCCTCTGCGAACTTGTTTGATAAGGCATAAGGGCGAAGCATTCCTGCTTCGCCCTATGACAATTCCGTAAATCAGTGATGCAGCACTTCACCGGTCAGCTTCTGATAGTATTTGAGCAAGGCACTGTGATCGCAGCTGCCATCACCGTCATGATGCAGGACCTTCATCATCTCCAGCACGGACTGCGTGAGGGGAATAGGCGCGTCCACAGCCTTGGCCGCATCCACAACATTGCTCAGGTCTTTGATGTGCAGATCAATGCGGAAGCCGGGCTGGAAGTTCTGATCCATCATCATGGGCGCTTTGGCGTTCATTACCGTGCTGCCAGCCAGACCGCCCTTGATGGCCTGAAAAATCTTTTCGGGTTCCACGCCGCACATCTGGCCCATCTGCAGGGCTTCGGCCAGTGCCGCGATGTTCACGGCCACGATGGTCTGATTGCACAGCTTGGTCACATTACCCGCGCCTACGTCGCCGCACAGCACCACGGAAGAACCCATGGCTTCCAGAACACCCTTGAATTTATTGAACACTTCTTCCTTGCCGCCTACCATGAAAGCCAGCGTGCCGTCCACGGCCTTGGGCTGGCCGCCGGACACGGGAGCATCCAGCATGTCAATGCCATATTCCGCCAGCTTCGCGGCGATTTCCCGGGAGGCCACGGGATTGATGGAAGAGCAGTCGATGAAGGTGGCAGTCTTGGGCATTTTTTCAGCCAGCTTGTCGTCCTCCAGCATGACGCTCTTCACATGAGGACTGTTGGGCAACATGGTGATTACCACTTCTACACCCTCCACAGTTTCAGCGGAGCAGGAGCAAACGACCGCACCGGCCGCCTGCATTTCTTCCAGCGTAGCGGGATGACGGTCATACACGCGCAGTTCGTGACCGGCTTTCAGCAGATTTTTCGCCATAGGCTTTCCCATGATTCCCAGACCGATGAATGCGATTTTCATTTTGTTTTCCTCCTTTATTCAATCACAATGGCTTCGTAATCATTCAGCTGATCCAGATGAATCAGCAGGTTACCTTCCTTGTTTTCCCAGGACACTTGACCGCCGTTGAGTGCTTTGGCCTGTTTTCCGATGCCAGCGGGAAGAGAAAGGGTAATACCATGGATCGGCAGCGGGTCGTAATAGCTGTTGCCGAAAACGCCGCTGGTATTGACCATCTGTACCAGTGTTTTTTCGCCCACAGAATTCAATGTAATCTCTGCCATGGGGGTCAGATCGGGCGCAATGCTTTCTGCTCTGGCCAAGCTGATAAGCACATCCTGCAGGAAGGCAAAAGTATTGGCGTATCCTTCCTTCCAGTACATACTGGCAGCCTTGAAGGGGAGATAAATCCCCTTGCCCTTGCCATATGGCATGACTGTTATTCCGGGCTCGTCGGTCACATCGGTATAATAGCAGATTTCCGGCGGCCCGAAGGGGTGCTCCGGGATCAGGCGCAGATACTTTTTCGCGGCGCTTTCGCTGGTAAAGCGCACCATGTCCGAACCTGGCATGATATAAGGCGTGAGCCGACAATGCGGGAAATACTCCTGATCTTCTTCCCGAATCTCGTACATGGACGACATGCGGTCATGATCGCTGCTGATCACGCCGGTGATCCCCACGCATTTCAGCGCGCATCCATCCTTTGTTAGCCCGGTTTCCCCGGCGGAAATGACCACGCCGCCCTGCTGCGCAAACTCATCCGCCAATGCAAGCAGCTTGGGACTTGCTCCCTTCAGATCGCCCAGGATCAGCAGTTTTTTACCTTCCAGCTGCCGGATGTCCGCAAGCTCTGTCGCTTTGATTTCATCAAAGGGGATATGGCTTTCTGTTAGCACCCGAACCCAGCCGTAGCCTTCAGGATCATCCCGTGCCAGCATCCCGCTGCGCACCAGCACAGTCTTTGCCGCCGACTTCATTTGTGTGAACAGATCCTCATGGGCCGCGTGGAAGGCAAATACCTTTTCTGTTGGCTCGAAAGCGGAGGTATCCCGATGATTGCCCAGCGTGCCCATGATATACATACTGACACAACCGGAATTAGCCAGGTTCTGCCACTGACGCAGCTGCATCAGCTGGGGGCTGACCGAAATATCCCGATAGCGGAAACCAATGAAATCCACGCAGGCGTTATCGGTGGGACGGACTTTTTCCATGCCGCTGGTCAGGCGGGCGTTGCTGCTGGCGCTGTACAGCCATTGGGGGCGGCCAATATCGGTATTAGATTCTGTGCGGATGTAATCCTGGCTGTTGATTGCTATTTCAGGGTTGATCTCACGGATCACGGCGTTCAGCTTATCCTTGTGCGCCTTGGTGCAGGCGTTTTTAAAGGACATGTATTTTCGATAGACGGGATCGCGGGGATCGTCCCGCATAGGGATTTCTTCGCCATACTGTTCCCGGAACAGCCGTTTGCAGTTTTCGCAATGGCAGGGGCCATGATAAACGCCGCTGTAATCCATCACCATGAAGCTGCTCATGTTGAAGAATACCCCGTCAAAAGGAAGATCGCTCAGCACTTCCCGGATGATGTCCAGCTTGCGTTCCTGCTGATACGCACTGTTGGGACAAACGGACACATATCCGTTGTAATTCGCAATGCTGCCCTCCGGGCTCACATAAGCCCATTCGGGATGCTGCTCATAGATTTCATAGCGAACCTTGGAAAAGTCGGTGCGGCAGATGACTTTGATCCCGCGCTTGTGGCAGGCGTCGATCATGTCCCGCAGGCTGTCACCATGTAGATAATCGCTCTTTGGCTGGAAAGGCAGTTTCGTATCATAACTGGCAATGATGCCTGCGGCATTGAGCAGCACGGTGGTAGCGCCGAAGTCCTGTAGCTCCTGCGCGTAGGCCTCTGCGTTCATGTTTTCCATGTCGATCTGGCGCAGGTTGGTCTGTACCATCCGCCACGGATAATGATTCCACCAATGACTCATGGTTCAACCTCCCCGTTACTTCTTATGGAAGATATTGCGCTCGGTGACGCGGTTGACAAATTTGCCGCCATTTTTATAGGCTTCAATGTTTGTAAACACGTAGCTGAGCATACGCTCCTCAAAATCCGGTAGCTTGGGTGTGCAATGGGGGGTGATGATCACATTCGGCAGATCCCACAGCGGGCTGTCCTGCTGCAAGGGTTCCTGTTCAAAGGTATCCAGCCCGGCTCCCGCGATGGTGCCGTCCTGCAAAGCCCGGATCATGGCGGGCTCGTCCACCAGGCTGCCCCGGCCCATATTGATGAGGTACGCGCTCTTTTTCATGCGGGCGAATTGGTTTTCACCCATCAGGTGCCAGGTTTCGTCGTTCAGTTCAATGCACATCACCACATAATCCGCCTGCTCCAGGATGGGATCAATGGTATCGCCTTGGGCGCTGGCATAGACCGCGTCCACGTATTCCGGCACGGCAGCGCTTCGGCGATAACCCAGTACCTTCATGCCAAAGCCGGTTTTGCACAGGCGGGCCAGCTCGCAGCCCGTTTTTCCCAGGCCGATGATGCCTACGGTTTTTCCATACATGCCGGTTCGCTGGGCGTATTCCCGGCTGACGGCCCACTTGTGCGCATGCTGGGCGCGATACAGCATCGGCAGGTCGTAGGTCAGCGCCATCATGAACATCAGGCTGTGCTCCGCCAGGGCGGGAGCGCTGCGTCCGGAGGAGGACGTAAGGATGATGCCCCGCTCAAAAACTTCGGGAATGGCCGATTTTTCCACACCAGCGCGGCAACAATGAATCCATTTGAGATTCGGGCTTTGCAGCACGCTCTCCTCCAAATCGCCGTTGAAGATGGCCACGTCCACATCTTTTCCGGCTTCCGCGATTCCCGCCTTATCCATAAAAACCTTGAAAGTCACTTCCGCCGGAGCCAGAGCCTGACGCAGCTTTTCCTTGTTTTCTTCGCTGATATAAGCAGTACAGAGTACTTTTTTGATCTCAGCCATGGGATCATTCCTCCTCCTGTACAGTCAAAAGATTCTTTTGGTGTCATTATAACGGAAATCAGACGAATCAACTATTAAAGAATTTGACAAACTATCTATTATTTTGATATAATCTGAATAGTAATCGAATTTCCATATAAAAACCCGAATTATAATAAAAGATCAATCAAAAAGGAGCATCGTGATGATGGACGAAGGGAACGCCGAAAGCAGACTGAGATTTCTTTCTGAACTGCTGTCCACATTTTCGGAATCCTGCTACATTTGGCACTATGACGCGGATGGCAGTCTGATGGAGACCAACTGTCTCGATCTGGTACTGGACAAAGTGTTTCGACGGGCGGAAAGCTATGCCTATATGTTGGATTATGCCAAGGAAAACCATGCACCGCTGATTATGAGCAGCGCCTATGGCCTGGTGTGGGGTGCTTCCTTTGAAGCGGAAGAAGGAAAGCTGCGCCGGATTCATGTGATGGGCCCAATATTCACCCAGACGCCGGACAACGCATTGATGGATGAAATGCTTCGCAGCAGCTTGATTACTGCTGGTTGGAAGCCTAAATTCCAGCGGATATTACAGCGCATCCCAGTATTCAACATGACAACATTTTTCAATCTGATCATCGCCATGGAATACTGCGTCAGCGGGCAAAAACTGAAGCACAGCGACCTGATGCTGCAAAGAACGCCCGCCCCGCAGAAGAAAAAGCGTAACCTGGGCGAAGAGGAACACCGAGCCGACCGCAATCAGGTGTACCGGGCAGAGCAGGCCATTTTGCAGATGATCCGGGAAGGAAACCTGAACTATATGGATACCTGGCAGCAGGCTGCCAGCGCATTTACCGGCAACCAGCAGCTATCGCAAAACCATCTGCAGCATGCCAAGCTGTCCCAGGTGCAGTTTATCGCCATGTGCTCCCGTGCCGCCATCGAAGGCGGGCTGTCTCCCGAAATCGCCTATACCCGGAATGACGCTTATATCCAGGATGTGGACAGTGCTCGCACCGTATCGGATATCACGCAGATCGGACGCAGTATGTGCGTGGATTTTGTGGAGCTGGTGCATAAGCAGAAAGCTGATCCCGGTATCAGTAAGCCCATCCGAAGCTGCTGCGATTATATCCAAACACATCTGGGTGAAAAAATCAGCGCGTCCACTCTGGCCAATCGGGTGGGCTACGCTGATTATTACCTTTCCCGTCTGTTCAAGCAGCAGACGGGCGTGAGCATAGATCAATACATCCGCAATATGCGGATAGACCGCGCCAAATTCCTGCTTTCCACAACACAGGAGAGCATCCAGGACATTTCCGACCTGCTGGGTTTCAGCAACCGCAATTATTTCACGCAAGTGTTCACCCAAGTGGTAGGCATCTCTCCCGCGGTGTATAGAAAGGAAAACCAGATTCTATAAAGGATTATTAGAATTGCCCTATTTTGATAGAATGATTCTGATTTCTCTCATTCATATAAAGGTCACCAGAATATGAAAGCCCTGAAGTACTGCTCTTGGCTAAATCAATTCGCTGATCCTGATACATAGTGTTCGTCAGAAGCTCCGGTGTATCACCGATGAATACCTGCGCTGCCTCCGTATCGCCCGTGAGTTGCCAGCGGAACCACGCAATTACATAGCCTCCTGCGGAGTACATCATATGGTCATGATCCATTCCGACACGCCTCGCCATGACCTTCGGCACAGTGATTTTTTCATACTGCTCATTCAGATCGGCGATAGGAATGACGATTTCCGTTTCAAAATTGCCGCTTGTTCCGACAAGGATCATGATAGGGCATTTTACGTCTGCCGAGTCATAGGGATAATCTGTGGTCTGTTCCGCTGTGTGTTCGCTGACGGGGGAAAGCGGAGCGGCGGCTTTGATTAAACGGATTCATCATATTTGGTCAGGACATTGAACACTCCGGCCCCACCCTGGGAAAAACCTGTGATTCCGATATTCTCCGTATCGATGCGATGATAGAAAATACTGTCGGGATTCTCATTCTGTTCCAGCATGTACCGTAGTGTAGTGACAGTCGTTTGCCCGGAGCCTGTACCTTTGTCCTGCGTTCCCACAACGATAAAGCCCCAGGAGGCATAGAGTTCAAACTGCGGTTCGTATTTGGTTGCTTTTCCGCCTGTGCCATTGACAACCAGAATCATCGGGTAAGCCTGCATTATGGTTTCCAGTTCGCTGGGATAATAGATCGTGTACATGGAAATGGGCGTTTCCGCCTTGGCGGTGAATTTTTTGACGTCATATGCGCCGTGTTGCAAATACTGTGCTTCCAGCGATCCACCGGTTTGAATACTCTTTTCATAACCATTTATGATGTCCGGCTTGTTATCTGCATACAGATACAGGCCCCCAAGAATCGCGGCGATCACCACGGGGATCAGCAGAAGAATAAGCAGCACTCTCTTCCATCCCTTCATCTTCTTCCTGTCAGCTTTTGCGATCTTCATTCCTTTTACCTCACCGGCATATACCGATCCAGATACGTGACCACGGCTTCCATCCACTGCCTGTTTACAGCGTCGTCGTTCTGCAGTCCATGCCCTGAATGGGGCAGCTCAAAGTACTGAAAATCCACATTGCTTTCTTCCAGTGCGGCTTTCAAGCGCAGAGAACCAAGATAGGGCTGAACCTTATCGCAGGTACCGTAAGCAACAACGGAAGGAACAGGATTGCCGCTGACCCATTCTGCCGCTGCAATGGGCTTGACCTTTTCCAGATACGTTTTGTCCTGAATCTCCTGTGTCGTTATTTCAACGCCCGCCATGACGCTGAACATCCCTGCGCAGGCTTCATCACTCTGATCCAGCCCATAAATGCCCCAATCTTCCTGATAGAAGCAAGAGGGTCCGACCGCCCCGAACGTCAGGACAACAGGAACAGGTGCTTCCGCACCGTCGCGGTAGGTGTAGATCATAGCCAGGGCATGACTAGCTGAACCGCCCGCCATGGTCAGCTTATCGATATGATATCCGGCTTTTTCAGCTTCCTCAATCACAACGGGGATTGCCGCTTTGATCTCGTTGGATTGTGTGAGAACACTGGCGTTGTTGGTATCCGTTCGCAGAGTGTAGTTGATGCCAGCAGCGACATAGCCTTTGCTGCACAACCAGGAAAGCATCTGCTGATCGTCTGTTTTATCACCTGTGGTAAAGCCGCCTGCATGGAGATAAACTACCAAACTGTAAGCGCTGCGTGAACTGTCCTTCGGCAGGTACAAGTCAAACTTGTTCGCGGCCCCTTCGCCATAAACCAGATCAGATTTCCGTGTTCCGATCTCGTCGCTCCACTGGACAGCGTATTGCTTTGACCAAGCAGGTTTGATGACGGCTTTCGAGGCAGCCCCGGCAATAACAGCCAGCACAAAAACAAGAATTCCAAGCCAAATGGGCACGGCTTTCACCTTCTTCTCTCTCTTGCTCACAGGAAATCCCCCCCAAACAGCGTGCCGCCCAGCAGCATATTCATGAAAGCCCTGACCGCCAGCCGCCCGAGAACAAACCCGATAACGACCAGCGCTACGATTACGATGATTCGCTTTGCTTCAATTGACATTTCCCACTTTCCTCCTATCCGATGCTTGACAGAATCAACACAGTGTGCTATTCTCGATTTGCTAAAACATTTGTTTCAGCGATGATGATTGTATCAGCAAGAAGCGTTGTTGTCAATGGGAGGAGCAAAATGGAACAAAAACGCAAAACTGTATCACCGTTCAGCAATGAAGCCAGGAACGCCTATGTGGTAGAACACATCACGGATTCACTGTTGACAAGATTGAAAGAAAAGCCGCTGACGGATATATCCATCAGTGAACTTTGCGATGCGGCAGGCGTCGGCAGAACGTCCTTTTACCGCAACTTTGAATCCAGAGAGGATATTGTCAGGAAATATATTCGCAGATTCTTGAACGGCTGGAAACACAATTGGGAAGCCAAGGGCGAAGAATCCAACGCGAAAATGTACGGAAGCCTATTCCAGCATTTGAAAGAAAATGCAGATTTCTTTCTCATGCTGAAAGAGCGCGGTTTGATGCACCTTTTCCTTGAGGTATTCATGGAAATATGGGGACCGAGGCCAGAAAATGAAAACATTTGGGCCTATACTACAGCCTTCATCGCCTATGGAACCTATGGCTGGATCGAAGAGTGGATCAGCCGAGGCATGCAGGAATCTGCTGAGACCATGGCGGATATGTTAGAAAAGCACGGCATGAAGTAAAAAAATACTGTGTTTTTCTCCTTAACAAAATGGAAATATGACTAGCATGATCTACCGATTCCAGATCGTGTCAGCGCCAATAGCCCTTCTTTCGCCTACTGCCATTGGCTGTTTAGCCATTGAATCCGTTTTTTTAGCCTACTTTGCCGATCATGGCGGTAGAGCAGCCATATTTGGTCATAGCAGCCAGAAAATTGCCCGGTGCGCCGCCCGGATTAGCGGAGAGGATGGGATAGCCCGCTTCATTTGTGGAATAAGGAGCGAAGTCGATCAGCAGTTCACCCAATGCAATGACGTCATACATTTTCATTCCTCCGCAAACAGGCTGTACTTGGTAATGTCCATTACCGCCTGACCATCCGCTTCAAAGGAAATGCCCTGGGCGTCCGTGTCCGTCAGGATGGTTGCGGTCATGACCTGTTCCCCGTCATTGATGAATACTTCAATGCTGAACCGATCCAGAATCACATGCAGATGGATTTCGCTGTCCTTTTGCTGAACTTCCGCACGGCGCTGATGAATGTAAGCGCGGCGGGAGCCGGAGAACTTCCGGTCGATTTTCAACAGGGATTCATAGGGGCGGAAACTGAGGATGGAATGATATTTTTCGTTCTTGGCGAAACGGAAAATAAACTTGCGGTAAGGATTTTCCGGGTCGGCAGGGCGCACATGGATGTCCAGTTCCAGTTTCCGACCTTCGATGCCCTCCAGGGTCATTTCATCGGAAACCTGCACGTCTTTGTATTCTACCATGCGGCTGCGGTACAGGGCCAGTTCCCGAATGGGCTGCTGGTACAGCCTGCCGTCCCTGATGCTCAATTCCCGGGGCAGACTCATTTGCCCGAACCACTTGCGTTCTTCATAGCCGGTGAGCTTGCAGGTGTCCCAATTCTGCATCCAGCCGATCATCACCCGCCGTCCGTCCGGGGTCAGGATGGTTTGAGGCGCGTAGAAGTCGATGCCGTAGTCGATGGCCTGGTCATGCTCCGGGATGAATTTTTTGCTTTCCGCATCCATATGCCCAATGAGGCAGACCGTGCCGTTGCCGTTGTGGTACTCAAAGCCCTCCGGCGACATATCCTGGGGGCTGACGAACAGCACGGTTTTCCCATCCAGCTTGAACAAGTCGGGGCATTCCCACATCCGGCCCAAACGCCCGTCGTTCTCCGCCAGGATGCCTTCGCTTTTCCAGGAAAGGCCGTCCTCGCTGCTGAACAGCAGGATGCAGCCCATGCGGTCCTTGTCGCAGGTGGCAATGATGCAGCGGTAGGTGCCGTCATCCTCCCGCCAGATTTTGGGATCACGGAAATCATGAACGCTCTTGCCCACGGGCAGACAGGAAGCGTCCAATACAGGATTGATGTCCAGCTTTTGATAATCCAGGCCGTCGCCAACGGCAAGGCACTGCACCTGAACGTCCTTGCTGTTTTTTTCGTTTCCCTCTTTGCGGACGCCGGTATACATGAGCAACTGCCGCCCGTCCTTCATCTCGATAGCGCTGCCGGAAAACACGCCGAAGGAATCATAGGATTCATCCGGGGCCATGGCGCAGGGAAGATACGTCCAATGAAGCAGATCGTGGCTCACGGCATGGCCCCAGTGCATGGAATCCCACTCCGTATCATAGGGATTGTATTGGTAGAACAGATGATACTGGCCGTGATAATAGGAAAAGCCGTTGGGATCGTTCATCCAGCCGATCCAGGGGGTGAGGTGAAAAGAAGGCCGGGATTCCCGTGGGATGGAAGGGCCAAGGGCCTGCTCATAGGCCCTGGCAAAAATCAGCTTCTGGTTTATCATGGAGATCACCTCAACGTGTATATTCGCGCAGATCGGTGAATGTGACGCTGTTGTTTTCCGCGAAGATGCGGATGGG
>JAFXMP010000336.1 GCA_017530275.1 Clostridia bacterium | reverse complement strand
GAGTATCCGGCGTCCATTTCTTCCAGCTTTTCCTGTACCTTCTTTACCCACGCTTTGCCGTTTTCGCCCACGTACAGGGTAATTTCCGCGCTGAAAGTCTGGTCAATCATGCGCCCGTCGGCCCATTCGCCCTTGTCCTGCCCGGTGATTTCCACCACGCCGTAATTGTTCGGCGCTTTGTTCTCCCAGGCGTCCGCGCGAAAAGCAATGCCCGTTTTGCTCAGTTCCGCGGCCAGCTTTTCGTCCAGCCCCGTTTCCTTCGCTTTAATCCGGCTCATTTGCATCGCTCCTTTGCGCCGCTATCTCAATCCCGCCGTCATCCGTCGGTTTCGTGCGCACAATGTCATAGCTTTTTCCGTCGTACTCAAGGCGGCTTTCCCCGTGATAATCCTCCTCCAGCGTCAGCTTGAATTTGGTATCCGGTTTCATTCCTCTGTTGTTGGCAAGGTAATACTCTGTCAGGCCGATTCCCTCCGCCGTGCAAAGCACTAATCGCTTTTCTTCCGTGATCGTGTCGTGCACGCCGTGGGCCTTTTCCGTTTCCTCAATCAGCAGAATCGCCGCCGCTTTCCCCATCGGTGCTCCCATCCTTCCAATCCGTGTATCCGTCGGTGTTCATCATGCTGCCCAGCATATTTTCAAACGCTTCTTGCAGCTTTTCCGCGTCCTTGATGCCTGGGAAATAGGCTTTCACGTATGTAAGCACAACGGTTTTCACCCATGCGTCCATGATCGTGCATTCATGCGAAGCAACCACGGGCAGTCCGGTCGCCGCTTCCGTTTCCGTGGTATACGTGAAATCCCCGTCAAACACAATGCCCCTCGTTTTGAGCACCTGGATTCCCGCCTTTATCAGTCGGCAAAGCTCCGGCTCATAATGCTTATCCAGCGCCCGGCAGGTTATTTTCGCTTCCCCCAGCATGATGGTTCACCTCTTGCAGAAAATTCCCGCCGGGTTTCCCCGGCGGGTTTCGTTTTAGCCGCCCGGTTCCGGGTCAGGCTCCGCCGCTGGTTTCGTTACCGTCAGCGTGTAAGTTTTGCTCACAGTCCCATTGACCACCTTTACCGTCACCGTGTTTTCGCCGTCGGCCCAGGTCAGCGCGTATTTCCCATCGCCGCCCACGGTGACCGCGTTCGCGCCCAGCTTCACCTCGACCGTTGCGCCCTCATCCTCCGGCGTCGCCGTTAGCTTATTGGTTGCGTCGGTCGTGGTAGCTGTGTAGGCCGTTGTGCCTTTCGCAAACGCAGGTGTCAAGGTTAAGCTGCCCAGTTTGAGCTCCGCCAGGTCAGCGATTAAGGGTTTATGCTCATGGTGACAAAGCCGTCCTTTACCACCACGTCGCCGCCCAGCTCCGCGTCGCCAACGATGGTATCCATCAGCTTATCCATGGCGAAGTCTTCGGACACGCGCACCTCATAGTCGCTGAACAGGTCGAGCTCAAAGCACTTGGGATCGCCATAGAAAAGGGTCTTCTGTGCGGAAGCGCCCTTAGCGGTTCCGGCCAGCGCGGTCAGGCCGCTCACGATGCAATAGCGGACAGACATACCGCCGTCTTTGATGATCCCCATGTTGGTGTTTTCGCCGTCGGGAATGATCTCATAGACCGCTTTCTTTTCGTTCGTGCCGCGCACGTCGCCAAAAGCGATCAAATCGGTCTTATTCAGGAACAGCACGGCCCCGCCGACAACATCCTCATTTCCGCCGTAAGACAGAACGATGTTGCGCAGGGTCTTTTCGTCAATCACGCCTTTGTTGTTGGCGTCCAGGGTCGCGGCTACGCTCTTTACCAGGGCAGACGCTTTCAGCTTGGCTACGATCTTCGCCACCGCCGCTTTCTTGAGCGCTTTCAGCGCCTGGGCGTTCACCTTCGCGGCGTATTGCAGGGGAGTCTGTTTCTTCACCTGCTTGCTGATCTGGTCAATCACGCCGATGTTGTCGGGCGTGATGGTCACATAGTCAAACGTGGGAGTCCTTGCGGTCACCGCGCTGCCCTCGGTCTGATCCGCCGCCGCCGCGCTTTCCTGGCTCATGTAGGCCACCCGGTGTGCGCTCATGCCCTGGCAGTTTTCCACGTAAACCAGGTCCAGGATGGAGCTGATTCCACGGCCCAGCAGGTCATTGATGCCGGACACCTGGGTGGGCGTCGCCAAGGTGCCGCTGCTCAGAAGCACGGCGCGCACATCGGCAACCGGGATTGTGTTGTGGCGGGTGTTCATGAACTCGCGTGCGCGGGCTTCCGCCTCGTTCTGCTCGTTCTGCCGCTGATCGCCGCCCATGGTTTCGATGGTGCGCACGCCCGCGCCCCCGGCGGCTACCTGCTGCCGCCGCAGCGCGTCCAGCGCGGCGTTGTTCCGGCGCTTTTCCAGTTCCGCGTCAATCGCGGCCCGTTCCTGCGCCAGCTGTTCCAGCTCCTCGGTGGTGCGTTCGCCGGGATTTTCGGCAATGCCCCGCAGCTCTTCCACACGGGCGTTAAGCTGCTCATTTGTCCAAGTGGTGAAATTCATCTTCTTTACCTCCTTAATGCTTCCATCGCTTTTTCCCTTCGCTGTTTGTCTTTCTTTGCTCTTTCCCTCAGTTCCTCCAGCTCCCTTTTTGCCGCGCTCTCCAGCGCCGACGCCGCGCCGTCCGGCGCTGCATCCATGGAAGCCGTTTGAAGGTCAGTTCCTTCATACGCCGGGAAGGCCACCGCGCTTACTTCAAACACCTTGCGGATATGCTTCACGCGCCGCAGCGGGTTGTCCGTGTCGATGTCTTCCCATTCGCATTTGTCTATGATAAACATGAAGGACATCCCGGAAATGTCCCCACGCTTCACAGCGGAATAAAGGGTTTTTGCGTCCGCGTTATTTTCTATATCCAAATCCACGCGGATTTCCATTCCCTTTTCCGTCACCCTCATTTGCATGGTGCTGTTTTCGTTATTGTTCCTGCTCCTGGCAAGCGGCACCATGCCTGTATTGTGGCCTATCAGAAAACGAACGTCTTTCAGGTCGGTATCCTTGTCAACCGCGCCCGTGTCCATCACTTCGCGGCACCAGCCCAGGTCTGTTATCTGCCCGAACACAATAGGCGTCCCTGTGATAAAATGCCCGTGCTCCGCGTTTTCCTCCGCGCGGATTTCAAATTCAAGCATCCTGATCTCTCTATCATTCATCGTCTTTCCCTCCGCTGTTCTGCTCCTCGCCTTTCTTCCCTTCGTCTTTGTTTTTGTCTTTGTTCGCGTCCGGTCGGCCCTCGTCTGCCATGTAATACTCCCCGCGGATCGGCGCGTGCTGCCCTTTTCCGTCAGGCAATGGCGGATTATTGAAAAGCTCTCTGATCTCGTCAATCATGATGGCACCGCGGTCGCCCAGCTCCTTTGAAACGTTCACCTTTTCGCCCACGTTCATGTATTGCAGACGGTTGGAAGCGAAAAAGATTTTGTTTCCCTGGTGTTCTTCCCGGCGGGTGTATACCATGCGGGTCAGCGCTTCGCTCATTTTGATAGCGAAAGGCTCCGTTTCCCCATCATAGAAAGCATTCAGCTTGTTGCTGTCCGCCGTGTTCTGCAAAATATCCATGTTGGTTCCGAAGTATGCAAACACGTTGTCCCGGATCATCTGCATTTGGTTCGTGTCTACAGGCATTTTCCCCGGTTCCACCTGTTTGACGTTTTTCAGGTTGCCATTGAACAGCAAAAGGCCGCGCCCGCCCTTTTCGCCGAAGTTCAAGCGGTCGAAGCGTTCCCGCTCTTTCTTCACATCCTCATCAAACATCTTTTGCGCAAGCTCCGCCATGAATTGGTATCCACTTGCGTTCTTGATTCCTTCGATGATGCCCTGCATCGTCATGCTGTCCATTTCCATTGTCGCGTTCAGCGGCGTGTTTGGCTCTCCGAAGAAATCGCTTTGCAGCTGGTGGCGCTTCACTACGGCGATTCTGTTTAGCTCCATCGCCATTGTTTTTCCGTTCCCGAATTGGAATACAAGAAAGGCGGTTCCGTCTTTCTCTCTTACTTCCGTATTCGTCGGAAACAAGGGCCAAAAGCCCCGGGTGTCGCCCAGTTCGTCCAGGATAGGAGATATAAACAGATTATTCTGCGTCTGGTAGATGTTGGAGCACCTTTCCAGAAAAGCGGGCCACGTTTCAAATTCGTTTGGCCCGCTTAAAAGCTCCGTCCGCAGCTTCGCCCGCGCCGCGCCCTGCATGATAAACTTTAATTTCATGGCGTGCCGCGCGTGCGCGTCCACGGATTCCCGCACCAGCATACTTTCATAGAGCTTTCCGCCCCATGAGCGGAAAACGGGCGAATAGGCGCTAAACATTTCAAACTGCGTGATCTCGTTCGTGTTTGCTTTCGCGCTGCCGTTCTTTGTCAGCCCCTTAAAAAAATCAATCAGCCCCATGCTCTCCGCCGTCCTTTTTCCCGGTTTCGTCCCGGTCGTTTCTCAGCAAATTTTCAAGCTCGTTGTAATAGTTCCGCCGCATACACATAGCGTCAAGCAGCGCCGCCATGCCATCAATATGTACGGTCATATCGTCTTTGATCTTTACCAGCTGCCGCCGCTTGCTCAATGTGTCCATTTTGATAGCGCTGTCTATCATGTGTATTTTCATCAGGCCGTTTTGGTTGGCGCTTTGCAGCCGTTTGTCCCG
>JAFXMP010000335.1 GCA_017530275.1 Clostridia bacterium | reverse complement strand
ATCCGCGTGTATTGCGTGAGCGCGCCTTTCGCGGGTGCTTTGGTGATTCTTGCGGGGTATTATCAATCTGTCGGAAAGAAATGGATGAGCAGCCTGATCACCGTGCTGCGCTACTCGCTGTTTCTGCTTTCGTCTACGTTCGTGCTGGGGTATTTTTTTCCGGTACGGTTCTGGTGGCTGTTTCCGATCTGTGAAGCGCTTTCCCTGCTGACGCTGGCGTTGGTGGATCGGGTGCGCCGCAAGGCGGTTCCGGAAGCGTCTCTTCCTGTTTTCAGCGCCGTGATGGACAACGGCAACCATGAATTGCCCCTGTTGCTTGGCGAGCTGGAAACATTTTGCGAAGCGCAGGAAATCCCCATGAAAAAGGCCATGCAGATTCAGCTGGCCGCGGAAGAGCTTTGTCTGATCACGATGGAAAAGGCGTTCACCGGTAAGGCGAACGAATATATCCAGGTGACAATGTACCGGGACGACAATGAAGATTACATCCTCCGCATCCGCAACAGCGCGCCGTATTTCAATCCGCTCCTGTTGAAAACGGGCCGGCTGCAGCAGGACGTGAAGGAAGAATTCCTGGAATCCATGGGCGTAATGCTGGTGAAAAAGCAGGCAAAATCCATCTTTTTCCGCAACTACGAAGGCTTCAACGTGATCCTTGTGATTCTGTGAGCCGCGGCAAAGCATTGGGAGGTTGAAACACACATGAACGAAAAAAAAAGAGGCTGGGTTTCGCTGGCGTTAAAAACAAACGCGCTGATCTTGGCAATCACCTTCGTGCTGGCTGCAGGGCTGACCACGATTGCTTATTATGTGAACAGCGAGCGGGTGGATCGTTACTTTAAACAGACCACTTCCCAGGCTGCCGCCGCCGTGGCTGCGTTTATGGATGGGGACTACGTGGGCCGGCTGCGGGAGGAAATCGGCAGCGATGAATTTCAGCAGATTCGCAGCGCCGCGGTGGAAGCGGAGGATGAAGCGGCCATTGTTTCCTGGCTGAAGGACAAAGGGCTGTATGACCGCTTTGTGCAAATCAGCGAAATACTGACGCTGTACAAGGAAAAACTGGGGGCTCAGTTCGTTTATCTCCAGTCCCTGGAAGGCAGCCAGAGCGTGAATTTGATTGATCCCGACGAGGATATGCTCTACATTGGCAGCATTGAAATCTCCCCGGTTGAGTTTGGTAAATATCAAAGCAACATACGCATCGAACCCACGGTGTCCACCACGGAATTCGGATGGCTCTGCTCCGCCTATGAACCGGTGCTGGATTCTCAGGGCCAGTCCCGGGCCATCCTGGGCGTGGACATCGACATGAACGATGTGATGCACGAACGCTATCAGTTCCTGATGTACATGGTGGTGTTCGCCGTCGCGCTGATGACGGTGTTCAGCTTGTGCTTCATCCTGATCATGCGCAGGATCGCCACCAAACCGCTGTCCATGCTGGCCCGGGCCACAGTGGATTTTACCGAAAGCGAAAATGGCTACACGAAAGAAAACGTGATCAATCTGCCCATCCACTCCAAGGATGAAATCGGCGATCTGTACGGGGAAATCAAAACGCTGCAAACCCGCATTGTGGAATACCTGGACAATCTGACCCGGGTCACTGCCGAAAAGGAACGCATCGGCGCAGAGCTGAACGTGGCCGCCCAGATTCAGGCGGATATGCTGCCCCGCATTTTCCCGCCCTTCCCGGATCGGCATGAGTTTGACCTCTATGCCACCATGGACCCCGCCAAGGAGGTGGGCGGCGACTTCTACGACTTTTTCCTGGTGGACGACGACCACCTTTGCCTGGTGATGGCGGACGTTTCGGGCAAAGGCGTACCCGCCGCCCTGTTCATGGTGATTGCTAAAACTCTGATCAAGAACCGGGCGCAGCTGGGAGAAAGCCCAGCGGAAATTTTAAAAAACGTGAACGAGCAGTTGTGCGAGGGCAACGAAGCCGAATTGTTTGTTACGGTCTGGCTGGCGGTGATCGAGATTTCCACCGGCCGGGGCCTGGCCGCCAACGCGGGCCACGAGCATCCTGTGCTCCGGCGGGCAGGCGGCCAATACGAACTGGTGGAATACCGCCATTCTCCCGCAGTGGCCGCCCTGGAGGGCGTTCGCTTCCGGGAGCATCCCTTCGAGCTGTATCCCGGCGATACGCTGTTCGTTTACACCGATGGCGTGCCGGAGGCCACCAACAGCCGCAACGAGCTGTTTGGGACGGATCGCATGCTGGCTGCCCTGAACTGGAGGCCCGACGCTTCCCCTGATGTTTTGCTGAAAACGGTGCGGCGCGATATCGATGACTTTGTGGGCGACGCGCCTCAGTTCGACGACATTACCATGCTGGGGTTCCATTACGCGGGGCGAAAAGAAAAGAATATGCGTGAAATAACGGTGGAGGCCAGGCTGGAAAACCTGCCCCAGGCAATGGCCTTTGTGGATGAATCTTTGGAAAAGATGAACTGCGGCATGAAAGCGCAGATGCAAATCGACGTGGCGGTGGAAGAACTGTTCGTGAATATCGCCAGCTATGCCTATCAGCCCGACGTCGGCCCTACCACCCTCCGCGTTTAAACGGATGAAAACGACCCGCGGACGGTGGCCATTACCTTCATCGATCAGGGCGTTCCCTATAACCCGCTGGAAAAAAGCGACCCCGATACGACCCTGCCGGCCGAGAAAAGGCAAATCGGGGGCCTGGGAATTTATATGGTAAAAAAGAGCATGGATTCCATGACCTATGAATACCGGAACGGATACAATATCCTGACGATAAAAAAGCGCATTTCCTGAAGAAATCATTTCATTGAAAAAAGTCATCGCCATGCCGGGGAGTCCGGCATGGCGATTGGCATAAGCTTCCTGTATAATACAAACTGACCGGTGAGAAGGCGGTCGATTGAAAAGGAAGGTACCCCGTAGTAAGATAGGCACGCTGACGCCGAAAGTTAGCGAACCTAAAAAACAGGAGGTACCCGAGATGAATAATACCCCAAACGAGAAGATTGCGCAAGTCACAAATGAGACCATGGTGATCGGGATCGATATCGGAAGCGAAAGGAAGATACTTTCTGCCGTATCGCCCGTCAGGTGTGTATGCTGATCTGAGAGATGGTTTCAATAGACGTTGTGGAATCGTCGAAAGCATGACACGGGCAAAGAATCGCCTGCATCGCTGGTTCAGCATCAACTTTCCGGAATACCTGCATGCGTATGGCTCCGTGACAGCCAAGACGGGGCTAAGGCTACGGTGAATGCACCGGTCTTTTCAAAGTTTTCTGTGGTCTTGTGCCTGGACAGCATCAGGGTGATTTCGCCCATGTCGCTCTGCATGCCCCAAGCTGCGTTCATCGCGTTGGGTGTGCCGTTTTCGTCGTAGGTACCGATGATGAATACGCCTTCCGGGGTGATGACGGATTTCCTGCTTTCAAATCCAATGCTCATAATCTTACCTCACTGTTTTTCTTTATTCCTGCGCGTCAAAGTCCGGAGCCCACATCTTATAACCGGCGATTTGTTCCGCGGTGCCGTTATAATAGCGTTTGTTCTTATCCAATGCTGCGATTGCCGCCATTTCATCCGTAGTCAGAGCAAAATCGAATATATCGAAGTTATCCCGGATGTGGGCCGGATTGCGAGAACCGGGAATCACCACGTTGCCGCTCTGAATATGCCAGCGCAGGACAATCTGAGCAGACGTCTTGCCATATTTCTTACCCAGCTCCGTGAAAACAGGTTCTTCGATCAGGCTCTTATCGCCGTGGCCCAGCGGATACCAGGCCATCAGGCCGATGCCGTAGGGAGCCAGTAGCTTTTTGAGCTCTGTCTGGGGATAATATGGATGTGCCTCTACCTGTACTGTCTGGGGCTTGATTTCCGCAAAATCGATGGCCTGCTGCGTTAGACCCATGGTGTCAAAGTTGGAAATGCCGATGGAACGCACTAAACTGTACCCCGGAAAGTGGACACAAGATTTTGCAACTACCCTAGGTTGTAGACAGCGAATCCGCAACGTGGACAATCAAAGTGCATGGATGTTCTACCTTGCATCTGACCGATGATGAATCGGTTCATGTTCTTGGCAATTCCGCGATATGCTGTCTTACAGTATCCGAATTGCCGCTTCACGATCAGGAATCCCCAATAAGCAAGAGAATCGGCCCGGTTTGGTCGATCCTCTTGCTTATTACCTGAGAAATACTTGAACTCTTGTTGCGATGTAGCGCCGTATACCTGACCGGTACATACGGTGCAATGAGAGGGGCGAGGGCTTGCGCCCTCCCTCTACTCTATTCCGCATGGAAAATCAGGCGTCATGATAGTCAAACCATTTCACATCCGCATATGCATCATCGCCGCGCAAATCCTGGCAGCCAAAGCCAACCATCGCCGCTGAAAATCCGTTTCCGTTCACATATTCATCCGACAGTTTCCGCATATCCAGCACCGGACCGACAGGCTGCTTTTCCCCACCGGGGATCGTATAGGAGAAGTGAAGATCGCCGCCGTCCACCCGGGCTGACAGGTTGATGGTCTTACATTCTTCCGGCAGCGGATATACGCCGTGACTGTGCGCCGCGCCATTGTCGCAGGAGAAGATCGCCAGCACAGGCTGCCCCTCCTCGCCCGCTGTCTTGCACAGATAATACCAGTTGTCGCAGTTATAGATGAACACCAGTCCTGCCATCTGATAAGGTGTTTCCGCCTCAAACTCCATATGCATTTCGCATTCGCACTTCAGAGAAGATACCGCGCGGGCAAGCAGATGCTGCCGATAGTGGGAGCACAGCGAATTCCCTCCGTATACCCGCACCCAGCCCTCACGGGCGGAAAGATCAATGCCGCAGTTTGGCCAGCTGCGGCGCAGGCTCATCCACTGGACAGGAATCCCCTGGGAAAAGTTCGTACGCTCCGGCACTTCCGGAAAGGGATGCTCCGGGACGTCGGGCGCTTCGAACCACAGCTTTGGCGTCGCGGTGGACGACGCCCCCCTGATGCGAGGCCAGCTGCCCTCCGGCCAGTCGATATTCTGAATCGCCGCCTCTCTGCCCAGAATGCTCCATTTGCCCTCCAGCGGGCGGGAGCACAGGTGCGCCATATACCAGTTGCCCCGCAGATCACTCACATACTGCCCGTGCCCGGCGCGCTGCAGTTCGCAGCCGGTACCTGTGCTTGAGAGCATCGGATTCTGCGGATCGACTTCGTAAGGGCCGAACAGGCTGCGGGAGCGGGCCATCGTGACACAATGGCCGAACTCCGTGCCGCCCTCCGCCGCTGTAATGTAGTACCAGCCATCTTTCTTCATAATGTTTGGGCCTTCTGTCACGCCCCTGTCGGTGCCCTCAAACACGAGATGTGCCTTACCGATCACTCTTTGGGCGGCAGGGTCATATTCCTGCACTGTCACGCCGCGAAAACGTTTCAGCTCTGTCCTGTGCTCCATTGTCTGGCTCACGACATACTTGCGTCCGTCCTCCTCATGGAAGATGGAGGGATCAAAGCCAATGCTGTGCAGAAAGACAGGCTTGGACCAGGGGCCGCGCACATCCTCCGCCGTGATCAGGAAATTGCGGGTATCCTTATAGCGGTGGGCGCTGGTATACACGATCGTATACGCCAGATAAAAAAGCCCATCGCAGTAGGTCAGATTAGGCGCCCAGATGCCGCAGGAGGGATCCATGCCCTCCATGCTGACAGCCACATCATCCTGCAGCGCGCCGGGCAAGCGCACCCAGTGGATCATGTCGCGGGAATGATAAATGCTCACACCCGGCATCCACTCAAAGGTAGACGCCGCGATATAGTAGTCCTCCCCCACCCGCAGGATGCTGGGGTCAGAGCACCAGCCGCCGGGAATCGGGTTCCTTACCTTTTTCATATGCCTGTCCTTCTTTCGTGACGGATGGTCGCGCTGTACGGCTTACATAACGTTACTGCTTATAATTATGTTAACCTATAGCAGCGATATACGGCTGATGTTTATCTGATCTTCTTACGGATATCCGCGAGCCTCGCAAGCGCCTCGTT
>JAFXMP010000039.1 GCA_017530275.1 Clostridia bacterium | reverse complement strand
GGATACATGCTCGTATATTATATGCACAGTAAATCTAAGGATTATTACCCGTGCCTCATTCTGTCCGTCATCATTTTGCTCATGGATTATGGACATGTTACCTATTATATCAAATCAGATCAGATATATTTTGTACTCTTGTTCCTTCAGGTATGTAATTTGACAAAGAATACGACGGCTCCTATAAATGATATAGAATTAACCGATATACGGCGTTATCGTTACATAAGGTAAGCATTTCAGAATGATGAAAAGCGAGGCTGATTCCGTATGTTTAATCCCGTAAAAAAGCTGTCCACCATCATCCTTGATCCAAACGCAAGATTCTTTACTTTGGCATCACGCGGTTTCTATAACAAAATGTCCGACGAAAAGTTTATACGGAAAAAATACAGGCTAAGATTAGGAGCTGATGTGGATATTCAGCATCCGAAGACATTTAATGAGAAGCTTCAATGGCTCAAATTGTATGATCGAAAACCAATCTATTCTACAATTGTTGATAAATATGCGGTTAAGGACTATGTTTCTTCCATTATAGGGAAAGACTATATTGTGCCAACTTTCGGAGTGTGGGATCGTTTTGAAGATATTGATTTTGAGTCGTTGCCGAATCAGTTCGTACTGAAATGCACTCACGACAGCGGCGGGCTTGTCATCGTGAAAGACAAGAGCAAAATGGATATACGGGAAGCCGGTAAAATTATCAACAAATCTCTTAAAAGAAATTATTATCATATAGGCCGTGAATGGCCCTACAAAAACGTCAAGCCGAGGATCATTGCCGAAAAGTATATGGAAGACAGTTCTACGGGAGAACTGAGAGATTACAAGTTTTTCTGTTTTAACGGAGAGGCAAAATGCTTTAAGGTGGATTTTGACCGATTTACAGAGCATCGGGCCAATTACTACTCTATCGATAAAAAATTGATGAAACTTGGGGAAAAAGTTTGTCCGCCCGATTTTGACAGGGACATACGGCTGCCCGCTTCAATTGATCAAATGAAGATCCTTGCAGAAAAGCTTGCGGCCTCAATTCCGTTTGTAAGGGTGGATTTTTATGACGTCGACGGAAAAATCTATTTCGGAGAATTGACTTTTTTTCCTGATTCCGGATTTGGAAAGTTCATTTTTGAAGGGAATACAGAACTGCTGGGTTCTTGGATCAAGCTTCCTGATAGAGACATAGAAAAAACCTGAACAGATAAGAGGAAAGAAAATGAGCATTATTATTGGGGCGGACATAGTGCCTGTAGATTCAAATGCCGAGCTATTTGCAAACGGCAGGATTGAAGAACTGATCGGTCCTGAACTGCAAGCCATTATGGATCAGGCCGATTACAGGATCTTTAATCTTGAGGTTCCCTTGACGAATCATGTAAAGCCGATTGCCAAGCATGGCCCCAATCTGTTCGCGCCTACAGCTGCGATTGCCGGGATAAAGGCGATGAAGATTGATCTGTTGACATTGGCCAATAACCATATCATGGATCATGATACGCAAGGCCTTGAATCTACAATAGATGTGCTGGATAAGGCTAAAATCGCTCACGTAGGAGCAGACAGGAATCTTCAAGAAGCACAGAAACCATATTTTTTTACCGTTGATGGAAAACGATATGGCGTTTATGCTTGCGCGGAACATGAATTCTCTATCGCGAATGAGAATAAGCCTGGCGCGAATCCCTTTGATCCGCTGGAATCATTGGATCATATCATACAGATGAAAGCACAGTGCGACTATGCCATCGTGCTTTATCATGGAGGAAAGGAATGCTACCGATATCCATCCCCCTATTTACAGAAATCATGTAGAAAAATGGTGGAAAAAGGGGCTGACTTGGTTGTTTGTCAACATAGTCATTGTATCGGGTGCGAGGAAAAATATCTGAATGGAACGATTATTTATGGGCAAGGGAACTTCCTTTTCGATTATAAAGATAATGAGTACTGGAATACCAGCTTATTGGTTCAAATAGAGGCGAATGGACTGATAAACTACATTCCATTGGCTAAAAAATCATGCGGCGTCACGCTGGCGAAGAATAAAGACGCGGAAGAAATAATGAACGCGTTCAGGATGCGCAGCAAAGAAATACAGAAAGATGGGTTTATCGAAGAAAAATTTTCTGCTTATGCAAAGGAAAATATGGATAGCTACATAATGTACTTTTCCGGAAAAAGAACACGCTTTCTATTTCGTGCAATGAATAAATTATCCGGGTACAGGTTTCAAAGGGTAGCTGCAAAACACTATATTCAAAAAAACAGGTTCGCATTGAGAAACTATATCGAATGTGAGGATCATAGAGAAACGGTATTGAAAGGGTTGGATTTAGAATGATAAAACGAATTAAAACCATTGTTGAAAACATTTGGCAAAAAATAAGATATCCGAAGATCAGAACGGAAGGCATTCATTATATTAGAATTGGAACAGAAATCATACTGATTGAAGGGGGGAAGATAAGTATAGGCAACAAGGTTTCAACGCATAGGCGTGTTTGTTTTTCGGTCATTGGAGGACAATTGACAATCGGACAAAAAACATCGTTTAATCGAAATGATATTATTGTGTGCCGGGATATGATTACGATTGGAAAGTATTGTTCGTTCGGCCCCAATGTATGTATTTATGATCACGATCACGTATTTAATATGTCAGGTCACGAAAAATATACGTTCAAAACCAGTCCAATAATCATTGAAGATAATTGCTGGATCGGCGCGAATGCCGTAATTCTTCGGGGAACGCATATCGGTGAAGGCTGCGTTATCGGCGCAGGTGCGGTGGTGAAAGGGACGATTCCGGCGCATTCGATCGTCAAGGACGGCAGAACGCTGGAAATTGAACCAATAAAAAAATGACGGAACAGATTTTGCAATACAGGTCTCATACCGCATGAGGACCAAGAATACAGAATATTTAGGAGGAGAATAGATGACGCCTCTTGTTTCCGTTTATTGTTTGGCATACAATCATGAAAAATACATCAGAGAAACGCTTGAAGGCTTTATGCGCCAGAAAACGGATTTTTCTTATGAAGTGATCGTGCACGACGATGCCTCTACGGATGGAACAGCGAATATTATTCGTGAATATGCGGAAAAGTATCCGGAGATCATCAAACCGATCATTCAAACAGAAAACCAATATTCAAAAGGCCTATTGATTTTTCATTCTTTCATTTATCCGCATATACGAGGAAAATATCTCGCCGTATGCGAAGGCGATGATTATTGGTGCGACGAATATAAGCTGCAGAAGCAGGTGGATTGGATGGAGGCGCATCCGGATTATTCGCTTTGCGCTCATAATTCCAAAATCATCAATTGTGCCGACGGAAAAACAGAATTGTTTAATGATATAGAACATGACAGGGATTTTTCATTTGAAGAAATATTGAGAGGGGGCAAGGAAGGCAGAACAGTTTTTCATACCTCAAGCATCCTGTTCAGATACGAATTCGCAATAACGCCCATAGACTTTCGCGTAAAGGGAATTGGCGATTACCCCAAATTTCTGTATATGGCATTGTGCGGCCGGGTGCATTGTTTCGCTGAGGCTATGTCTGTTTACAGGGCATTTGTTCCGGGTTCATGGACAAGCTGTATGAGGTTTAGCACAGATGCATTGAAAAGGCGGGAAGAACACTGGAACAATTTCAAAAGGATGCTGCATAATATTGATGAGTTCACAGAAGGACGATATTCAAAGTGCATCAATGAAAGAATCAGAAATGGCGACGTCAAGCTTCTCCAAGAGAAGGGAGATCTAAAAACAATCAGGACGCAGTATCCAGATTTGTATAAACGGTTCAATCCCAAGCAAAAAATGATACTCTATATTCATCATTATTTTCCCGCCCTATTTAGAGCATACAGAAAACTGAGATATAAATAGAACATATAAGCATTTCAGCGTTTGCTGCCGGGAAAATACCGTGATAATATTATAAAATGGATTTACCGCCAGGGAAGCTTGGAGAAAATGAATGAAAAGAAATAGTAACTCAACTGTATTTACATCGCTCTTGTGGCGTTTTGCCGAACGAATAGGCGCGCAAGGGGTATCCTTTATCGTTTCTATCGTTTTAGCCCGCATTCTTGACCCGGAATTATATGGAACGATTGCCTTGGTAACGGTTTTTACCGCGATCCTCAACGTATTCGTTGACAGCGGCCTGGGCAGCGCTCTGATCCAAAAGAAGGACGCCGATGATCTGGACTTTTCCAGTGTGTTTTATTTCAATGTTACAGCTTGCTGCGCCCTGTATTTGCTGATTTTCCTGGCGGCCCCGCTCATCGCGGCATTTTACAAAGACAGCACGATGACGCCGATTGTGCGCGTGCTGAGCCTGATGCTGGTCATCTCGGGCGTTAAAAACATCCTGCAAGCCTATGTGTCCCGGACCATGCAGTTCAAGCGCTTCTTTTTTGCCACGCTGGGAGGAACGATCGGCGCGGCCGTTATCGGCATTTACATGGCGTACAGGGGATATGGCGTATGGGCGCTTGTGGCGCAGCAGATCTTCAATGCCGCTGTGGATACGCTCATCCTGTGGATCACGGTCAAGTGGCGCCCCAAGAAAATGTTTTCCTGGGAGAGGCTGAAGGGCTTGCTTGCTTACGGATGGAAACTGTTGGTATCGGCGCTTCTCGACACAGTATACAATGAACTCAGGCAGTTAATCATAGGGAAGAAGTATACTTCCGCGGATCTGGCGTTTTATAATCGTGGCAGGCAGTTCCCGCATCTG
>JAFXMP010000038.1 GCA_017530275.1 Clostridia bacterium | reverse complement strand
GTCGATCTTCTTTTTAACGGTTTTCATGTTCTCTCGGTCAAGATCCGGCCAATCGATCACGGTGGTCGCCTTGTTGACGACTAAATGGGCTTTTTCGGCGCATAAAGCAAGCGGCGTATCGGCAAGAGAATCCGAATAAAAATGCTCGATCTTCGGAAAACCGCGGTCGATGATGTACCTGGCCTTTTCCCTTGCGTACATCAGGTTATTCAAAAGCACGCCGAATTCGCGGTCATATTCCGTTGCGATATAGCTGACGTGAAGCCTTTTTGCGATGGGCTCGATAATGCACGCGGGAGACGCGCTGATAATGAGATCGTCGGGCCTTTTTTGCTTTAGATACCACGGCGCGATCTTTTTTTCATTTTTATCCCAATACCGCTCGATCTGCAAATCAAAATCATCGATCATCGTAAGGTACCCGAAAAACTTACGCTGCATCAGATATTCCGGCATCTTCCCTTTTTTGCTGCGGATCAGATTCCGGATTGCCGTTGGAAAAAAGGTGAACCAAAGCTTCGGATGGCGGTTCATGCACCAGATAGCGAATCCGATGGAACAATCCGAAGCAAAAATCGTTCCGTCAAAATCGTATACGTTCATCCTGTTTTCGGCCTTTCCATCTTGATCGGTTGATTCACTTAGGATTGTTCTTTCCTGAAACAGCCGGAGCGTTCACCTTTCTTTTCGCAAAGAGATAAGCGGCAAAAGCCAAGACCGCGCATCCAAAGCCGATTGGATAGCTGATGCCCGCGCTCAGGCGGAAGCCCTCGGACGCCATGAGGATGTAGGTCGTGCTGACCGCCGTCATAAACGCGGCCGGAAGCGCCGTGAGCAGGCTGGTCAGCCTGTTTTCATGGGTTTTGAGCAGATAGGCGGTTGCGACCCAGAGGGATACCATCGCCAGCGTCTGATTGCTCCAGGAAAAGTAGCGCCAGAGCACGTTGAAATCCAGCTGCGTCAGCACCGCGCCCGCGCCAAGCAGCGGCAGGGTGATGATCAGGCGGTTGCGGATCTGCTTCTGATTCAGTCCGGTGATTTCCGCCAAAATCAGGCGGGCGGAGCGGAACGCTGTATCGCCGGAGGTGATGGGGCAGGCGATCACGCCGATAATGGCCAGCGCGCCGCCCACCATTCCCAGCATCCCGGTGGAAATATCGTATACTACGCCGGAATGGCCCAGCGCTGAAAGCGCGTTTTGCAGCCCGCCGGTGGCCCCGTAAAACGCCACGCCGCCCGCCGCCCAGACCAGGGCGATGATGGATTCCGAGAGCATGGCTCCGTAAAACACCTTGCGGCCCACCTTTTCGGACCGGATGCACTTCGCCACCATGGGCGACTGGGTGGCGTGGAAACCGGAAATGGCCCCGCAGGCCACGGTGACGAACATAAAAGGCCAAACGGGCAGCCCTTCCGGATGCAGGCTTTGCAGCGTGATTTCCGGCACGGTGTAGCCGCCGAAAATGACGCCGCCCAGAATGCCAGCCGCCATGAGGATGAGCACCGCGCCGAACACCGGGTAGAGCTTGCCGATGATCTTGTCAATGGGCAGCAGCGTGGCCAGCACATAGTAAATCAGGATCACGATGATCCAGAATATGTTGTTCAGCGCGGCAGGCGACAGCCTTGCCAGCAGCGCGGCGGGGGAAGTGACGAACACCGTGCCCGTGAGCAGAAGGAGAAGGACGGAAAACACGCGCATGGCCCATTTCGCGCCTTTGCCCAGGTAAATGCCGCTGAGCTCCGCGATGGACGCGCCGTCGTGCCGCTCGGAGATCATGCCGCACATATAATCGTGGACGCCGCCGGCCAGCACGGAACCGAAGATGATCCACAGGAACACCACCGGCCCGAAGCAGGCCCCCATCAGCGCGCCGAAAATCGGCCCGGTGCCTGCGATGTTGAGCAATTGCACCAGGAACGCTTTCCAGGTAGGCAGCGGAATAAAGTCCACCCCGTCCTGCTTCGTATAGGCCGGGGTCTTTCGCCCGTCAGGCGCGAATACCTTATCCACCAGCCTGCCGTAAACCAGGTAACCCGCGATCAGCACCGCGAATGAGATCGCCAAAGAAATCATAGAATCACCCCTCTGTTTACCGATTCTCCCTTACTGTAGAATTTTTCGCATTTCCTTTGTCTAAGCGGCCATTCATCATGCTTGAAATCCTGACGTCATACTGAATTTTAACATGGTTTTACCTAACACGCAACCGAAAGCAGGGATTATTGTCATGAAACATCTTCGTGAAAAGCGCAGCTTCAATCGTTCTCTCCCCTTTTCCTTTCGTTCTTTCTTGACACAGCGCGGCGCTTTCTTTATAATGGGAAGCGGAAGAAAAAGTCCATCTGAAGCGGCTCCGCGTCCCTTTCCGCCGGGAATGGGAAACGTGGGCGCGTTCTGGTGGAAACGTTTGAAAAGAAAAAATGAAAGGGGCGGAACAAATGAACGTTCGTCGGAGCTTATCGATGCTGTTGGCGTTCCTGCTTGCAGTTTCCGCGCTTGCGGGCGCATGGGCGGAGGAGGGCGAATACTTCCTGGAAAAGGAGCCGGGATGCCGCCAGCTGACGCTGTACTGGGTTGATCCCGATGCGGATTACAGCAAATGCGACGTATGGATATGGTTTCCAGGCAAGGACGGCAGCGGCACGCTGTTTTACCCCTGCGATTACGGTGTAAAATGCATGGTGAACGTACCGGAAGAGGTGAATGAGGTGGGCTTTATCGTCCGGAAGAACTGCTCCGATCCGGGAGCCAAATCCTGGGGCAACGCCACCAAGGATGTGGAGGAGGACCGCTTTGCGGTGATGACCGGGGCGGATACGAAGATCTACCTGCAGCCCGGCGACAGCATGCAGTATACCAGCCCGGACGGCGGAAAAACCCTGAATGCTATCCGCACCTTCACCATGGCGGGCATCATATCGTCCACCGAGATCAAGTATCATATCAGCCCGGCCTGCAGGCTGGATCTGGACCAGGTGCACGTGCGGGAGGAAGGCAGGGAGCTGACCATCTTGAAGCTTTCCAGCCGGAACAATAACGTCGTCACAGGCGTCATCACGGTGGAGGGCGAAATGGACGTGTCCAAAGCCTACACCGTGGAAATCGACGGATATGGGGAGATCGCCGCCGTGCCCACGGGCATCTTTGACAGCGCCGCCTTCATAGAGGATTATACCTATGATGGGGACGATTTGGGCGCGGTGATCCGGGACGGCGAAACGGTGTTCAAGGTATGGGCCCCCACCGCCGCCTGGGTGCGCCTGAACTTGTTCGCCGACGGCAGCGAGGGAGAAGCTTACGAAACGCTGGACATGGAAAAAGCTGAAAAAGGCGTTTGGACGGCCACGGCTGCCTGCGGTCATGGCACGTATTACACCTATACGGTCGCCACCGCCGTGGGCGTTCAGGAGGCGGTAGACCCCTACGCCCGGGCCGTGGGCGTGAACGGCAACCGGGGCATGGTGATCGACCTGCCCTCCACCGATCCGGAAGGCTTCCGGGACGGCGCGTATTTCGGCGGGATCGACACTTATGCCGACGCAGTGATCTGGGAAGTGCACGTGCGGGACTTTTCCAATACCCTAACTTCTTCCCAGTATCCCGGAAAATACCTGGCCTTTACGGAAACGGGGCTGACCAATTTGAGCGGCGTGCCCGCCGGCGTGGATTATCTGAAACAGCTGGGCGTCACCCACGTGCATCTGCAGCCTGTGTACGATTACGCCACCGTGGACGAAGGAAGCTCCGCGCCGCAGTTCAATTGGGGCTACGATCCCAAGAATTACAACGCGCCGGAGGGCAGCTATTCCACCGATCCCTATCACGGCGAGGTGCGCGTGAACGAATTCAAGCGCATGGTGCAAAGCCTGCATGAAAACGGCCTGGGCGTGGTCATGGACGTGGTGTACAACCACACCTACGCCCTGGATTCCTGGCTGAACCGCATCGTG
>JAFXMP010000334.1 GCA_017530275.1 Clostridia bacterium | reverse complement strand
TAATTCCCTCCTGATTTACGAGGCTTTTCTTTTTCCCCCGATTTTATGTTCCAATTTGCTAATTCGCCTGTTATTCTCACTTGTAACTGAAAAAGATACGCTGCCCTTCTTGTACCAGCGTACCTTTTTCAGTGACCTTGTTATCTCACCATTTCCCCATTTTTTTCCACTGAACCATAAAAAATGTAAAATTTTTTTGATTTTCTTTCTTCCGGGGGTGGCGCAACAGCGGGAAGTATGATAAAATGCCATGTGGTGCTGATCAAGCGCTTTTTGGAGGATGAAACAAATGAGCAGACTGGACAAGATGCTCGCCATCGCGGGCGTCGAAAAAAACGAGGGCGTATTGATCCACAAGCCCTCCAACATCTTTTATTTAAGCGGCTATACCGGCGAAGGGCTGCTGGCTGTGGGCCACGGCTTCCAGGCCATCGTGACCGATTTCCGCTACACCGAGCAGGCCGAGCGCCAGGCTCCCGGCTGGTAGGTGCTGATGGTAGAAAAGGGCGTCAGCCACGCCATGCTGGCGGCGAAGGTGTTCGCGGAGCACGAAATCAAGGCCGTCCGCTACGAGGACGACGAAGTGACCGTCCGTTCCTTTGAAAAGCTGAAAAAGGACATTCCCGGCGTGGAATTTGCGCCTCTGAACGGTGCGCCCGAAAAGGCCCGGCGGATCAAGGACGAAAAAGAACTCAAGTGCATCGGGGGAAGCCTGCGATATTTCCTGCCGCGCTTTCGAGCAGTTCCTGCCCAAGATCAAGCCCGGCATGACGGAAAAGCAATTGCAGCTTCTTCTTGATTACACCATGCTGGAGCTGGGCGGCGAGGCCCTGGCCTTCAACACCATCGTGGCCTCCGGCGTCAACGGCAGCCTGCCCCACGCCATCCCCAGCGACAAGAAGGTGGAAAAGGGCGAAATGATCACCTTCGACTTCGGCGCGAAAAAGGGCGGCTACTGCGCAGACATGACCCGTACCATCGCCTTGGGCCAGCCCAGCCCGGAAATGAAGAAAATTTACGATACCGTGCTCCGCGCCCAGGAGACCTGCGAGCAGGCCCTTTTCCCCGGCAAAGTCTGCAAGGATATCGACACCATGGCCCATGAGATCATTGACGCCGCGGGCTACAAAGGCCGTTTCGGCCACGGATTGGGCCACAGCGTGGGCATCGATATTCACGAGGAGCCCCGTCTGTCCCAGATGTGTGAAGACAAGCTGGAGGTAGGCGTGACAATCACCGTGGAGCCGGGCATTTATGTGCCGGGCCTCGGCGGCGTCCGCATTGAGGACACCTGCGTGATCACCGAAAACGGCTGGCACTCTTTCGTTTATGCACAAAAGGCGCTGCTGATCCTGTGATCGGCCCCTTCTGCAATAGACCAACAAGAAAAATGGAGGAATGAATCATGATTACTGCTGGCGATTTCAAAAAGGGCATCACCATCGAATGGGACGGCGGCGTGTGGAACATTGTGGACTTCCAGCACGTAAAGCCCGGCAAGGGCGCTGCCTTCGTGCGCACCAAGATCAAGAACGTCATGACCGGCGCCGTGGTGGAACGCACCTTCAACCCCACCGACAAAATGCCCCGCGCGATCATCGAAACCAAAGAAATGCAGTACCTGTACAATGACGGCGACCTCTACTACTTCATGGACCCCGAGACCTTCGAGCAGATGCCCCTGGGCAAGGACGCCGTGGAGGACGCCATTCAGTACGTGAAGGAAAACATGAACGTCACCATCCGCTACTTCAAGGGTCAGGCTTTCTCCGTGGAAGCGCCCAACTTTGTGGAGCTGGAAATCACCAAGACCGAACCGGGCTTCAAGGGCGATACCGCCACCAACAACTTTAAGCCCGCCACCACCGAAACCGGCCTGGAGATCCAGGTGCCCCTGTTCATCAACATCGGCGACGTGATCAAAATCGATACCCGCACCGGCGAATACCTGTCCCGCGCTTGATAGGGAAAGAATACTGGGGGAAACCATTCTTTTGAGTCAAAAGAATGGTTTCCCCCAGACCCCCCTTCCAAGAAAACCATAAGGGGGGACGGGATTCTTTGTCGCAGCGTAGGTTTTCCGTCGAGTACGGTATACCATCATTGTTAGGCAGAGGACTGTAGGGGCGGATATCATCCGCCCGCAAAAAAACATGGTCAAACTATGCTCGATTTAGCAGACACGTTGCAACATAAATATTGTTAGGAGGATTCATGAATAATCTGTCTGATCGGGTATCTTACCTGAAAGGCCTGGCTGAAGGCCTGAATCTGGATACCGAAAAAAATGAAGGCAAGCTGATCGTAAAGATTCTGGAAGTGCTTTCCGACATCACCGCCGAAATCGCCTCCATTCGCAATGATCACGACGATCTGAGCTCCTACGTGGAAGCCATCGACAACGATCTGAGCGATCTGGAAGACGCCGTCTTTGAAGACGATGATTTCGAGGGCGAAGACGACGAGGACGAAGAGGAAGAAGACGACAGCGTGGTGGAATACACCTGCCCCCACTGCGGCGAGGAAATGACCTTTGAGGTGGATTCCTTCGATTTCGACGAGGACTATCTCTGCCCCAACTGTCATCAACCCCTCTTCCCCGAAACCCCGGACGACGAAGAAAAATAAGCCTTGATGAAAAAGCGCCTTTGAGCCGATGATCGGCCCAAGGGCGTTTTTTATGATCCTTTTTCCCTGCGCAGCAGCGGAAAGACGTTCTTTTTCGCTTTAAGAAAAATCCGAAGGAGAGGGGCCAGGGAGATCATCTCCCTGGCGCGGGGACGAACCGCCGATGACCGCCTGTGGCGGGAATTTCATCAGCGGTGAGATCAGGCGAAAGGGGGCAATCTCCCCATGAAGGGACGAACCTCGGACAGCCGCCTGTGACGGATGTTCTGTCCGAGGTGAGGTCAGGCGAAAAGGAGCAATCTCCCCATGAAGGGGAGTTGCGACTATTGAGCCTGCGGAACATTGCGACCATTGAGCCTGCGGAACTGGGGCCGCGGAGACCCCAGCGCGCCCCTTACCGCCAGTTTTCCCACAGCCGCACAAACCCCTCCAGCATCCCGGGCAGGCGCACGTCCTGGGCGGCCACGGCGGGCAGTTGGGCGATTCGTTTGCCGGATAGCAGCACCCACACGCTGCCCAGGGAATCCCCGGCTTGCACCGGGGCGGTGACAGATTCCGGCAATTCGGCCTCGAAGCTCAACTGATCCTTCATGCCGGACCGCAGCAGCAGCGACAGCCCTGCCCCCAGCGCCGCGTCCACCTGATCCTTGGAGCCTAACTTCACCGGCACCTGCATGCCGATCCAGTCCCCTTCTCGGGCAACAGGCGTCAGGGAATAGGCGGAAAAGCCGTAATCCAGCATGGCCCGGGCCTCGTCGAACCGGGTCTGGCTATTGGGCACCCCCAGCACCACCGCGATCAGGCGCATGCCGTTTCTTTCCGCCGTGGCGCTCAGGCAATACTTGGCCTCGTTGGTGGAGCCTGTTTTCATGCCGTCGCAGTCCTTGTAAAACCGCACCAGCCGGTTGGTGTTGGTCAGATCCGTCACCCGGCCCGAGGGATGGGTCAGGTTATCCAGCCACACGGAGGAATAGGTGAAATACGCGGGATGTTTCGCTACCTCCCGGGACAGCGCCGCCACGTCCCGGGCGCATGTGTACTGCCCCTCGGCGGGCAGGCCGGTGCAGTTCACATAATGGCTGTTTTGAAGGTTCAGCGCCGCCGCTTTTTCGTTCATTAAGGCAGCGAAGGCTTCCTCTGTTCCAGCCGTGTACTCCGCCAGGGCCGCCGCCGCGTCGTTGGCGCTGGCGATGACCGTCGCTTTCAGCAAATCTTTTAAGGGATAAACGGCATGAGCGTCCAGAAACGCCTGGGACCCCGGCTGCGCCGCTGCAGCCGGAGACACCGTGATCTTATCCTCCAGGGTAAAATCCCCCCGGTCCAACTTCTCCAGCACGATCAGCAGCGTCATCAGCTTGGTCACCGACGCGGCAGGCCGCCGCTCGTCCGCGTTCTTTTCAAAGATCACCGCCCCGGTTTCCGCTTCCATCAAAATAGCGCTGGGCGCCGTCAGGCTCAAGGGCGTTCCCTGTTCCAGCGGTTCCGCCAGCGCCGCCGGATCAAAAAACGCCGCGCACACGCACAAGCACAGGAGCAGCGCGCTCACCCGCAAAAAAAGAGCCATGCTATCCTCCTCCTTTTACAGGAAAGATTTCGGTGATAGCATGACCCAGGACGCGCCGTTTCATACGCCAGTGTTAAAATGCGCCGAAGTACAAACCTAATAATCCAGTTTTTTTCTTCTCAACACCAAAAAAACCGATTTTTCTATGGAAAAACGATGCGCTATATGGTATAATGGTCAGTGGATTTTTGCCCATTTTTTTGCTGATGCTTATCATCCTGATAGGCGGCATCATTCCGACCTCCTGTCAAGATGAGAAGTCAACCGTTTTTTTCATATCGTGATAATGGAAGCGGCCGCGTTTATCATCTTCCCTCTTTTCACAGAAAGCAAATTACAATGCTGGCTAAGGTGAAACCGAATGAAAAAGATTCCCGCTGATAAAAAACTGAAGATCGCAATCATAGGCCACAAAAGGATTCCTTCCAACGAAGGCGGTATAGAAAAGGGCGTTGAGCAGCATGCCGTGCGCATGGCGGCGCTGGGGCATACTGTCGTGGTGTACAACCGCGGAAACGACAATATCCACGGCAAGGCTTTCAATGAAAAACGGCTGAAGGAATACAAAGGCGTGCGGATCATTACCGTTCCCACGCCCAACCGCATCGCTCCGGTGCCCGTGTATTCTTTTTTGGCTACCATACATGCCGCGTTTGCCCGGTATGACGTGGTAAGCTACCGTGCCTCCGGCCCCTGCGCTATGATCCCCTTGGCAAAGCTTTTTGGGCTCAGGTGCGTAGCCTCCCTGCACGGGTTTGACAGCCAGCGGGATAAATGGGGATGCTTCGCCCAAAAGTACCTGCAATGGGGAGAGCGGTGCGCCGCCAAGCGGGCGGACGCCTGCCTGGTGCTCTCGGAAAAAATGAAAACGTATATCCGGGAAAAGTACGGCGTGGAAGCCATTCGCTTTGCCAACGGCATCGACGCGCCGGAGCATCTGCCGCCCCAGGAAATCACGGATAAGTGGGGATTGCAAAAAGACGGATACCTTCTGTCCCTGGGCCGGGTGGAGCCGGAAAAGGGGCTTCACTATATGATCGAGGCTTTCCGTGCCTGTAAAACAGACAAAAAGCTGATCATTGCCGGCGGAAACAGCAACCCGGGCTATTATGCCCAGCTGCAGGAGCAAGCTGCGGGCGACAGCCGCATCGTGTTTATCGGCTATGTAAAAGGGACGATTATCCAGGAATTGTACTCGAATGCCTATATGTTCCTGCTGCCAAGCAACCTGGAGGGAATGGCCAACACGCTGCTGGAAGCCATGTCCTACGGCAATTGCTGCCTGGTGAGCGATATTCCCGAAAATACGGAGGTCACGGGGGATCTGGCGGTCATCTTCCCCAAGGGAAACGTGGAAGCCCTGCGGGAAAAAATGCAGGCGCTGCTTGACGATCCTGAAAAGGTGGGGCGAATGAAAGCGTCCACGGCAGATTATATCCTAGAGCATTACAACTGGGATGTGGTGGTGGACCAGATGCTGCGGCTTTACCGGGGCGAACGGGTGGATTATGAAACCGTGCTGAAAGAACGCAAAAAAAGGAGCGGCCAATGAAAAAAGTTGCCATCATCGGCCAGTACGGGGAAGGGCCCGATTATCTGACCGGTCAGGCCGTGAAAACCTATTTTACAGCCAATTGGATGATACGCCGGTTTGGGACGGACCAGGTGGAGATCGTGAACACCTACGGCTGGAAAAAGAAACCATTCCGGCTTTTCGCTTCCCTGTTCCATGCTATGCGCACTTGCTCCAACGTAATGATTTTTCCAGCCCAGCACGGTGTTAAGGTTTTTCCCCTGGCTGTCAGCATACTCAACAAGCTGTTTCACCGCCGCACGTTTTTTATTGTGATCGGCGGATGGCTGGCCGATTTCCTCAAGGAACACCGTGCGATCCGCTGGGCGGTAAAATGCTTTGACGAGGTCTGCGCTGAAACGGAAAGCCTGGCGCGGCAGCTTCGGGCATCCGGCGTTCAAAGCGCCTGGCATCTGCCCAATTGCCGGGATTACGCGAACCCGCCGGCTAAGCAGCTTCCCGACGCGCCTCCGTTCAAGGTGTGCACCTATTCCAGGGTTACGGAAAGCAAAGGAATAGGCGACGCGGTGAAAATCTGCCGCAGGGCAAACGAATTGCTTGGCAGCCAGGTTTTCCAGTTGGAAGTGTACGGAATGATCACCAAGGATTATCAGGAAGCCTTTGATAAACTTTGTGCAAGCGAAAAAGACATTATGCGTTACTGCGGCACGAAAAACGCGGATGAAGCTCTGTCGGTGCTGCAAAATCAGTTTGCCCTCCTGTTCCCGACCTATTACGAAGGCGAATGCTTCGCCGGCACGGCGCTGGACGCGTTCCAGTCACGCACACCGATCATTGCCAACGATTGGAAGTACAACAGCGAAGTGATCCGGGACGGCGAAAACGGCTTCCTGTACGCGTTTCGGAACGTGGATGAAGCGGCTCAAAAACTGGCGGCGCTCTACCGGGATCCCCCGCTGTACCGCGCCATCCAGAAAGGCTGCGAGCAAAGCGCTCACGCGTATGATTCGGATGCGGTGCTGAAAAAGCTGACACAGAAAATGGCATGAGGGAAAAATGATGAAGAAAATTGGAGTTATCGGCGTGGAAGGCACCGGGGCCAGGTTCGCCACAGGCCAAGCGATCAAGTGCCGCACGCTTCGCAAGTGGTTCTGCGACAAATTCGGCGAGGATCAGGTGCTGTTCGGCAACATCGACAGCGCCAAAAAGCATCCCATCCGGGTGGCGAACAACATGCTGCGGGTACTGAAAAACTGTACGAACGTGGTGTTCATGCCCGGGCAGAACATCGAAATCTTCGCCCCTGTGCTGCATTGCTTCAACAAGCTGTATCACAGGAAGATTCTCTATATCGTGACCGGCGGCGATTTGGCCGAGGTGATCAAGCGACGGCCCTCACTGGGAAAAACCATCGCCCACTTTGCAGGGGTGTACGTGCAGTCTGTCAAGCTGCGGGACGAACTGAAGCAAATGGGTATTCCCAGAGCGGAATACCTGCCCAACTGCCGGGGATATACCGCCGCGGTGCCTTTTGACCATTACGAAAAGGAACCGTTCCGGGTATGCACCTATTCCCGCGTAACCAAAGAAAAGGGCATTCTGGACGCCATCGAAATCTGTAAAAAGGCCAACGCCCTGATCGGGCACAAGGCTTTCGTGCTGGAAGTGTATGGCAAGATGTACGACGCCTTTGAGCCTGAATTCAACAAAGCGTTGGAAGAAAACAAGGGGCTTGTTACGTATGAAGGGGTGAGGGATTCCAGCGAAACCTGGAACACCCTGCACAGCTGCTTCGCGATCCTCTTCCCCACCTATTTTGAGTGCGAATGCTTTGCCGGAACTGCGCTGGACGCATTCTCGGCCCGGATCCCCATCATCGCCAACGATTGGCTGTACAACAGCGAAGTGATCCGCAGCGGCGTGGACGGCTTTATCTACGATTTCCGGAATAACGACATGGCGGCTGAAACGCTCAAACGCCTCTATGACGACCGTGCTCTGTACGCCTCCATCCAGCAGGGATGCGAAGAAAGCATGTTCAGATTCTCTACCGACCATGTAATGGGCGAATTTGTGAAAAACTTTTCATAAGGTGTGATGGCTATGATCAAAAGCAAGCAGGATCTGGAACGGTATCTGAAACAGGATCAAATCGCGCTGTGGAAAAAGAACCAGAAAAAGCCGTCTCCCTTCGGCGACGAGGTATGGAGATTTCAGATTCTGATGCGCAAAACGGAATACTGGGTGAATACGGCGAAGAACCCCCTTCAAAAGCTGGCCGCCCAGTGGTATCGCCTGCGGTATCACCGGTTCTGCGTTAAAATGGGCTTTCATTTACCGCTGAATATTTTTGAGGAAGGGTTAGCCATCGCCCATTACGGGGCATTGGTAGTGAACACCAAAGCAAAGGTTGGCAAAAATTGCCGCATTCACGCCATGGTGGTGATCGGAGCGACCAACGGAGAACCGGCCGCGCCTGTGCTGGGAGACAACGTATATATCGGCGCCGGGGCGAAGATCGTGGGGGATATTCACATCGCCGACAATGTGGCTATCGGAGCAAACGCGGTGGTTGTAAAATCCATCGACGAACCCGGCACCACCTGGGGAGGCGTACCCGCCCGGAAAATCAGTTCCCGGGATTCACACGCCAATCTCTGCCCGGACTTGTTCAAAGATTAAAGCCTTTCATCACGCTTCCTGCAGGGATGATTTGGGCGGAAAGGAGCAGTCATGTCGGAAAAAATAAAAAAAAGAAGACTGGGCAAAAACTTTTTAAAGCGCTTTACCCAAATCATATATACCGTTTGGCATAACAAGCTGTGGATCCTGTTTTTGGCAGGCGTGACCGCTGTTTTTTCCGCTTGCTACAGCGCGGGACAAAAGCAGTCATACGCCAGCGCTACCTTGTTTTTACGATATGATGAGGCCTATGAAGGGCTGAATCCTAACGGTACGCGTTTTAACATTAATGAACTTCTGAGCGATGCGGTGCTGAATCAGGTGATTGAGAAGGCGGGAGCATCAGACACGCTTAGCGTCAACGACCTTCTGAACTCTATCGCAATTACCGCTTCGGGATCACAGAGCCCCAAAAATAAGTATATCGCTACCGAATACAATATCTGGCTGAACGATAATTACCTGCCCCAACAGATCAGCGCTGAAAACATGCTCGGGCTGCTGATGGAAACCTACAAGCAGTTTTTTCTGTCCAATTACGGCAGCAACGACAGCGCCCTGAACATCAACTGGTCGGATGTGGACGATTGGGAGTATATTGAGTTTTCGGATATTATGACCGTGAAAGTCAACAATCTGATCACGTATCTGGAAGACCTGAGAAAAGAAAGTGGTATGTATCAATACCATACTACCGGCGAAACTTTCAGATCCCTGAGCGAATCCGTAGCCAATTTCAGGGACATATATCTGAATAAGTATACCTCTTACGTAAGCATCAACGGCCTATACAAGCGGCCGCAGAATTACCGGAGCAAACTGCAGTACCGCAGTTTTTTGGTCTCTCAATCGTTGAAAGGAAACGAAGACCGTTACAGGATCTATCAGGACGCACTGGGATTATATGATGAATCCATGATCACCTTTGTGATGGTGCCCATGTACGACGCAACCAACGGGCTCTATATGGCACGCACATCTGTCGGCATGGATAACCTGACATCGCAATCCAAATCTTACGCTGAAAAAATTGAAACCAACTCAAAGGAAATCAAAGTATATGAACAGACCATTCAGCTTACGAAACAAAACAGAGCCAGTGAAGACAAATACACTGTCGCTGATTCTATGATCAAAGAGATTCAGGAGCATCTGGACAGCCTGATCAGCCGAATCCGGGCAGTGAAAAAGGCATATGAGAGCGACCGAGATAAAAACAGCCTGCAATATAGCTTAAATGAGTACAGCCTGTTTTCCGGCTTTGATGTGAAAGGCGCCGTGAAAGCGGCGGCTGTGATGGTGTTTTTGTGCATCATGTATTACGCTATCCGGGAATATACCAGGCAGGAGTAAGCAATGAGAGAATTTCAGCTGGTTCGCTATTTAAGGCGATGGTGGTGGATGATCGCGGTATTGTCAGCGATTAGCGGGATTTTGTTTTATTCGTTTATTTCATCCCGCCAGACATACCGCGCGCAAACCATGATCGAGTTCACAAACGCTCAGGCGGAAGAAGGTCTGTATCCTTCCGGCGATAAAATCGACGTGCAGGAAATACGTTCTTCTTCTGTTATTTCCAATGCTCTGTCAAGCATCGGCGTCAATTCGGGGGTTGACGCCGTGCGCAGCAGGGTCTCTATTGCGGAATACCTGACGGATGAGCAGAAAGCAATTCAGACAGTAAAATGGAACAACGGCGAAGCCTACGAGCTTTTTCCCACGCAATATATCATCACGTACACCTCCAGCACACAGGAATCCTCCACTGATGCGCGCCGTATTTTGGAAGCCATTGTGGACAGCTATATCCAACTCTATTCAGAAAAATATGTTTCTATCACCAAAGTGCCAAACAGCGTTGAATCGCTTCAGAATCTGAACTACGATTATATTGAATGGGCCGAAATTATTGATGAATTCATCAAGCTGGACCGGGATTACCTGCAAAAAATGAAGGGGATGCGCACGGAATATCGCTCCTCCAACACAGGCTATTCCTTTCAGGACCTGTACAATGAATATAACCTGATTTACAGCGTTTACCTCCCCTCTCTGTATTCTACGATCATGAATTACCACGTGACCAGAAACAGGGAGATGCTTATCGCGCGTTACCAGTACCGGATTGACCAAAACAACCTGAATATCAAAACATACGAAGAAGCGCTGTCGCTGGTAACGGAGATGATTGAGAGCTATACGGAGAAAAACCATGATACCATGGACTATCATTGGCGTTCGGATCAGGACGAGAGCGAAGCGGCTACCGGAGCGCTTGGAAATCGTTATGTGCTGGGTCAGGTATACGACTTTGAAGGCAGAAGCAACTACAAGCCAGAGGAAATCACGTATGACAGCGTGCTGCAGCGGTACATTAACCTGCGCGGCGATATATCGCTGAAAGAAATTGATAACGATTACTGCAGTTATGTGCTGTCTTCCTTTGTGGATTCATACACTGAAGCCTCGGCAAGCCAGATACAAGAAGTAGAAGACCTGATCAATCTCATTGAAAACAAATTGAAAACCCTGGATATACTGCTTACAGCCACCGCTGCGGAACACAGCGAGGTGGAAACCATCCGCAATGTACGCGTGCGTTCCACAGTGAATGTAAGCGAGATGACCAACGTAAAACTGTATACGATGATGATCGTTGTAGTCTTCTTCGTATTCGGCGTTATTGGCGCGATTGTTGTCGGCCGAAGCCTGGATTTTGTGGACTATCGTTTCTATACGGATCCTTCCACCGATCTGCCCAACAGAATGCGGTGCGATATGGAAATTGAGAAGTACTCCAAAAAAGTGCTCTCTTTTCCCTTTACCTGCGCTGTCATCGCTCTAACAAACATGAACGAAATCAATGCGGCCGTGGGCAGAGACGCCGGCAACGAAACCCTCCGGATATTTGCCGATTATATCAAAGAATGCGCGGAAGACTACGGTTTTGTGGGCTATAACGGCGGCCTCCAGTTCCTTTGCATTTTCCCTGACTGCAGCAGAGAGCGGGCCACCTTCTATCAAAACCTGCTCCAGCGCACCGTTGGAGAGTTTAACCGCGGTGGGCATGGCGTAAAAATCCGGTACAAGCTGGCGATTATCACCGCTTCTGAGGAAACGCCTCTTTCGATGCGTGAGCTGCTTTCCTCCACCATGCAGCAGTTGCGCCTGGCCAAAGAAAATACTTTTGAAGACGATCAGGACGCCAAGGGGCCGAAGAAGCCGGAAGAAACCGCGCCGGTGAAAGAAGAGAAAAAGAATATAGAACCACCGAAGCAGGCGGCGGAAGCTGTCTCCTCTCCCGCGAAAAAGCATCAAAAGGTCTTGGGCCAAAACGAGAAAACCAGTGAAGCGCCGATAAAAACTGAGGAGAAAAAAACAGGGGAAACCTATGCTGTGGAAAAAATAGCCGAATCGCCTAAAGCTGAGGAAACCAAAACGGAGGAAAAGAAAGCCGAAAATTCACTTCCCGCCCGTGAAGAGGAAAACAGCGACGACAGCCCGCGAAAGAAAGGATTGCTGAACCCCTTCTCCCGGAAAAAGGAAAAGACGCCGACGGAAAATCAAACAGCAGAAAAAAAGTCTGATTCAGATACAGAAAAAAAGAAGACGGACAGCGCGTTCTCCTTTGTGAAATCGCTTCGCATTTTCCAGCCTGAAGCGAAAGAAGAGTCCGGTGAAATCGCCAAAACCGAGACGGTGAAACCAAAGTCGAGATTGATAAAGGGAAAGAAGGCGGAGGAGAATAAAACTGAAGATATGGCCGTGGGAAAGAAGGCAGAAGATAGCAAAGATGAGGAACCGCTTCCCGTCCGTAACGAGGAAAAATGCGAAAGCAGTCCGCTGAAGAAAAGTTTGCTGAACCCCTCCATCCGTAGGAAGGAAAAGACGATGCCGGAAAACCCGACGCCAGAAAAAACGACTGATTCAAATACAGAAAAAAAGAATCCGGATGACACGTTCTCCTATGTGAAATCACGCTATAATATCCAGCCTGAACCGGAAGAGAAAACCGTTTTAACTCCCAAAACGGAGACGGTGAAATCAACGCCGGAATTGAAAAAGGAAGAGGAGGATACTAAGAAAAAGAAGAAAACAAAGAAAGAATAAGAAGGATCATGATGAGGAATAAACATATCTAAAAGGCGCGGAGAAAACCGGAATGACAGGCGCACATCTCGCAAGCGCTGGAAACCGTACGGGAAACGCCGGGAGGAGGTGTCATGAAGCTCTCAATAAAATTTGAAACAAGGCCTGGCCATGCCGAACCGATTTATGGCATGATGTATGCGGGGCTGATTGCCATTTCCACCCTGCGCGGATATTTTAAGCTTGTGGAGCTGCCGTGGTTCGTTACTCAGTTCGCGTACATTTCCATTCTTGGCCTGGGTTTTGTCTGGGTATTTCTGACGGGAAAGACGACCAGCGTCAATTTGTCGCTGAACGTCATGCTGTTTCAGATGATCCCCAACATCCTTATTTTGGTTTGGTCGGTCAGCCTTTGGGTGTATCGGCAGGAACCGCTGTCCCTGATCATGCGCGGTTCTTCGCTGGTGGTTTATCAGCTCCTGGTGCTGGCTATGCTGATCGGGGCCGGCATCCTGTTTGGCGGCCAATCCATTGAATATACGGCCATGGGCTTTATCCTGGCCAATACGCTGATCCTGCTGGATGTGATGCGGCGCAAGGGAGTAGGGGCCACCGTTACGGGCATGATGCAATTCCTGATGAGCGTGGGCGGCAACGACAATGATATTTCCGTTTGCCTGGAGGTGCAGGACGTTACTTTCGGCATCGGTATTCTGCTGATGTATTATCTGGTAGATGGAAAAGATGAGCATTGGCGCTGGTTCTATATATTTGCGCTGGGTTTTTACCTCCTGATGGGATTCAAGCGGATCCTGTTTCCGGCAGTCGGTCTGGGCGTTGGCTATTATTGGCTGATGAAAAAGCTGCCCCGGCGCATCCAGATCGGCATCACGGTCTTGATCGGTTTAGTGTTAATTCTAATCAGTATAGGATACGTATATTTGATACGCGCCGGTCTATGGTTTGACATATGCGACCGCTTCGGCATCGATCTCATGGGCCGAAAACGGCTGTATGGGTACATGGAGCAGTATTATACGCTCAGCCCCGGTTATATGGGCATGGGGAACGGCATGGTGTCTACCGTGCTGGAGGTGCTGGAAAAGTCAGGAAACCGCCGCCTTCACAGCGACGTGCTGCGCATGTACATCGAATTGGGTATGCCGGTATTCCTGCTTTGGTGCTATATCACCTTCATTTATACCTATACCTATTTCGCGAAAAAATATTCCCTGCGCGCCGCTTCGATCTATATATCCTCCACGCTGCTGATGTTCGTCACCTTTCTGACGGACAACACGCTGGAAAAGTATTGCCCGGAAATCGCGTGGCACGTGCTTCCGATGGCCATCATTCTGGAAGAAAAAGAAAAGTTAATCGCTTCCTTCAGATACCGGGAACGCCTGTTGGATGAAAGGACAGAAACATGGAAGAAACAAAAAAGCCTGGGCAAGAAGAAGAAAAACGAGATACAGATAACGAAAAAGGAAGAAAAGGTCTTCTTGTACGAAAATCCCGAGGAAGCGCTGAAGAAGTATCTGAGGGAGAGAAAGAAAGGAAGACGGTGATCTTCCGAAGGAAAAAATGGACGTGGAAGCTGTTCCTGTTCAGAACCTTCGTGGTGCTGGCGATCATAGGCGTTGTGGCGTTCGAGTATTTCCGGCTGACGGATATGTCTTACTTCGTGGATACATTCTACGAAGTAGAGGATGACAAGATCGAAAACCCCATGCGCATCGTCCTGCTTTCCGACCTGCATTTGCAGGAGTTTGGCGAGGACAACATCGAGCTTGTGGATGAGATCAGGCGTCTCAAGCCGGACATCATCGCCATGGCCGGGGATATGATGAACGAATTCGACCCGGACACTTCCGTGGTGGTGACGCTTTGCAGACAGCTGGTGGATGTAGCGCCGGTCTATTTCTCCTACGGCAACCACGAAAAAGAAGCGATCCGCGTGAACCAGACCAGCACCCTGAACGTGGATCTGGAAAAGCTGGGCGTGCACGTGCTGCATAACAGGTATGAGACCATCAACGTAAACGGAAACGTCATCGACATTGGCGGCCTGTCCGCCAATCCCGGCACGATGGACGCCGACTATACGCAGAGATTCTGGCAGTCCTATCTGAAAACCACCAATTACCGCTTGCTGCTGGTGCATTATCCCCAATACTTTTTTACCGGCGGCGAATTAGTGGGAGAGAACATCGATATGGCGCTGTGCGGCCATCTCCACGGAGGCCAGATGATCATACCTTTTAAGGGCGGTGTGTATCATCCCTTAGAGGGGTTCTTTCCTGAAATGACCGACGGCTGCCACCGGGTCGAGAATACCTGGGTGATCATCAGCAGGGGCCTTGGAAACGGCAAATCCTTACCCCGCGTGAATAATCCCCCGGAACTGGTCATTGTAGATATATATTGATGTTTGTTTTATCAATAAAGATAGGGAGAAAACAGGCATGCGAGTGAGACTTGCTATCGTTGGGCTGGTTTTAATGCTCGTTGTCACCACTGTCGCGCTGCAAATGGCGGTTTTTGGCAATTATGAAGAGATGGTGGAACTGGAATACGAGGAATACCAGATCAAATTCGATTATGACCAAATGGCGAGAGGTATTCTAAACCTGTTCGGTCATCATACGGGCAGAGGAAGAAAACAGCACAGTCAGCAATCGGAGAAGGCTCCATCTTCCGACACGCAGAACGGCAACAGCGCCCCGACTCTCCAGACAGCGCCGACGGCGCCGACGCTGCAAACGCTCAACACGACAGGCGGAGGGCAATAAACCATGGAAAAGGCAGGAAAAGGGATGGAGAGGAAGTCCTGGCTGGATTGGGCAAAGGGCTTTGCCATGCTGCTGGTGCTGATTGGCCACAGCATGCGGGATGAAATGCGGCAGAGCGCTCCGGCGCTGGACATGATCTACCGCATCGCGTATATTTTTCATATGTCCTATTTTTTCTGGATCTCCGGCTACGGCTACTGGTTCAGCCGGGCGAAGGGCAGAAAACCCCTGGAGATACTCGGCCGCCGGATGAAGAAGCAGCTGCCTCCCTGGCTGCTTTACGCGCTGTTCATTTACGCCGCGTTCATGGCGGCCATTCGCGTGCCCGCGCTTGAAAAGACCCTTTCCGCCGCGGGCTATGTTTCCCTCCCGCTCCTTTCCTATCTGGTACAAACGCTTCAGGCGAACAATCCCTGGGCCTATCATCTGTGGTTCCTCTATGTACTCATTCTGCTCACAGTGATCCTCGCGCTGGCCGACGGGCTCACCGGCGGGCGGCACACCAAAGGCGTCTGCGTTGTCCTCATGGCTGTGGGCATTGCGGGGCTGGCGGTCCGTTCTTTCCTGAATGTGGGCGAATGGTGGCGGCTGTATGACTATCTGACCCTCTACCTGCCCATGATCTGCTTGGGTGTGCTCATGGCGGACTGGAAGCCAAAGGATTGGATCGTGTGGCTGTGGGGCGGGCTGGGCATCGTATATATCCTGGTGCGCGCTTTCTTCTTTTCTGGCTTCTCGGGCAATTCCCTCCGGGTGGAGGGGGCGGCGCGGTTTGCGGTCTATTTGCTGGCAGACGCGCTGCTGCCGGGCGTGATGCTGCTGCTGAATCGGGTGTTCCAGCGGCAGTGGCTGCCCAAAACTAAAGCGGGGAAAGCCTTCCTTGGCTTCCTGGGCAGGGAATCCATGATCATTTATCTGGTCCACCAGCCTTTCTGCTGCGCGTTTCTGGGCCTGATCCTGTATAACAGGCTGCATCTTCCCGCCGTGCCCACCATGATCGTCTGTCTGACCGTCAGCGTGATCGTTTCCTGGGCCGCGGTGAAACTGGCCGGCGGAATCAAGGCCCGGCGGCTGAAAAAAGGATAAAGCAATCGATATACCCGCATATTACTTGGAAAGGAATGTGCAGCAATGGCCGTTTCCAGAATGACCCACGCCAAGCGGAATATCAAAAGCGCCGCCGTGATCAAGCTGATCACCCCGATTACCAGCTTTATTACCCGCACGGCGCTGATTTATTCGCTGGGCAGCTTATATTTAGGCTTGAACAGCCTGTTTACTTCCATGCTCCAGGTGCTCAGCCTGGCGGAGCTTGGGTTCGGATCGGCGATGGTGTTTTCTCTGTATAAACCCATGGCGGAGGAGGATCACGTTACGGTATGCGCGCTGCTGCGGCTGTACCAGCGCATCTACCGCATCATCGGCTCGGTAATCCTGGGCGTCGGGCTGATCCTGATCCCTTTCCTTCCCCACCTGATCAACGGCTCCGTACCGGACGGCATGAACCTGACCGTGCTGTACCTGATCCGCCTGGCGGACACCAGCGTCAGCTATTTCCTGTTTTCCTACCGCAGCGCCCTGCTGGACGCTTCCCAGCAGAAGCGGGTATTTTACTATATCCATTCCGTGGCGAAAATCGCCTTGTGCGTTCTCCAAGTCACGCTGCTGCTGCTTTTCAGGAATTACTATATGTTCTGTGTGGTGCAGCCGCTGATTCAGATCGGCATCAATCTGGCGATCTGGCGGGTCACCGAAAAGAAATTTCCGCAATACAAGTGCGAAGGCGATCTGCCCAAGGAGACCGTCCGGGACATCACCAAGCGGGTCACGGGGCTGTTCATGTTCAAGGTAAGCCATGTGCTTCGCAATTCCTTTGACAGCATCATCCTTTCCGCGTTCCTGGGGCTGGACATTCTGGCAAAGTACCAGAATTATCTTTTGATCGTAACCACCGTGGTGGGCATCACCTCCATCCTGACGGACAGCACCCTATCCAGCGTCGGCAACAGCGTCGCTATGGAAAGCAAGGAAAAGAATTATAAAAATTTCCTGGCTTTCCAGCTGCTGTTTATGACCCTCGTGGGCTGCGTCTGCGCCTGCATGTGCGGGCTGTATCAGCCGTTCATCCGGTTTTGGGTAAAGGAAGAAAACCTGTTTCCCACCGGGCTGATGCTGGTATTTGTCGTCTATTTCTTCACCGAACGCATGGGCAATATCTGCTTTCAGTACCGTCAGGCCAGCGGCCTGTGGTGGGAAGACCGGATACGGCCCATCGTGGACGGCCTGACCAACCTGACGCTGAACTATTTTTTGGTGCAGTACATCGGCGTGGCGGGCGTTATGCTGTCCACCATCCTGTGCCAGGTGTTCATCGATTCGGTATGGGGCTCCCGTATCCTGTTCCGCAGCTATTTCACGGAACAAAAGCAGCGCGATTACCTGGCGCGGCTCCTGCTCTTTGCCGGGGCAACGGCGGCCGCCTGCGGACTGTCGATGGTCCTGTGCGGTTTCCTGCCGGAAAGCGGGGAAAACGCGGTGATGAGCCTTGTGTGGATGGGGCTTCGCGGCCTGGTCTGCGCCGTCTGCGGCGGCGGCGTGTTTCTGCTTGTCTACCGTTTTCTGCCAGAATTCGGCGATGTCAAACGCGTCGTGCTCAAAATGCTGAAGCGGGCCTGACGCTTCCCCGCTGCAAAGGAGATGATCCAAATGATCACGGTGGTTCTTTCCGTATATAATACCGGGAAATATCTGACCAAGGCCATGGACGCGATACTTTCCCAAACCTGGCCGGATGATGAAATCATCCTTGTGGACGACGGCTCAACCGACGGCAGCGGTGAAATCTGCGAACAGCAGGCCAAACGGAAGCCGGGGATCCGGGTCTATCACAAAGAAAACGGCGGCCTGTCCTCCGCGCGGAATTACGGCATCGAGCGCGCAAAGGGCGAATATATCATTTTCCCCGACCCCGACGACTGGGTGGAGCCGGATTACCTGGAGCATCTGGCGGCCGTGCGGGAAAAGTATCAGGCGGACCTGAGCATATGCGGGCATTATGACCACATCGACGGGAAAATCCGGGTATGGAATGCCGGGGCTAACGAAGCGCTGCTGAATCAGGAAGAAGCGCTCGCCCTGCTGATGCGCCCCGATTCATATTGCGGTTACGCCTGGAACAAGCTGTTCAGCCTGAAAGTGATCCGGGACAACCAGCTTCGCTTCGACCAGGAATTGGGCATGGTGCAGGACTTGCATTTTTGCGTCCGGTATTTTCAGTTCTGCCGCACCGTCGCCTACGACCCCAAGCCCCTTTATCACTATAATCACGACAGCGGCGGCGTCACCGCTTCTTATTCCCCATTAACGCCACGGAAGCTGAGCTGTTTCCTGACCTATCAGAAAATCGCCAATCTGACAAGGGACACCCATCCCCATATTGCGGAAATGGCTTACAGCTCCCTGTGCCATATGAGCCTGCAATATATTTATATCTATTACAAAAGCGGCATGAAAGACCGGAACGTCCTTTCCCTGCTTCAAAAGAACTATGCGGAATACCGCCGGTATTTCCTGCCCGGCAATATGTACCCCCGGCAGGCGAAGCGGTTCTGCCGGGTCGTGCCTTTCAGCCCCTGGCTGTATTTTATGCTGAAACGCGTTCAGAAGCTTTATCACCGTACCTTCGGGAATCCATCGGGGACAAAGAAACTGGAGAAATAGATTATTCTTTTGTCCCGGCGCTTCCCAAAGGGAACAGCGCGGGGCGTTTGAAACAACGCCAGAATAAAATAGGCACCCAGACATGTTAAGATTTTCAGAAGATGAAAAGTATCGGTATTGCTGTCAAACAAGCGATAGGGAAAGAAGAAAGAATGTCTTGTCAAGCGGTGCGGGGGGAGTGTGATTGATTGATCTCCGTCATTGTGCCTGTATATCAGGTGGAACGCTATCTTGACCGCTGCATAAGTTCTATACTGAAACAGACATACCGGGACTTTGAACTGATTCTGGTAGACGACGGCTCTCCGGACCGCTGCGGTGAAATCTGTGATCGCTGGGCGGAAAAGGACAAGCGGATTCGGATCATCCACAAACCTCACGGCGGCCTGTCGGACGCCCGGAATGCGGGTATCGATCATGCGCGGGGAGAATATCTTTCCTTCGTGGACAGCGACGACTGGGCCGAGCCTCATATGCTGGAAACGCTGTATTCCCTGCTGACACGCTGCGGCGCGGACATGGCGATTGCCTCTTATCAGATTGCAGACGAAGCCGGACGGAAGGAAAAAAAGGACGTCCGGCTGACCGCAGGCGTCTGGACGGTGGAACAATTCTGGGATTATTATTTCAGCGGCTCCAAAACATACTGCGACCTGGCCTGGAATAAGCTTTATAAACGTTTTCTGTTTGACTCCCTGCGCTATCCCAAAGGAAAAATCTGCGAGGACAGTTGGATTATCCATGATCTGGCAGAGCAATGCAGCCGTATTGCGGTAACAGATGAGGTCGTGTATCACTATTTTCAGCGGTCCGACAGCATCACGGCACAAGTCTACACGCTGGCCCGGCTGGCGGCTCCTGAATCGGAGCTGAATCGCCTGGAAAGAGCGATAGAGAAGAAAAACTGGACCCTCGGCGGTAAATCTGTTTTGAAGGCCAAGAACGAGTTTCTGAATGTTTATCAGCGTCTGAACGAAGCTGATCGGAAAAGCAAGGAATACCGGCAATTGAAAAAAGGTATTATCTCCAGTGGATAAAATGCGGGCGGCATCTATCGCCCGCCGGCAATTTGTGAATACTTGCTTTTTTTGTCAGTGAGGATTTGGTACTCAAAAAAAGAAGTCTGGTGAAGTGGTGATTCTTCCGGAACAAAAGCGTATCTGAAAGGAAGGGATGCATACATGAAACCGATTCTATCTGTGATCGTTCCCATCTACAATCAGGAAAAATATATTGAGGAATGCCTGGACTCGCTGTTTTCCCAGGCGTCCGGCCAGGTGGAATTCATCCTCGTCAACGACGGCTCCACCGACGGCAGCCGCGCTTTATGCGAGGAACGCATCCGCCAGTATGATGTGCGTGTGCGTTTCATCCAGCAGGCCAACCGCGGCTTGCTGAAAACCCGAAAGGTGGGACTGGATCAGGCGGAGGGGGACTACATCCTGTTTGTGGACTCGGACGACAAATTGCTTCCCGACGCGCTGCCCACGCTGCTTCACTATATTCAAAGCAGCCATTGGGACATGATCCTGTTCAACGGCACAAACGATCCGGTGAGCCATCATCCCATGTTCTCTTATCCCTTCCCCCATGAATCCGAGTTTCAGGCCGAAAATATGTATACCCTGCGCAGGATCCTGTGCACGACGGACAAGCTGAACAATATCTGGGCCAAATGTATCCGGCGCGAGCTGCTGGCGGATCCGGAGGTTTACCGGGATATAGAAGGCGTCTCCAACGGGGAAGACCTGTATCAGACCCTTGTGCTCCTGGACCGGGCGCGGAAAGTGCTGTATATCGACAGCGTGCTGTACTATTATCGGATAAACACGGCCAGTATGTCCCGCAGCTACAGCCCAAAGCACTTTTTATCCGAAAAAAAGGTATGCGCCCGGCGGCTGGAATACGCCAAAAAATGGAGCGTGGAAAATGACGAGCTGGTGACGGGCGCTGAAATCTGGATCTGCAGGATCCTGCGGGACGTGACCCGGAAGGCCTTTATTTCCGATAACCCCTGGCCCCGCATTAAAAAAGAGATACAGGCTCTCCGCGCCGATCCCTTCTATCAGAAATATTATCTCCACACCAACTGTGCCCCCAGCCGAAAGGACCTCGTGCTGAAAAGCAGCTTTCCCATCATGCGTCTGCTGAAAATCCTGTATTCCTTTAAACCTCGCCGCCGCTCCATAAAAAAGGAAGGTCGATTCGCTTGAAGAAAAGGATTCTGCTGATTTCCACCGGTGGGCTGGACAAAAGCGGCGCTCCGTCCGTCATCATGGCGTTTGTCCGCGGCCTGCGCGAGGAATGCGTCTTTGACATCCTGCTGCACACAGGGGATGAAGGATTCTACGAAAAGGAATTCCTTTCATACGGCGGAAAGATTTTCCGGTACAAAAAGAAAAAGAGCCGTTTTCCTCTTCTGAACCGGCTTCGGGAGCTGGTAAGGCCGATGGCGCTGTATTTCAAAACCCGGCGGCTCATCCGGCAAAACGGCCCCTACCACGCCATCCATTGCCACAACGATTTTGATATGGCGGGCTGCCTGGCAGCGGCGAAAAAGGAAAAAATACCGATCCGCGCCGGCCACACGCACAAGACCTGGAATCCGGGCGGCGGGCTGCTGACCCGCTGCTACCGCACGCTTTGCAAGCGTGTGATCAACCGCGCCGCCACAGCGCGGACAGGCTGCTCCGCTGTCGCCAACGAGCGGTTCTACGGCGCGGGCGTCTCCTCCCAGGTGATCTTCAATCCTTATGAGGATGATCGTTTCTTCTTCGATCCCGCTTTCGCTTCCGTATCCGGTCCGCCGGTGGTGACGCAGATCGGCTACCTCTGCGAGAATAAAAACCAGCTTTTTACCCTTGGCGTGTTCAATCAGCTGCAAAAAAAGCTGCCGGGATGCCGGCTCGTTTTCGTAGGCGCGGATCAAGGCGATTACGGACGGCAGTTACGGAAGGAGATTTCCGGCCTGGGCCTGGAAAGCATGGTGACGATTCTGCCTCCGGATACCGATCTGCCTTCCTTGCTGCGAAAAAGCTCCCTGCTGCTGTTTCCTTCCAAAGCGGAAGGCTTCGGTATCGTGCTCATCGAGGCCCAGGCAACGGGGCTTTATTGCTACGCTTCCGACACCGTACCGGAAGAAACGGATGCCGGAGGCGTGTCTTATCTGTCTCTCAGCGCCGGTCCCGAAGCCTGGGCTGACAGGATCCTGAAAGAGCGGCGGTTTGAAAAAAAAGCGCCGCATGATTGCTCGCGTTTTTCCACCGGCGCTTTTCTTTCGGCAATTCGCGGGCTGTATGGGATAGAAAAAGCGTAATAATTCCGTCGAGGGTTTATCGAACGCTTTCATTGTTCAGGGAGCGTTGAACGCTGAGCGCTAAGCGTGGAGATGGATCGCGTGGGTCAGCGGAAGACGCCTGCATGGGCCAATTATTCCATTCAGAAACGCTCAGCGGCTGAATAAATGCCTGTATTATTTTCTTTTTCGCAGGTAAAGAATGGCCCCGACGGCGCCTGCGGCGACCGCAGCGATGGCGGAGCAGCCGATCATGATCAGGGTCCGCTTCATTTTCGCGTGCCGCTGCTCCTCAAGCGCCTGAATCCGCAGCGAATCGGCGATTTCCTTCTGCTCCCACTCAGCCTGTTTGGCAAATGATTCAAGGGGTTCATCCAGCATTAAGTATCTGCCGGACGCTGGCTGAATGTGGATTGCTCCGTCTGCCGCCGTTTTCTCTGCCCAGAAGACTAACTCCTCGTCCTGTGCGCGGTAGAGAAATACATCCTTGCCTAACCAGCTTTCCGGCAAATCCAAAGCGACCTCCTCCTGATACTGCGTAAAGATTTCGATATCCATCCACAGGTAGTTTTGAGGAGCAATATCGAAAAACACGCTGGAAAGCATGGATTTTGGAATATCCTTTTGGTCAAGAGAGGCGCGGAACCGGAAATCTTTCAGCGGCTTATCTAAAAGGAAGAAAGTACCGGCACGCTTTCCCAGCGATATAACGCCGCGGTACGCCTTTATAGGGTCCCGCATATGAAGCGAATTATTTACAATTTCATACGGATATACCGTTTCGTCGGCCGCGTGGGGGAAATCAATTGCGTCCTCGTTATAGAAAGCCCGAATCAATTTTTCATCGATGACCGCCACAGTATATGCTTCCAGACCTTCCCATTCGGGTTTGGAGCCAAAGTCTGCGACGGTCGACAGCGCTTTCTCCGCCATCGCGGCCTGCAGCTTTGCTCTCAAAGCAGCGATTACAATTTCCACGTCCGCCGCATTCCATGTAGCCATCTGTTCAAGATTCGGATAATACACGTCATCCGCGCCAATCGCTTTTACCATGCGGGCATATTCATACGCCCGCGCCATGGAAGCTTTCATAGGAACGCCGTATATGCGGAAACCGCTCAGAGTGAACGAACCGGAGCTGTTATCCGTTTCCAGACGGATATCGATGTTCTGGTTATCCAGCAGTTCTTCCGGAAGGACGAAACTGAGCCATAAACGCCCGCCGGTCAGTTCCATCTCGTACACGGCTATCTCCTGATAGGGGTTTTCACCATTCCTGCAGCGCACCCTTCAGTTCATGGCAGCGGCGTCCTCCAGCTTGGTCAGCCTGATCACTGCGCCTGCACTGTAATAATCCCGCAGGGGAACGGACAGGGTAAAGCCCTGAGGCGCTTCCGCAGATGCGCTGAGCTGGAACGTAATGGAATTGTCAACGTAACTGCGCTCCACTTCAAGCGTGGCATCGGGCTGGAGCTCACACTCATTGATGGAGTCTTTTATAGGGATGGTAAACCCATATTTCCCGCTGCCATAGAGAATTTCCGTTTCATTCATAACGGCGATGGCAGAAATTTCTGTATACACAGGCGTCAGGGTATTGTTATTATTCGTGGATATTTCCACTGTCCGTTCCGTCGTAACCAATCTGTCTCCGGTGTACCAACCGGCGAACTGGTACCCCGGGATATCTCCCGCTGTGAAGCTGACGGCGCAGCCCTTAAAATATACGCCAGTCCAGGAATTGCCGTAAATGTGCGCCTGATGCCCGTTGATTTCCAGAGCCATTCCCTGGGGCAGGCCGTGCAGCGAAAGCGTGCTCGTTCCGCGGGTCAGCTGAAATGTTTCTGTAAGCTGTTTGATTACTGCATCACGGCGGGTCTGGAAGAAGGCTGTCAGGCTGGAAATGCTTTTCGTGCCGGGCTTGGCGGAGGTGTCTTTTGACGAGAACCTGACGTTTGTTTCATAAAGATAAGGATCGTAATAGGTCAGTATCGGCGTGATAAATTCCCGCACATATTCAGGCGTCAGTTCAACGTTGGCATAGTCCATGATGCGCGTTAAGTATTTCGTTTGAAATTCGCTGCTTTTCCAAAGGGAGGAAAAAAACACGTCTTCGGGCAAACTGAGGATCATCTGTTTTACGCCGTCATAGAAGTAGCAGCACATGTCCAGATCCTGGAAGATCCACCGCCAGCGGCCATCCTCATATTCGCCGCTGCCCTTTTCAGCCGTTCTCCAGATTGTAAAATTGTGCCTGTAGCTGGAGTCGGTGTTGTTGAGATAAGCGATTCCGGCAGCGTGCGTGATATAGTTATCCACATCAATCAGTGCGTTGATGGCTTCATATCCCTGCGGCGTAGAAGCGTCAAGCCTGGAGAATTCAGAAACTAAAAATTTATGAACACCCTTGGCGCTCTTGTCCTGTACTTCATCAGGCGTGGTTCCGGATACCAGCTCCTGATTTTTACCACCAGCAAATCTTTCTTGTTCAGGCCGAAAAAGCCGGCGATATCCTTCGCAGTTTGCTTGTCCCTGATTTCATAAAATCCCCAGAATTCGCCATTGATAAATGTCAGGCAGGGCGTGCATGAGGAAATCGGGAGACCTGTCTCCTGCAACAGCGCATGAAGCAGGGAATCCCTCGCCAGATTGGTACGGACGACCAGCTTTTCCTTATCCGGCAATCCCGGAAGAATATCGTATGAGAAGGTACTCGCCCCGTACTCTTTCCTCGCATACAGGTTAAAGGATTTTTTCGCGTTCTCCCTCGACCAATCGCCATGAATGCGCAGCCCGGCGCTTTGCGACAATTGCAGCAAATGATCGTCGCCGAACCATTGAATGGAAACGGGGATTTCCCATTCTCTGCCGTGCTGTTTATAATTCGTCGGTATTCTTTCCGGCGCCAAATCCTGATCGCGGTTTTCATCGCTCAGCCATTCCTTGTATACTTTTCCGCGAACATAAATCCCGTCCTGTTTGTCAAACAGATCATAGGGATCCGCCACAATGGACAGAATAGCAATGTTCTGATAGGATTCGTAATTCTGGAAACCTACGAAATAGGTTTTCACCACATCATTGCTGCGGTTGCCGTCCGGGTCGATGGCGACGGCGCGAATGATCGTGGCTTTTTTTATCAAGCTCGACGGCGGCGTCGCCCCGCGAATCGTAATATCCGTTCTCTTACTGAGTTTATTGGGCTGACTGGTCGCGTCCTCAATATGGATCGGTCCGGTATACAGCGTTGAATTTTCATCCGGAACGCTGCCGTCTGTTGTGTAGTACAGCTGATAGGTTTTATATCCCTCAAGCGTCAGGTCAAAAGGATCGTCGTAGAATCCCGCTTCATGAGAAAAACGGGGAGAAGCGACATACGCCTTCTCCACATAGGGTATTCCTTCCTCGTTTGCTTCGAGCGGAGAAGGGTCTGTAAGCTGCCATTCGCCATTTTCCTGTAAAGAATACGTTTCATCTTTTTTAAGGGGAGGAAGAGATACGCGCTGCAAGATATTTCCGTCCGCGTCGGACAGGAACAGTTCGTCGCCGCCGGATGCGGACAGCTTAAAGGGCAGCTCCTTTTTGTCCGCCGCTAAAATGATATAACCGTTTTCAGGAATGCTGTATCCATCCAATGAAAACTTTTGAAGATGGTCTTCGTCATCGCTGATGAAAAAACCATCGAGGGAAAGCGCCTGGTCTGTGAGGTTGCGAAGCTCCACATAATCAGGCGCGGATTCCCCGATGGTGTAATGGCCGCCATTGCTGGCGCATATTTCATTGATGTAGACGGAAAGAAGGGCTTCTGCCCGCGCTGAGGCAGCGTACAGCGCAAAAGAAGCAAGTAAACATAAAAGGCACAATGTATGCTTCACGGGCAGAAACCTACTTTCAATCAACCTGCTGTGTGCTTCTGTCAATCATTGGACGTTTTTAATGAAGTATCAACGATCGCGCTGACAGTGCCTCCGGTAATGGAAATCCCATGGACAAACGACAGGGGGTCGTCTCCGCAGGTAACGCTGACTGTGCCGCCTTCCATCAGAATATAACCCCATTCAGAATCGTCATTCGTGGTTTTTATCCCGTCATTGCCAGCGCAAACGGTGATCTCGCCATCAAATATCTCCACACAATCCTTTCCGACAATACCGTTGTGTGCAGCGGTCACGTTAATGATTCCGCTTTTGATGCGCAAATCGTCCTTGGATACGATTCCGTCCCGATAGGAGCCTTTCACAGTCAGAGCGCCCGCGCCTGTGATGGTCAAATCACTTTTGCTGTATATGACGCCATCGGGGCCGTCTTTTCCAGCATAGGCCGTCCCGTCGCTCAGTTCATTGTCAGTGCCTTCCACAAGATCTATCGTTAGCCTTGGCGAGCATTTCTTTATGTACAGAGCGGGTCCATTTTCACAATGAATGGATATTCCGCTGAAATATAACCTCACCTTGCCGTTCTGTTCGCAGTCCACAATGATCTGTCCATTGCTGAGCGTTCCTCTGAGCAAATATTCGCCTGGCAGCGCGATGGTCAGTGTGCTGCCTTCAGAATAGAGCCCCGGGGAATCCGCCGTGATTCCATTGTCGCTCAAGTCAATAACAACTGGTATGCCGTCAGCTTGGGCCGATGATGAAAACATGAGCGGGGCAAGGATGCAAAGCGCAAGGGCGATGAGAATGCACTGCGTTTTCCGGAAAAGAGAGGACCGTAGAATCTTGTTGTTCATTCTTTTGCTCCCCCTATCAAGTTTTATTTGTATGATCGATTGGGAAAAATTACATGAATCGTATACCGAAAAAGCGTTCCAGTGTCAACAAGTTTTGTCTGTTCATTGAAGTATAACTCTATTCCATTCACACAATACAAAGTCCTTAAGAGACAAAACTGAACGCCTTACTCCAGCGATCCATGGATCAGCACATTTTTTTCGCAAATTTTCCAGGGCATTACAGCGCGGTAGAGGGAAGCATACATGCGCCGGGTTTCATCAGGGGAGGGGCATTGGCCCACAGGCAGGAACAGGATACGGAAGTGCACGCCGAATACCACGGCGGTGACGGAAGTGTCCATTAAACCGTTCCGCAGATAAAAGCGCAGACGGCGGTTTCGGACGTCCCGCTCCATCTCATCCGGCGCGAAGGCGGGATCGTCCACTTCGAGCAGCACACAGGCCATTCTTTTCAAGGGGCCCGAAATCAGCCCCTGCAGAAACGCGCTGCCCACCCCCATGCAGCGCGCTTCTTTTTTTACCGCGAGATAATCAAACAGCGCAAATTCCTTTTCGCCTTTCTCCAGCCGGATAAAAAAGGCGTAGGCTAAAATATCCTCCCCAGCCATTGCGCCGAAACAAACATATTCCCCCCGGCGCATCGCCCGCTCGATGGCGCTCAGAGGCTTGATTTCATCCGGGGGAAAATCCTCCTGCAGGCGTCCGGCATAAAGAAAGCGGATCTGCTCCAAGGTAAGCTCCTTTACGGTAAAGGCTGGCATGATTTTCTTCCTTTCGCTTCTTTTTCCACCCGTATTCTATCACATACCACAGCGCTGGGCAACCAAAGACCGTGAACGGAATGTAAATATTTCCTAATAAGGATTTGCCAGAAGGAAAAAACGTGCTATAATAAGTTGGACTGTCGGCATTCATACCGGCAGCCCTGTACGATGGAAAAAGGTTGGAGGTCATTCAAGGTGAAATACCGGTCTTTGCTGTCCCTGGCGCTGATCCTGTGCATCCTGTGCGCTCCCGCCGCTTATGCCGCGGAAAAGAAAAGCAACGTGCTGTACGAAGGCATCATCACCCGCCGCTATCCCAACAGCTATACCAATGTTTACGACAGAATGGATTCCGAGACCGGCAAGGTGATCAAAACCATGAACGCCGGGAACAAAATCCAAATCCTCGACGTTTATCCTGGCTGGGTGGCCATCAAGGTGGGCAGCGGCGTGGGCTATGTGATGCGCCACCGCATCGACGTGACGGACAATCCCGATCCCCTGCATACGCCCAATTATCCTATCGTGCCCATACCCTACTACGCGGTGATCGATCGGGATGTGGAAGTCAAGGCTGATAAAAATGTGGAAAGCGACACCCTGTCCATGCTGACCGCCGGGGCGCGGGTGGCCATCGAGGGGTTTGAGGACGGCTGGGCCGTGGTGATCCACAAGCGTGTATACGGCTATATCAACACCAACGATTTGGCGGAGCTCCTGCCCGTAGCCGACAACATCGAAACGGCGGACGGCAGCCAGCCCATTTCCGTGTTCAATTCTTTTTACAATGACAACCCGGACCGGATTGTGAACTTAGGTGTGTGCTGCAAGTACATCAGCGTGGTGCTTCAGCCGGGGCAAACCATGAATTTCAATAACATGGTGGCTCCCTTCAACGCCGCCAACGGCTATCGCCTAGCCCCGGTGCTGGTGGACGGCGAAACCAAAATGGGCTACGGCGGCGGCAGCTGTCAGGTCTCCAGCACCCTGTGGGACGCTCTGATGCAGCTGCCCGGCATTACGGTTCTCCGCCGCAATCCCCACGGCGACAACGCCGCCTCTTACCTGCCCCACGGTATGGACGCGGCCTCCGGCACCGATACCCAGAATTTCATTTTCCGCAACGATTACGATTTCCCCATCCGCATTGACGCGTCCACCCACGATTTAGCGCTGTTTGTCGCCATTTACAAGGAGATTTAACATTCTATGAAACGCTTCCTGGCGCTGGCCCTGCTGCTTTCTCTGCTCTTGCCCGCCATGCCGGGCCGGGCGGAGGACGCTTCTCCCGCGCTTTATACCGCCCGCACCCGGGTGGATTCCAAGGTATACGCCGACTGGGACGGCACCGAGGGCATCACCCAAATCGGCATCATTCCCAAATCCCGGCGGATATCCGTACTGGCGCTGAACCCCACCTTCGCCCTGGTTTCCTACCAGGAGGGCAAGCTGACCGGCTATGTCCGCCGGGTATGCTTAGAGGATACCAAGGTGCTGGACAAGGTTTCCACGCCGCCTTACGGTGTGGATTTCAATCATTTCCTGGCCGCGGTGGAAGCTGAGGATGCGCCTGTCACCACTTTGCCCGGCGGCGGCGAAACCCTGATCACCCTGCATAAGGGCGCCCGGGTTTCCTTCATCGGATTAGAAAACGGCTATGGGAAAGTAATCTATCACCGGCAGTATGGTTATATCGATTCCCGGCTGCTGGGCGAAATGCTGAACGTGTACGAAGTGCCGGAGGACGCGGGCACTGACGCGCCTATCGCTTCCTACACTTCCTTTTATAAAATCACCACGGATGAATCCAACATGAACCGGATGACCAATATCGCCGTTGCCTGCCAGAAGCTGTGCGCTTTTCCGCTGCTCCCCGCGGCGGACCTGAATTTCAACCGGGATATGGGGCCCTATAAGGCCAGCAGCGGCTATATGCCCGCCGGGGTTCTGGTGGACGGCCAGCTCCAGCAGGGCTACGGCGGCGGCACCTGCCAGGTGTCCAGCACGCTTTACAACGTGGTGCTGCAACTGCCGGGTCTGACGGTGCTCCAGCGCCGGGCCCACGGGGACAACGGGGCCAGCTACCTGCCCATCGGGGTGGACGCCGCCGTGGGCAATTCCGAGCTGAACTTCCGTTTCCGCAACGATTATCCCTTTCCCCTGCGCATTGAAGCCTCCAGCCAGGACGGGGCCTTGACCATCGCCTTCTACCGGGCGGAATGAGATAAAAAAGTGGAAAATGAAAAGTGGAGAGTGAAAATCAAAGTACCGTTTTATACTAAATGTCCATGCCCCAAGGGGTTCCACGATGAATGAAACCAAGTGTAGCGGAAGAAGGAGAGTAGTGATAAAATAAGGAAGACGGCAAAGGTCGAAAAAGGATTTGGGAAAAAGCCCGAATACTAAATTGACAAACGAGGTTCTCTTGTTGCACCACGGATTGTCCAGAGCCCAGAGAGGTCAAAAGGACGCACAGTAAAATGACTGTAAGAGGGAACCGTGCCGTATAAAAAACGAGGAGTAAAAGGAAATGGAAGTTTTATACGGCATTTGCGGTGGTGTGGACGTACACAAAAAGCTCCTGGTAGTATGCCTTCGCAGTGGCAGGAAGTCAGAGATACGGGAGTTTGGCACAACGACGAGGGAACTGCTGGAATGCGGGGAATGGCTGCAAAAGAGCGGATGCGAAATGGTAGCCATGGAGAGTACGGGATCGTACTGGAAGCCGCTGTACAATGTGCTGGAAGCGATGGAGATAAAGGCCATCGTGGTGAACGCACAGCATATGAAAGCAGTGCCTGGACGGAAAACGGATATCAAGGATGCGGAGTGGATAGCGGACCTGTTGCAGCATGGATTGCTGAAAGCAAGCTATATTCCGAAGCGGGATCAACGGGAACTGCGGGAACTAGTGCGGTACAGGAAAAGTCTTGTAGAAGACAAAGGCAGGGAACTGAACCGGCTGCAAAAAATGCTGGAAGGAGGGAACATCAAGCTTTCAGGGACAGTATCCGAGATTGACGGAAAGAGCGCTCGGAATATCCTTGCCCGAATCGTGGAAGGAGAAGCGATCGACGGGAAGGTATACGATGAAATGTATGCCAGGAAGGAAATCGCCCATAACCTGAAAGGAACGCGGGAACAGATTCTGGACGATCTGAACGGCATCCTCTCCCCGGCTCAGCGGCACATGATGAAAGTACTGCTGGCGCATCTGGATGAACTGAATCAGCACATCCGGGAACTGGATGATGAAATTGACGGTTCCATGAAGCCGGACGAAAAAGACGCTTGCAAGGCGATTGAAGATGTTCCTGGAATCGGGGAATCAAGCGCACAGGCAATCATATCCGTAATTGGAACGGATATGAGCCGTTTCCCAACGGAAAAGCATATCTCCAAATGGGCGGGGGTATGTCCCGGAGATAATGAGAGCGCGAAGAAACGAAAATCCTGCAAGACGACCAAAGGAAACAAGGTACTCAGAACAACGTTGGTCACCTGCGCGCACGCCGCTGTGAAAGTCAAAGACTCCTTTTTCAGCGCGCAGTTTTCCCGGATATCCGCGCATCGTGGAGCGAAAAAGGCCTATATGGCTGTTGCTCATTCCATGTTGATAGCGATTTATCACATTCTTTCAACGGGTGAAGTTTTCCATGACCTGGGTTCCAACTACTATAACCAGTTCAACAAGGAACGCAAGGCGGAAAGCCTGTTGAAGAAACTTAAATCTTTGGGTTTTGAAGTGACCGTTGCCACTGCGGAAGCTTCTGCCTAAAGCATAGTCTTTGTGATTTTTTGCTCCAAGGGGCAAGTCTGCCCTTTTGTAGTAATGGTTTCACAGTAAACTCAATATAAAATCTATACAAAGAAGAGAAAGTGTGATATAATGGAATGGGTGATGAAAGATGAGCCGATTCCAGATAAGCGAAGAGGAATATGAAGCGATCAAGGCAAAAGAGAAAGAAAGCAAGGAAAAGCAGATAAGTAAAAGATTGCGAATATTGATGCTGCGATATGAAGGGTATAAAGTAAGAGAAATAGCAAAGATGTATGGGATGCGGATAAACAGCATAAGCCAGCTGTGCCGTCGATACCGGGAACAGGGCTTAGAAGAGTTTGTCCAGAACAAATACAAATCACATAGGCATGCGCTGACAGAAGAGGAAGAAAAATCAATCCTGGCGCCCTTTGAAAAAGCAGCAGAAGCAGGACAATTGGTAACCGTGAAAGAGATCAAAGCAGCGTTTGACAAAGTGCGAGGGAAAGACACAGGCCGAGGGTATATATACATGCTATTAAAACGACATGGATGGCGGAAAGTGATGCCTCGGTCAAAGCATCCGAAGGCAGCGAATGAGGAGGCGTGCGACGCCTCAAAAAAATTAAAGAATGCGTGTTGGAAACCCGAAAAAAGTGCCAGCCGAACTCAAGAGTCCGACTGATGTTTCAGGATGAAGCTGGATTCGGAAGGATCAATAAGCCGAAGAGTTGCTGGTGCAGAAAGGGTATTCGGCCATCTGTGCCTTGTCACCATATCCGGGAATACCGGTATGCTTATGGGGCGGTAGAACCTATAACGGGAGACAGTTTCTTCCTGATCATGCCATATTGCAGCACCAACTGTATGAACACATTCTTGGAAGAATTAGCGAAGGAATACCCTCATGATCGAATTCTTCTTGTTTGTGACGGTGCGGCATGGCATAAATCAAAAACGTTGAAAGTGCCAGAAAATATCACACTGCTCGGCATCCCTCCGTATACGCCAGAAATGAATCCCATAGAGCAAATCTGGAAACAGCTTCGCTCCATGGGATTCAAGAATGAAGTATTCAAAACATTGGACCATGTTGTTGATCGCCTTTGTGATACGATCTGCAATTTGACAAATGATATGGTTAAAAGCATCACTTGTAGACAATGGATTCTTGATACATTTTTAGATTGAGATTAGTATTACTTTCCGCTTTTCACTTTCCACTTTTATCGAATCGTGATTTCCGTTCCCAGGGGAACGAGGGCGTACAGGATTTCCGCGTCGGCATCGTTCAGGGCGACGCAGCCCGCCGTCCAGTCCCTTTCCGTGCCGCCGCCATGAATATAGATTTCTCCGCCCAGGGCCGTGCCCCAGGGCGGCCTTTGTTTTTGGGCGGCGCGCTGACGGATGCAGGCGATCAGTTCTTCGTCCGCTCCGTTTTTCCGGGCGTCCGCTTCGCTGGGATAGCTGACACCCAGGGAGGGGCCGTATTTCCCCCGCTTTTTCAGGCACACGAAATAGACCCCTTCCGGGGTTTTGCCGTCTCCCTCCCGTTCCTTGGGGCCTGCGGGGCAGCTTCCCAATGCGATGGGGCAGGCAAACAGCGCCTCTCCCCCATCGTCCTCCACCGTGAGCCGCCGTGCAGCCTTTTCGATCACGATACGCATTTTTTCCTTTCAAAAAGGGCTCCCGGCGTCCCGGAAGCCCCTTTCTGATTCATTCATTTTCTGTTTTGGATTCTCCGACTTCCGCCGCTATCCATGCCTCATTGGATTCATAGGCTGCCGCGTCAGCTATCAGCTTTTCCATGGCTTCCTCCGGCTGCATACCAGCAATCTCCGCCCGAAGGCGTTCTGCCAGCTTCCGTTCTTCCTCCGGCTGCAGCCATTCATCATGAATAGTTCCGCATTCCGCAGTCTGGATCACCGGCTGCCCATCCTTTCCGCGAAGAAGCGTGCAGCTCATGTTGCTGTTGCCCCGGAATTCCCGCAAAATGGCCTGGTCCAGCTCGTTGCTGGTATCGCACATCACGGTGGCGATAATGGTAAGGCTGCCTGCCTCCCGGGTATTGCGTGCCGCGCCGAAAAAGCGCTTGGGCTTGTTCAGCGCCCCGGCGGCCAGTCCTCCGCCCATGGTGCGCGCCGTCTGGGGAGCAATCACGTTGCAGGCCCGGGCCAGTCGGGTCAGGCTGTCAGCCAGGATGATCACGTCTTTTTTCTGTTCCACCATGCGCAGGGCTCTCTCCAGCGTCATTTCCGTTACCCGCACCTGGCTGTCTGCGGGTTCATCGAAGGTGGAATAGACCACTTCAGCCTTTACGGCTTCCTTGATATCCGTCACTTCTTCGGGGCGCTCGTCTACCAGCAGCAGCATCACCTGTGCTTTGCTGTAGTTCCTGTTGATGGCCGCGCCTAACTTTTTGAGCAGCTCCAGTCGGTTTACCCGGGGGCCGCACAGCAGCATGGCCCGCTGGCCAAAGCCGATGGGGCACAGCACGTCCATCAGCCGCAGCAGGGGATCGTTTTCTTTTTTCCCCGTCAGGGAAATACGCCTTTTGGGGTAAATAGGCGTCAAATCCTCAAACCGGGGCCGGGTGGGCATTTCCTCCGGCACGGCGCCGTTGATCTCGGTGATATACAGCATGGCGCTGTAACGGTCCGGCTCCCGCTGTGCACGGGTTTTGCCCACGATGTAATCGCCAGTGCGCAGATTGAACCGACGGATCTGGGCGTTGGAAATATACACATCCTGCTTGCTGGGCAGATAATGATTGGTGCGCAGGAAACCGTAGCCCTCGGGATGCACCTCCAAAATGCCTTCGCCGTCGCCGCATTCTCCAGCGGCCAATATATCGGCAATGCCCATGGCGCTTTCCCGGCGCGGATACGCGGGCTGGCTGTAACCGTAACCGCCCTGCGGCGGGGTGTTCTCCCGGGGGGCCGCGTAATCCTGCTGCACAGGTGCGCTGTAGGTACGGTATTCAGACTGGCGCTGTTCTGGTTCCTGAATGGTCTGCTCCGGGCCGAAACGGTTTACATAAGCAGACTGCTGTACCGGGCGTGTCTGCGGCGCGCGGGTATCCGTGTGCATCTGAGGCGCGGGCCTGCTGCTGTAGCTCCGCTGGTCAGTGGTGGCAGGCTGGGGAGTACGGGCATTCCAGCCTTGGGCGGGCTGGGTGCGCTGGTACGTATTGGCACCCTGATAGGCCCGAGGGTTGTGCCATGCCCGGGACCCCTCCATGGTAAAAGCGGGAGCCTTGGCGGAAATGGTGCTCAAAGAAGAACCGCTGGGCGCCGCGGCCCCTGTGGGCACGGGAGCTGTCCGAGGCGCGGAATGGGTCGCTGCCTGAAATGCGGGATTAGGCGTCAGCACCGGGATGTCATCCTCGTCCGCTTCCTCGTCATCGGTAATGATAGCCGCGCTGCGGATGGGCCTGACGGCCTCTTCCGGAACAGAAACAAACGCCGCATCTGCCTTCGGCGCGGTTTCCCGCGCCTGCTCCGCCGCTTCCATCAATTTGGCGACGATCCCCTGTTTATTGATGCCAGCGCCTAATTTCACGCCCATTTCCTTGGCTTTCTGCCTTAGTTCGATCACCGACATGCTTTCAAATTGTTCGCTCATCCATATCCTCCTTGACACAATGAAAAAAGAACCCCATGCTTCTCTTTTTACAGAAATGAATCCACCGAGCACAGGCTACGCAAGGTATAAACCGACATCATTGTCCGTTTGCGTTCAAATTTTCATCCGATCTGCCTTTTCCTCGTTTCATGATTGATTGAATAACCCGGCAGGCACAAGAATCATCTGCCGCTTGCATGTATTATATCAAACTTTGATCCGCATTTCAACGGATTTTCACGGATTGTTTTATCGAAATGAAAATTTTCATGGATCTTTCACGGATGATTTGACGCGCTGTTTTACGCTGCGAACTGGCTGTTGTACAGTTTCGCGTAAAACCCATTTTTCTTAAGCAGGGTTTCATGGTCGCCCTGTTCGATAATGTGGCCGTCCCGCATCACCAGAATCACGTCGGCTTCCCGAATGGTGCTCAAGCGGTGGGCCACGATGAAGGTAGTGCGGCCTTCCATCATGGTATTAAACGCCTTTTGAATGCGGATCTCCGTGCGGGTGTCGATGGATGAGGTGGCTTCGTCCAAAATGAGCATGGGGGGCAGGCACAGCATGATGCGCGCGATGCACAAAAGCTGCTTCTGGCCCTGAGACAGCTGACCCCCGTCTTCCCCGATGACCGTATCATAGCCACTGGGCAGGCGCTTGATGAAGCTGTGGGCGTGGGTGGCCTTGCAGGCGGCGATGATTTCCTCGTCCGTTGCGTCCGGCTTGCCCAAAATCAAATTTTCCCGCACGGTGCCCGCTTTCAGCCAGGTTTCCTGCAATACCATGCCGTAATTAGCCCGCAGGCTGCGGCGGGTGATATGGCGGACGTCAGTCCCTTCCACTGAAATGGCGCCTTTGTCCACGTCGTAAAAGCGCATGAGCAGGTTGATCAGGGTGGTTTTGCCGCAGCCCGTGGGCCCCACGATAGCGATGCGCTGGCCGGGCTTCACATGCAGATTCAGGTTTTCGATCAGGGGCTTGTCCGGCGAATAGGCAAAGTTTACGTTTTCCACGTTCACTTTACCCGCCGCGTTTTCCAGCACCCGGGCGTCCTGATCGTCCGGTACTTGGGGCGGCTCGGCGATCAATTTGAAAATGCGGGCGGCGCAGGCCAGGGCGTTCTGCAATTCCGTCACTACGCCGCTGATTTCGTTAAAGGGCTTGGTGTACTGGTTGGCGTAGGACAGCAGCGCCGACAGGCTGCCCACAGTGAAAGGAGCCGCCGTGCCTGCCGTCGCCACGCACACCAGCGCGCCGGACAGCGCCACGGCGGCATAGACCACGTTGTTCACGAACCGGGTGCAGGGGTTGGTCAGCGACGAATAAAAGATGGCTTTCAGGGAGCATTTTTCCAGCCGTTCGTTGATCTCGTCGAACTTCTCCACGCTCTTTTCTTCCTGTCCGAAAGCCTTCACCACCTTCTGGTTCCCCAGCATTTCGTCGATGAAGGCGGTCTGCTCGCCGCGCGTTTCGCTCTGCTGCTGGAAGAAGGAATAGGT